>NZ_JACLIC010000009.1:0-266946 GCF_019748695.1 Paenibacillus cucumis (ex Kampfer et al. 2016) | reverse complement strand
AGTTGTCCCAAGCTTGAGGGCAGGTTGCCTACGTGTTACTCACCCGTCCGCCGCTAAGTATCAGGAAAGCAAGCTTTCCATCAACTCCGCTCGACTTGCATGTATTAGGCATGCCGCCAGCGTTCGTCCTGAGCCAGGATCAAACTCTCCAATAAAGTTATTGAAAAGAGCGATAAGCTCATTTTGAATCTGACGAGATTAAAATCTCATTTGTGTTCCAGTTTCCATACAGCCAGATGGCATGTACCAAAAACCTTCACATCATTCTGCAAGCAGAATGTTTACTCACTCGTTGTTCAGTTTTCAAAGATCAAACGCATTCAGTCACTGTCACTCATTCGCTTCAGTAACTTTTATATCATATCATTTCCGAACCAACTTTGCAAGCACTTTTTTTAAGTTTCTTTCGAAGCTTGTTTTTACTGGCTTGCCGCACCGTGTAAACTGTGTTTTCTTGGCCGGAATTAGAATATACCATGTAGAGAATTTTAATGCAAGTGTTTTTTCTAATTTCTTTTATTACTTAACACTAAACTATAGTTGGACTCATTTGATAACGAATATACTCATAAACGTTAATCTTTTAACTACCATATTAAAAAAAGACCCTCTCGTTATGAGAAGGTCTTCACATTACAAATCCAACTATGCTTCTAACCTAATACTTCTTGAATATATAACTGTCTTTGTTGCATCAAATTAATAATCGATCCTTCTACAGATACCATTGGCCGAGTAGGATGATCTCGATCTGAGAAAATAATTTCCCCAATCTGGTTATTACTCAGTTTCACTCGTATTCCGTTATGAATCTGGGTGGAGCGTTGCACAAACATATTCACAACAGAAGGTTCCAGTTTACCAAACGCCTCACTTTGAATTTGTTCCAGAACCAGATACGGAGATTGAGCCTTACGATAAATCTTCTCTAGGGTCATTGCATGGAAAATATCTGCGATAGCTACGATTTTGGCATAGATATGAATCTGTGTCCCGGTAAGTTGCAAGGGATAACCCGATCCATCCACTTTTTCGTGATGCTGCAGTGCTGCAAGTCTTGCACCTTCATTGATGGCCTTAGCCTGTTTAAGAATCTGATAACCATACTTGGTGTGTTGCCTGATCTCCTCTTGCTCCTCCGCTGTCAGAGAAGAAGGTTTATGGAGAATCTGCGGATCAACCTTGTTATTACCGATATCATGGAACAATCCAGCAAAGGCAACCTGCATCCAGTCCTTGGAGGGGAGATCAATCCACTGAGCCAGTTGATAGGATGTGATCGCGCTTAGCACAGCATGGTGATATACATAATCATGCTCTTTCATATTGCGTGGACTGAAGGTAAGCACATTATATTGTTTGAGATGTATGAACAAAGCCTCTAGCTGTGTCCGTAACTCATAAACGGGCAATTCAGCAGCTAATGAGGAGAGAAACGCGTTTTTAGTCAACGTAACCATTTTCTCGTATTCATCTTGAAGTGTAATAACTGGCGCTGAAACTATTGTAATTGTCCGATCCCCATTCTTCTCTGCGACGGCTGTTCCTAATGCTCCGCTGGGTCCAGTTACTCCTTTGGAACCTCCACTGCTAGTTCCTGTCCTCTCTTGTTCGATGTCCACCTGATGAATCAAAAATGCCCTGAGGACTTCCATATCTTTAGGTAAAATAATTTTACCCTTTTGAAGCAACACATTGCCACGCGACGTCTGCACATCACTTCCCAATTTTAGTCCTGGTTTGACTTCTGACAGGGTAATTAATCCCATACCGATTCCCCTCACTCATCGTTCTTCTTAAGATGATGACAATACAAGACCATAGTCCCGGTTTCTCATGTTATTTCCCATTATATTACTCAGAAAACAGGCTGTACATCCTAGATTTTGAAGCTTCCATTATTTCTTCTGTACATATCAAAAAGGCCCCCATAAAGGGAGCCCTTCGTATCCTGTTTCAAGTTTCTTAACGATTCAATAAAACAAGATACCTATGTTATTCTTCCGAACCTGAATCATCATCTTGAACATCAGCTTCTGCTTCAGACGCCATGCCTTCTTCCAGATTTAACTCTGTATCAGAGGACGCCCCAGATTCTGTTGCTTCATCGTTTTCTTCATCTGGTTCTTCTTCATTTTTATCAATTCGGCTTACGGTAGCTACAGCGTCTTCCTCACGAATATGGATTAGCTTCACACCCTGAGTATAGCGACCCATGGTTGAGATGCCATCCATGCTCATCCGAATTAATGTACCACTGGATGTGATAATCATCAGATCCTCTTCTGTTTTAACCATTTTGAGGCTGACAACAGCACCGTTCTTCTCGGTAACATTGATCGTCTTGATTCCTTTACCACCACGAGTTTGCATCCGGTAATCACTAACTGGGGTCCGTTTACCGTACCCTTTGGCTGTGACAATCAAAACATCCAGATCAGCATCTACGACGTCCATACCGATAACCGCGTCTTGATCGTCAAGCGTGATACCCTTAACCCCGGTAGCACTACGTCCCATAGAACGTACATTACCCTCCGAGAAACGAATAGACATTCCATGAGCTGTACCCATGATAATCTCTTGTTGCCCATCCGTCAGCTTCACATCAATCAGGCTGTCATCATCACGCAAGGAGATCCCGATAAGTCCGCCTTTGCGAATGTTCGTGTAATCTTCAAGCGGCGTTTTCTTCACTACACCCTGACGTGTTGCAAAGAATAGATACTTATCGCTCTCGAATTCCTGTACTGGAATAACCGCATTGACAGACTCCCCTTGCTCAATCTGAATCAGGTTGATAATTGGTGTCCCACGCGCTGTACGTCCAAGCTCTGGAATCTCATAAGCTTTCAGGCGATATACTTTACCTTTATCCGTGAAGAACATCAGGTAATTGTGAGAGTTGGTAACAAAAAGATGCTCGACAAAGTCGGTATCCTTTGTATCCATCCCTACAACACCGCGTCCTCCGCGTTTTTGGCTACGGTAGGTAGATACAGGCAGACGTTTAACGTAACCTGTGTGGGTAATCGTGATGATTACTTCTTCACGTGGAATCAGATCCTCATCCAGAATACTTTCTTCTCCAACCGTGATCTCGGTACGGCGATCGTCACCAAAACGCTCACGAATTTCCTGAAGCTCTGTACTGATAATCTCAAGTACAAGATGTTCATTAGCCAAAATTTCGCGATACTCGCGGATTTTGACCATCAATTCGTTGTACTCGTTCTCGATCCGTTCACGTTCCAAACCTGTCAGACGTTGCAAACGCATATCCAGAATAGCTTGCGCCTGGTCATGGCTGAGTGAGAAACGCTCAATCAAACCTTCTCTAGCGGCATCTGTATTGCTTGATGAACGAATCAACGTAATGATCTCGTCGATGTGATCCAATGCAATACGCAAACCTTCCAGAATGTGAGCACGAGCTTCGGCTTTTCTCAATTCGAATTGTGTACGGCGACGAATAACCTCAATCTGGTGCTGCAAATAGTGATATAACACTTCACGCAGATTCAGAATCTTTGGTTCTTTATTGACGATCGCAAGCATGTTAATACCGAATGTGGACTGCATCGAAGTGTGCTTGTACAAATTGTTCAGCACAACACCAGGATTGACGTCCCTGCGAAGCTCAATCACAACCCGCATACCATTACGGTCAGATTCATCACGCAGATCGGTTATGCCATCGATCTTTTTGTCACGTACCAGTTCAGCAATTTTCTCTACGAGTCTTGCTTTGTTCACCTGGTACGGAAGCTCTGTAACGACGATACGAGCTTTGTTATTGTTCTCTTCGATATTGGTTCTGGCACGCATCGTTACCGATCCGCGTCCAGTCTGGTAAGCCTGACGAATACCTGAACGTCCCAGAATATAACCAGATGTAGGGAAGTCTGGACCTTGGATATAATCCATCAGTTCCATGGACGTAATGTCTGGATTTTTAATCATGGCCTGTACGCCGTCAATAACCTCTCCCAGATTATGAGGAGGAATGTTGGTAGCCATACCTACGGCGATCCCGCCAACTCCATTGACAAGCAAGTTAGGAAAACGAGCAGGGAGAACAATAGGTTCATTTTCTTCGCCATCATAGTTTGGTTGGAAGTCAATGGTGTCCTTGTTGATATCTCTGAGCATTTCCATCGCAATCTTGGACAAACGTGCCTCGGTATAACGCATCGCTGCAGCCATATCACCATCGACTGATCCGAAGTTACCGTGTCCATCGACATGCATGTAACGCAGGGAGAAGTCCTGTGCCATCCGTACCATCGTCTCGTAAACGGCAGAGTCACCGTGCGGGTGATACTTACCGATAACTTCGCCGACGATTCTGGCTGATTTTTTATGTGGTTTATCAGGTGTCATGCCAAGCTCCGACATTGCATACAGAATGCGCCGGTGAACCGGCTTCAATCCATCACGCACATCTGGCAGGGCACGGCTCACTATGATGCTCATCGCATAATCCATAAACGATTCACGCATCTCGACGCCAATATCCCGATCTTTAATCTGCGAGTTCATTTCTTCCGCCATGCTGGACCTCCTTCTTGTCCTTCAACAAACGTTCCAAATCAATCATTTCCAGAAAATTAATATATGTGAAAAGCCTAACAAGGCTAAAACCGCGCAAGAACGCTACTCTTTATTATATTACTTTCACAAAAGTTACACAATTAAACGTCCGCTGGGCAATAGCCTTTCTTCCAGGAACTTGAGCGTGTCTGGGGGTTCGCCCTGCCTTCCTCTGCAATTGCACATACAATGCTAGAAAAGCGGCATATGTACTGTCCAATCAAGGCTAGATCCGTTCCCACGTGGCCATCAAACTGCAATTTTATCGGCTGACAGCACAAAACGCCATATTCCTCTATTATACCACTGAAATCATCTCTTGTCCTTTGATTTTCTGCATAATGTCCCTCAGCACAACGGATCAAAACAAGAAAGGACTGATGCACATGAGCATCCAGCGTGTCTCCAGCAAATGGACTAAAACAGCAATTTTGCAACGCAGTCGTCATGTCAATGAATATATACCGGTGACCCGAAAATATAGCTCACAAACACTAGAACGAATGACCGAGTTATTCCCAGCCAATTTTATTAAGCCCGACAGGGGAACTTACGGTAATGGGGTGATGAGGGTAAGGACAGTTCACACCACAATCACAGTCCCTCGTTCTGCAGACTCAACTGCCGAATCCATAAACGATGAAGTATCTGACGAATCCACCTCACCCGAATCAGTAGAATCAGAGCCTACTCCTCCGACCATGTCCAATCTTACGACCTATCATCTGCAACATGGAACTGAAGAGCGAGTCTTTCATTCGCTCACAGAACTTGAGAACGCATTGAACGAACGTATTCAGAAACGTGACTATATCATTCAACAGGGTATTCCACTAATGACACATGAGGGATTACCTTTTGACCTGCGCGTATTAACCCAGAAGAATCCACAGCACAGCTGGGAAACGACAGGTATTCTCGGACGGGTTGCTGCGCCAGGAAAAATCATTACCAATATCCACGGAGGCGGCCGTCTGGCCACCTTTGAAGAACTTGTACTCCCGCAACTCAAAAGGGAAGGATATCAAAAGCTTAAGCATGAATTGCACCGCCTCGGTATCCATACTGCTGTCCAATTGCAAAGCTCTTTTCCCAGACTCAAAGAGATTGGAATTGATATCGCTTTGGATGATCATGGGCGTCCCTGGATTCTGGAGGTCAACACACTGCCTGGCATCTATGCCTTTGGTCTGCTTCCCGATAAAGAGGCTTACCGCAAAATCAAGCGTTATGCCATTGCTTACGGACGCTTACCCTCCAAAAAAGGCAAAGCGAAAAAAACAACCTCGAAGGCTTCCAAAGCCCAGGCTTCCGCAATCAAACGACGGACTGCCAGGTAAATAAGCGCATATCACTCATAATATAAAAAAAGGCGCCCTCACAGGCGCCTCTTCGCAACTCGTTAAATATCGAGGTTTTTCACGTATTTTGCATTCTCCTGGATGAAGTCACGACGAGGTTCGACGTTATCTCCCATCAAGGTGTCAAACATGGCATCCGCGAGCATCGCATCGCTGATCGATACTTGCAACATTGTCCGGCTTTCCGGGTCCATCGTGGTTTCCCACAATTGTCCCGCATTCATCTCGCCAAGACCTTTGTACCGCTGGATATTGAACTTGACGTTCTCACCCAATGAAGCAATAATCTCGTCACGCTCTTTCTCGGAGCCTGCATAACGAATGACTTTGTTACGCTCAATCTTGAACAGTGGTGGCTGTGCAATATATACATAACCGGCCTCAATGATTTTGCGCATATACCGATACAAGAATGTCAGCAACAGTGTACGGATATGGGCACCATCGACATCGGCATCGGTCATCAGAATGATTTTGTGATAACGTGCTTTGGAGATGTCGAAATCATCGCCGATCCCTGTTCCCATCGCAGTGATGATCGCACGAATCTCGGCATTACCCAGGATACGGTCAAGACGTGCCTTTTCCACGTTCAGGATCTTACCACGAAGCGGCAAAATAGCCTGGAAGTGACGGTCACGACCCTGTTTGGCTGAACCGCCGGCAGAGTCACCCTCGACGATGTACAATTCACTGATGGACGCATCTTTGGATGAACAGTCCGCCAGCTTACCCGGCAGGGAGCTGACTTCAAGCGCGCCTTTACGGCGTGTCAGTTCACGAGCTTTACGAGCCGCTTCACGGGCACGCGCAGCCTGCAATCCTTTTTCCAAAATACGACGGGATACGGAAGGATTCTCTTCCAAGAACTCCTGCAGCTTCTCTGCAAACAAAGACTCCACAATACCACGTACTTCACTGTTTCCGAGCTTTGTTTTTGTTTGTCCTTCGAATTGCGGTTCCGGAATTTTGACCGAAATAATGGCCGTCAGACCTTCACGCACATCGTCACCAGACAGATTGCCGGTACTATCCTTGATTACACCAGCCTTACGGGCATAGTCATTAATAATCCGGGTGAGTGCACTCTTAAAGCCTGACTCGTGCGTTCCGCCCTCATGGGTGTTAATGTTATTCGCAAAAGAATAAATATTCTCGGTGTAATTGTCATTGTATTGCAGTGCAACCTCCACCTGAATGTTATCCCGTGAACCTTCAACGTAGATCGGATTCTCATGCAACACTTCACGCTTTTGATTCAAGAAGGATACATACTCAATGATCCCGCCTTCGTACATGAAGGAGTTAGTTACACCTGTACGCTCATCTGTCAGAGTCAGACCGATTCCTTTGTTCAGGAACGCCAGCTCACGGACACGTGTAAGCAATGTTTCGTAATCATATACCAAAGTTTCTGTAAAAATCTCCGGATCGGGATGGAACGTCACAGTTGTTCCCGTCTCGTCGGTTGTGCCGATCACTTTGAGATCATATTGCGGAGCACCGCGGCGGTATTCCTGTTGATGGATATGACCATCCCGTTTTACAGTAACGACTACTTTTTCAGAAAGTGCGTTAACAACGGATACACCTACACCGTGCAGACCACCGGATACCTTGTACCCTCCGCCGCCGAATTTACCCCCTGCATGAAGAACAGTCATAACGACTTCCAGAGCTGGACGTTTCATTTTGGCATGTTCGCCAACTGGAATACCCCGTCCATTATCCACAACGGTTACACTGTTGTCTTCATGGATGTTGATCTCGATATGATCACAGTAACCCGCCAGCGCTTCATCGATACTGTTGTCCACTACTTCCCAGACCAGATGATGCAGACCTTTGGCACTGGTGGAACCGATGTACATCCCCGGACGCTTACGTACGGCTTCCAGTCCTTCAAGGACCTGAATTTCATTCGCATCATATGACGGTTGATTCATAGACATGCCTTTCACCTACTTCTATAGATTCAATATCTTGAATATGCGTTAACTTAAGAATATTAGCAGACAAAGAAATTCTCTCTTGAATATCCGCTATAAATCAGGAAAATGGTGCGCACGCTTCTTGAGCGTTGCGGAGGAAATCGGTGAGTAATACACAATGTTTTTCGTCACCACGATAGACTTTGCTTCCTCTTCGCCGATATGTTCGACCGTTTTTTCCTGTTCGGCATGTGTAACATACTGCTTGGATATTTTTGAGGATTTCTCGATCGATATATCAAAAATAGCAACCAACTCAGAAGAACGGATGATTTTTTCACCGCCCAGATGAATGTACATAAGCCCTCACCCCTTAGCGTTCCACCTGTCCGGCATGAACGTGATAGATACTAGCGTCTTTAAGCTTGTCAACGTTCAGGCTCTCGATTCCCGTAGCGGTAATAAAAGTCTGTACCTTGCTTTGGAATGTTTCGATCAGCTGGGTCTGACGAAAAGGATCAAGTTCGGATAATACGTCATCCAGCAACAGAACCGGATATTCCCCGATCTCTTCATGAATCAGTTCAATCTCCGCAAGCTTAAGAGACAACGCTGTTGTGCGTTGCTGCCCCTGAGAGCCATACGTTTGTACTTCCCGTTCGTTAATGAAAAAGGACAGGTCATCCCGATGTGGCCCACTCAGCGTTGTGCCCCGGCGAATCTCCTGCTCTTTCATTTGTGATAATTTTATCATAAATTGCTCCATTAAGACAGCTTCATCTTCCTCAGCGGCTTCGCTGAAGGAGGGAAGGTAGGCCAGACGCAGAACTTCTCCACCTCCAGTAATCCCCTGATGGATCGTTTCTGCCCACTTTTGAAGTTTCTTTATGAATTGTTTCCTTTTTTTGACGATTTTAACACCGTGCTCTGCAAGCTGTTCGTTCCAGATCTCCAGCATCGCTTGAGCTGAATCCCCTTTTCCCCACAGTTGCTTGAGTAGATTATTCCGTTGCATCAGCACTTTCTGATACTGCTGCAGATGATAGAGATAACCTGGAGCCACCTGCCCGATCTCCATGTCAAGGAACCGGCGGCGAACCCCCGGTGTGCCTTTGACAATCTCCAGATCCTCGGGGGCAAACATCACCACGTTGAGAGAGCCGACAAAATCGCTTAATTTACGTTGCTCTAGACCGTTAATCTTTGCCTTTTTCCCTTGCTGTGATAAGGACAGCTCCAGCTTAACTGCTCCGTATTTTTTGTCGACCTCGGCGGTGAGCCTTGACCGCTCTTCCCCAAAACGGATCAGTTCCTTATCTCGGGAGGTGCGGTGGCTCTTGGTGAGTGCCAGCACAAAAATAGCCTCGGCCAGATTGGTCTTGCCTTGGGCATTTTGTCCAATCAACAGATTGACGGGTCCAAATGATTCCAGCTTCAGATGCTCATAATTGCGGAATTGCTGCAACTCTATGCTGTTTACAAACACGCGTTAACCTCCCTTTTATCCCGTCCGTCAGGAGGCAGCAGGATTGCACCTTGGTCTTTTACTCCGCAACCACTTCGAACGTGCCTTCTCCGTCTACCTCTACGATATCCCCAGGGTATAACTTCCGTCCACGGCGTTCCTCAGCCTCTTTATTCACACGAACAAGCCCTTCTTGGAGGAGGGCTTTTGCCATACCTCCAGTAGGGATGCAGTCTGCTAGTTTCAAAAATTGGTCAAGCTTAATATATTCCGTTCGAATCGATACTTGCTTCATCGTGTGATCTTCCTTTCGTTAATTGGTCGTCCGGTAAGGCAGGATGACGTATAGGCTCTGACTGTCGTCGAGCGGTTTCAAGATAATGGGACTCATGACACCCGTAAAGGCAATCATCAGTTGCTCACTCTCCACCACTTTCAGCACATCCAGCATGTATTTGGAGTTAAACGAGATCTTGAGCGGTTCACCCGAAAATTCAGCCGGCTCAATCTCTTCTCTTACTTTACCAAGCTCAGAGGAGCTGGAGGATATTTCAATCGTGCCGGAGTCCATCGTCTGCATGCGCACAATGTTTGTTTTTTCCTCACGCGACAGCAAATAAGCCCGGTCAATCGATTCACTTAATTTTTTTGTGTCCAAAACAAGTTCTGTTTTGTATGACGTTGGAATAATTCTAGAAGTATCCGGATATGTCCCGTCCAAAATACGGGAGTAGAAAAGTACACGGTCAATTTTAAACAACACCTGATTATCTGCGACAACGATATCCACAAGCGTGTTCTGGTCGGGAACGATTTTACTCAGCTCGTTTAGTGTTTTACCGGAAATGACGACGTTGTTGAAACGGATACCCTCTGCATTATCCAGCATTGCCGCACGTGTAGCAAGACGGTGACGGTCCGTTGCCACAAATTTCAACTCGTTATCACCAAGACTCCAGAGTACACCTGTCAGAATAGGTGTCGTTTCATGGGTGGAAATGGAGAACACGGTCTGTTTAATCATATTTTTCAGCAAATCTCCAGGAATGGAGACCGTTTGGTTCTCTTCAATGCTTGGCAGTACCGGGAACTCTTCCGGGTCCAGACCTACCAGTTGAATCTCCGTTGCACCTGCCGAAATAAAAGTGTTGAAGTTTTCTTTGACTTCCATGTGTACTTCCTGCGAAGGCAACTTTTTGATGATCTCTACGAAAAATTTGGCTGGCAGAACAACGCTACCCGGTTGTTCTACTTGCACCACACTTTTGTCTCCCTCTTCAAGTGGGATAAATGACTGAATGGAGATATCTGTGTCACTTGCTGTCAACGTTACACCTTGGTGATTCACGTCGAACTTGATACCGCTCAGAATGGGGATCGTCGTACGACTTGAGATCGCTTTGGATACTTGTTGAATGGATTCGTTAAGATAACTTTTCATTATGCTGATTTTCATGGTTTCACTCCTAGCGGATTTGTTAGATGTTTTTTGGTTTTGTTTTGGTCTTAAAAAGGTGTTTATCGAAAGGCCGAAGGCCGTGCTTTGCAACGGCTTTTTGGAGAAGATATCTTTAGATCTTTATAGTAATAATAGTAATAGGGGCACTGAATATGTGGATAAGTAGGGTTAAACCCATAAAATTAAGCCTATCCACATGTGTACACGTTGTGCATAGGCTTGGGACTTGTTCAGGTTGGATTCTTAATTTTTTCGGTTAAGTTGTTGATAACTTTATAGAGATCTTGATCGTTCTTGATCGCTTGAGAGATTTTTTCATGGGCATGAATGACCGTGGTATGATCTCGTCCTCCAAAAGCCTCCCCGATTTTGGGCAGAGAAAAGTCTGTCAGTTCACGAGAGAGATACATAGCGATCTGTCTAGGAAAAGCAACAGCTTTTGTCCGTTTCCGTGCTTTGAAATCTTCAAGCTTGAGGCTGTAGTATTCGCCGACCTTTTGTTGGATGTCTTGAATCGTGATCATTTTGGGACGGCTTGAAGGAATAATATCCTTCAGTGCTTCAGCGGCCAGATGAGAACTAACGTCCTGATTGGTCAGTGAAGAGTAAGCAACGACACGAATCAGGGCTCCTTCAAGCTCCCGAATGTTCGTATCAATCTGATTGGCGATGTACATCATCGCTTCATTTGGAATATCCAGATTCTCCGCACGCGCTTTTTTACGCAAAATCGCAATCCGCGTCTCCAGATCCGGAGGCTGAATATCCGTAATTAACCCCCACTCAAACCGGGAGCGCAGCCGCTCCTCCAGGGTTGGAATTTCCTTAGGTGGTCTATCGCTGGAGATGATGATCTGCTTCCGTTCCTCATGCAGCGCATTAAACGTATGGAAAAATTCCTCTTGTGTTGATTCTTTCCCGGCCAGGAACTGAATATCATCAATAAGCAGTATATCTACGCTCCGGTACTTGTTCCGGAAGCTTTCCCCGCGATTATCACGGATGGAGTTGATGAACTCATTCGTGAATTTCTCAGATGACAAATAAACCACCTTGCTACTCGGATTATGCTCCAAAATATAATGTCCGATGGCATGCATCAAGTGGGTTTTGCCAAGTCCTACGCCTCCATATAGGAAAAGAGGATTGTAGGCTTTGGCGGGCGCTTCAGCGACCGCCAGCGATGCGGCGTGGGCAAAACGGTTACCCGGCCCAATGACAAAGGTGTCGAACGTATATTTAGGATTCAGCATGCTGAGCACGGCTTCTTCCTGAACGACTGTCGGCGTCGGTGCCGGCAACTGCGGATCTGGTTCTACAGGTTTGTTCTCCTCGATGACAAATTTCACATCGACCTGTTTGCCAAGCAGTTCATAGACCGTCGAACCAACCAGTTTGGTGTAACGGCTCTCCAGCCATTCGACGGCAAACGTAGTTGGGGCGGAGATGACGATGGTCTGATCGTTCAGCTTGGTGGCCTTGGTTGCTTTGAACCAGGTGTCGAAGCTGGGTTTGCTGAGTTTATTTTGTATGATTGATAAAATTTGCTGCCATAAATCAGAAGTATGGCTGTCCACAGACTGTCACTCCTTTTACATGTTCCAAGTGTGGCTTAAGCCATGATGCAGTGTCGAAATACGAGATATATTGCCGAATTTATCCCCAAACCCCCACAGGTCAAAAACAAAAAAAGAAGGAACAACGGAAAATTGTTCACAACTTTATCCACAGGCTGTTGATAATATTATGGGTCAGATCACATATTCACATCCAAAAGTAATACAATCATAGCAAAAGAAGCCCCGCATTTCAACGTATGGCGAGATTTTATCCACAAATTCAATAACTTGTGTATAATTTTTAGTCACAACACAATATATTGTTTATAAATTGTTTAATTTTCGACAGCATGACCTAAAGTGCCAAAAACTTTTATACACAGGATATCCGTCGAAAGATGCTAAATGATGTGCAAAAGTGGACTTGCGATGTGAATAACTTCGCTGTGGATAAACTGAAAGTGAATTGAAGTGAGTTAAGTGGGAAAATGAGAAGAATAGTAATTAGTCCTTTTCAACCTCATGAGGTGCCATGTCGTAAAAAGGTGAGGTTTTGGATTGCTGAATGCTCATAAAGTGACTAAAAAGGGATGGCTGATTACATCAAAAGTGACCATGAGGAAATAATTGAGGTAGACCACAAGTATGGATGTGCTCATGGGTAGAGACAAAATGACATCAAAAAGAGGGAGACCCCGCAGCCGTTTTATGGCTGCGGGGTCTCCCTCTACTTATATATGAAGAATAGACATTTTGCGTTGGAATTCTGCAATGTCTGCATATTCCTCTTCAAGTTTACGTGAAATGCGAATGTAAATCGGCAGTAGCTCCTGATAGAGGGAGGCATGTTCTTTGACTGGCGTATGCCGGTGAGTTGTGCCTATCATTGAGGAAACCTCTTCAAGAGACTTGATTCGTCCCGTAGCATACAGGCCTAGAACAACAGCACCGAGGCATGAACTTTCAAAGCTCTCAGGCACAACGACTTCCTGATTAAAGATGTCGGACATCATCTGCCGCCACAACGGCGATCGTGAAAACCCACCCGTCGCTTGAATTGAGGTGGGTTGCCCGATCTGTTCCTCCATGGCAAGCAGAACGGTATAGAGGTTGAAAATAACCCCTTCAAGTACTGCACGAATCATGTGCTCTTTCTTATGATGGAGGGTCAGTCCAAAAAAAGAGCCACGGGCATCTGGGTTCCAGAGTGGAGCACGTTCGCCCGAGAGGTACGGATGGAACAGCAACCCTTCGGAGCCGGGTGGAACACGTTCTGCAATTTTGGTCAGTACATCGTAGGAGTTGATGCCGAGGCGTTTCGCTGTTTCCACTTCCGACGCGGCGAACTCATCCCGTACCCAGCGGAACAGCATTCCACCGTTATTCACAGGCCCACCTACAACCCATAGTTTTTCCGTCAGGGCATAACAGAAGGTACGGCCTTTCGGATCGGTCACAGGGCGATCAACGACAGTACGAATGGCTCCACTCGTTCCGATGGTTGCGGCGACGATGCCCGGTTTGATGGCGTTAACGCCAAGGTTGGATAGTACCCCATCACTTGCGCCGATTACAAAAGGCGTGGAGGGGGAAAGAGCCATTTTTTCAGCCCATTCAGGATGCATTCCCTCTATTGTATAAGTCGTCGGTACAAGCTTCGATAGATGATTCGGTGTGATCCCTGCGATATCCAGTGCTTCCTGATCCCAGTCCAGTTGCTCTAGATTCAGCAGTCCCGTACACGAAGCGATGGAATGATCGACGATATATTGCCCAAATAGACGGAAGAAAAGGTACTCTTTGATCGAAATAAACTTTGCCGTGCGTTCGAATAGTTCTGGCTCGTCATGACGAAGCCACATCAATTTGGTCAGAGGTGACATCGGATGAATGGGGGTGCCTGTGCGTAGATAGATTTGATGACCGACACCATTTTCTTGCAGCTTGGCGGACCAAGCTGCGCTTCGATTATCGGCCCAGGTGATGCAGCGCGTTAGCGGATGATCGTTCTGATCCATGGCGATGACACTGTGCATGGCTGAACTGCAGGATACAAAGAGAATCTGGTTAGCCGAGACTCCGCTCTGGGTCATCACGCCGTGTACAGATCGGATGGCTGCCTGCATAATTTCATCCGGGTCTTGTTCTGCAACATCCGGAGCAGGTGTGTATAGCGGATATTCCTGAGTGGAGGTCGTGATTACCTCGCCTTGCTCTGTGAATAACACGGATTTAGTGCTGGTTGTTCCAATATCGATTCCAATCATATAATTGGTCATTCGTTCGTCCTTCTTTCGATTTTTTATATGAGAAAAAGGATGTTAGCGTCCAATCACACCACTGTACTTAGTAGCAAAATAAAGATCAATCCAACCACAGAAAGTAGTGTTTCCATAACAGTCCACGTCTTGAGTGTCTGAGCAACACTCATATTAAAGAACTCCTTAATCATCCAGAAGCCTGCATCATTAACATGGGAAAGTACAAGGGAGCCTGCCCCCGTGGCAAGTACAACCAGCTCAATGTTAGCTCCTGGTGTAAGAGCGAGTACTGGAGCAACAATACCAGCAGCTGTAGTCATCGCAACCGTAGCTGAACCAGTAGCGACACGAATCAGTGCAGCTACAAGCCAGGCAAACAAAATGACATTAATGTGTGCATTTGTGGCGAATTCTGCAATGGCATTACCAACGCCGCTGTTAATCAGCACCTGTTTGAAGGCACCGCCGCCTCCAATAATGAGAATAATGGTAGCTGTTGGGGCCAGACATTCACTGGTGAAGCGTGAAAGTTCATGTTTGGTGAATCCGCGGGCAAAACCGAGTGAAAAGAGGGCAAAGACAACAGAGATCAACAAAGCAATAATCTCATTGCCGATAAACTCACTAAAGACGGTAAACCCACTTGTTGCATCAGGATCAACGATGTTTGCAATGGAGCCAATCAGCATCAGGATGACGGGCAACAGAATCGTAAACAATGTAATGCCAAATCCGGGCAAATGAATGTTTTTCTTAGACGAGAACTGTTCAGCGAGTTCAGCTGGTGGTTCGGTGTGAATTCTTTTGCCGATAAATTTACCGAATACCGGTCCAGCAATAATCGCAGTAGGGATGCCTATAATTAAAGAGTACAGAATCGTTTTTCCCAGATCCGCATTGAAGGCTTCAATGGCAATCATCGGTGCCGGATGTGGTGGAACAAGCCCATGAACTGTGGAGAGACCAGCCAAAATAGGAATACCGATCTGAAGCAGGGACATATTGGTTTTGCGGGCTACCGTGAAGATGATCGGAATCATTAGAATGACACCGACTTCAAAGAAAACAGGAATACCTACAATGAATCCAACAATCATCATAGCCCAGTGCACACGTTTCACACCGAATCGGTCAACAAGAGTCGTCGCAATCTGCTCGGCACCGCCAGATTCAGCCATCATTTTACCAAGCATGGTACCAAGTCCGATGACGATAGCGATCGTGCCTAAAGTACCGCCAAGTCCGCCCGTAATGGAGGAAATGACGTCAGCTGGCTTCATACCTGCAAGCAAACCAAGCATTAATGCAGATAATAAAAGGGTGATAAAGGGGTTCCATTTATATTTGGAGATTAAGAGGATCAGGAAGATGATGGCCATCAACGTCCAGATCAGCAATGTAGCATTATGGGATAATCCGAAAATCGTGCTCATGATGTAATTACTCCTTTGTCTTGGGATAAACGCTTACAATGAAAGCAGTGATAAAAAAATTAGCATCTTGATGATCTGATAACAATGTAATGAAGCAAACTACCCTTATCATGTCCGGAAAATGAAAAAAATCGCATTTTGTATACTTGTCGACAAGTTATGTGGCAATCATTCACGTCCTTGACGCTGGATTGATTGCCAACTCTATGGTCACTCATAAGAAAATCTGTACGCAACGCTTTCGGTTCTAACAAATACCAAGATTTCTGACAACGGTATACTGTAAGAACTCAAGTTCAAAATTCAAAGCTTTCGTGTAACGTTTGGCCAGAGTCTTTAAAATATGTGCGTACCCCGTGCTGGATCAGAGCTTTGTCCCCTGATTCCAGAGCAGTTGCAAGGGAGCGGTGTTTTTCAATTACAGTACTTACTTTGGGCTCACCTTGGGCAAATACTCTGCGCGTAGTAAGTAGCATGACCGTCATCACAACATATCTGATGCTCTTCCACAGGTGTGAGATACGGGAATGGGAGGCTGCCTCGACAATGGCCTCGTGAAACGTAAGATCCTGATAAGCAAATTCGACAGCATCTTGATGTTTGCCAGCGAGTTGCATTTTGTCAATGATATTGCTCAGCTGCGTGATTAGCGCTGGAGGCACATCTGCCGCTAGCCGTTGCTGTACAAAGCTTTCAATGAGAAAACGCACATCATACAGTTCTTCGACATCCTTCATATTGAGGCCCAGGATGACAACGCCCATCCGTTCAAGCCGAATCAGCCCTTCATTTGACAACGTTCTCAATGCTTCGCGAACAGGCGAGCGACTGCTGTCAAAATCAGCAGCAATTCGATTTTCCGACAAAATTTCCCCAGGCCGAAGGGTTCCGTTGATGATTCTCAGCCTTAATTCGCAAGCTATGGCCTCACCGCGAGATGCTCCTTGAAGCCAGGAAGATGGAAATTGCATATGGCTAACGCTCCTAAATTAAGTAATTCGTACGTTAGAATCATAACACAATGTGCTACACCTCAGAATTCAATCTATTGTCGAAAAGTCAAAATTACTGAATGTACACACAAGAGTTGATGTGTACTGCTCTCGTATCGCAATTCGATCTAGTGTCGATTGCTTGCGAAATAAAAACGGTAAAAAAACAAAAGGTATACTTGTATACAAGATGCTGATTTCCATCCTACACCTTTCTTAAAACGTTGTAAACCTATACAGTGAAGCGGATACATCACGCATTATTTTTGCAAACTTCAACCTATTATTCTTTATCCACATGTGAATAACTTAAAACAGGAATACAGATTTCATTACATATTATAAGAAGTGTGGATAACGGAAGAAGATGAAGAAATCAGCTCTTTTTCGGAGGTTGGGGATAACTTTTTTTGATGATTTTGTGGCTGTATTATTGGGGGAAAATCTCTAGGATAGAGAGGCATGTTTTTTGAGCACTGGAAAGCATATGAAAAAGAGGGAGGGAGGCGTCGCTTTTCAGTTGACTTTTCCAATTGGACGTGGTTAAATATATAAAGGTGTTTTCTGTGAAGATGAAAAGGATTCATCACATAAGTATTTCCTTGTAAGGAGGTGCAATACATTGAGACCTACATTCAAACCGAACGTTAGCAAGCGTAAAAAAGTTCATGGTTTCCGTAAAAGAATGAGCACAAAAAACGGCCGTAAAGTTTTGGCTGCACGTCGCCTGAAAGGCCGTAAAGTCCTGAGTGCTTAATGCATCTGAAGACCACCGAGGTGGTCTTTTTTTTCTTAAAACGGATTATTCAGGCTGGTTATATAGCGTAATTCATTGCTTTACAGGCTGTGAAGAAGCGTACCAGTTAGCTAATCATAATTGTTGGTTAAGTTTCTCTTTTTCAGAAACTTTCCTTATATACAAGTTGTCGCCAAGACGGTTTACCGTCGATCAAGAAAGCCTATACTAAATTAGTAATGATACCTCCGTCAATAACGTTGATGAAGGACAGCAAGGAGAAGCGCCGTGTATAAAAGACTGCGTCTGCGAAACCGTGCGGATTTTAGCCGTGTATATCGGTTTGGAAAATCGTTTGCCAATCATCAATTCGTGGTGTATGGCTGCCGCCGTAAAGATACCGAACAATTCCGGGTGGGCGTATCCTGTAGCAAAAAAATAGGAAACGCTGTCGTGCGTAACCGGATGAGACGCATGATCAAGGAAATTGTACGTCATCATGAACAAGAGATTGTTACGCAGATGGATTTGATTTTCATCGTCCGCAAAGGTGCATTAGGCATGCCCTATAAGGAAATGGAAAAAAGTCTGTTGCATGTACTGCGTAAGGCCTCCCTGTTGAAGTCGTGCAAGCGGTAAGCTTCGGTTTATTTGTCCTCCTAATTATGGTATGATTTACGGTGGAATGGAATGGTTAAGAGAGGGGTTATGAAGTGTCGCGATTGAAGACATCTAAGGGGAAGTGGATTCTCCTCATTGCAGTCATTGCAATGGTCACTGTACTCGCCGGATGTACTCCACAAGGTGCAGGGGTTACAACGGAAGATCTGAAGAATAGTGAATCATTCTGGCAAGCCAATGTCGTGTACTGGTTCTCACTGGCGCTCGATACATTCGCTAACTGGTTTAGCGGTGAATATGGACTGGCTGTCCTGGTGATGGTGCTTATTGTACGGACATTGATTTTACCATTGACGATGAAACAGGTCCGCAGCTCCAAAGCGATGCAGGCCATTCAGCCGCAGCTGAAGGAGATTCAAGCCAAGTATAAAGATACACCTGAGAAAGTTCAGCAAGAGACGATGAAATTGTTTCAGGAGAACAAGGTTAACCCGATGGCCGGCTGTCTGCCTCTTATCATTCAGATGCCGATTTACATCGCACTTTATAACTCCATTTACGGAAACTCCAGTCTGAGAACGCATGATTTCTTGTGGCTCCAACTGGGATCACCGGATCACCTGTTTATTTTGCCAGTGCTGGCTGCCATCACAACGTTCATTCAAACGTGGATGATGATGCGTATGAATCCTGCACAGCAGATTGGCCCAATGCAGTTCATGCTGTGGGTGTATCCGATTTTGATTTTTGTTATGTCATATCAGTTCCCGTCAGCGTTGCCGCTTTACTGGTTCTACAGTAATATCTACACCATCGTGCAAAACTATTTCCTTTACCGGAATAATGATAAAGTTGTGGCCGAGGTCAACGTGAAGCAAAGCAGCTCTTCCAAAAATGGAGCTAAACGCAAAAACGGTGGCAAGGCAACCGTCTCTGGGAAAGGGTCGAAAGGGGCCAAAAAATCGAAATGACCACAGTCATTACGTCAGGAAAAACCGTTGAAGATGCTGTAAACCAAGGATTGGCTGAGCTTGGCGTGAGCCGGGACAAGGTCGAGATACAAGTTTTAGAGCAGCCGTCAAAAGGATTCCTGGGTTTGTTCGGGGTGAAGGCTGCTAAAGTTGAAGTGAGCTTGTTGCCCGTACCCGAAGCTGCACCGCAGCCGATCAAACCAGCCACACCTGAACCTGAGATTGAAGCATTACTTGAGGGTGTAGCAGTCCATAATCCCTATGAAGAAGCGGCTGCGTTTTTGAAAGAGGTTGCGGCAGGTATGGGGCTGGATGTGGAAGTGCATATCAAGAAACAGCGGGATGGTCACATCTTCAATATTTCCGGGGAAGACCTCGGCATGATTATTGGCAGACGTGGACAGACGCTGGATGCTCTTCAGTATTTGACCAATATCGTAGCCAATCGGTACTCGGAAAGCTTCGTTCGCATCGTACTTGATGCGGAGAACTTCCGTCAGCGCCGGCGGAAAACGCTTGAAGATCTAGCTGAACGATTGGCTGGACAAGCAATCCGTACAGGTAAGGAAGTTGTACTAGAGCCGATGCCTCCGCTTGAACGTAAAGTGATTCATGCCAAACTGCAAAATCACCCGCAGATTAAGACCTTAAGTAAGGGCGAAGAGCCCAATCGGCGTGTGGTTATTACGTTGAAATAACACGCAATTGATGACGCAATGGCTGCCTGCCCGGTGCAGAAGCCATTGCTTTTTTCGTACCGAAGCATATGCGATAGTAGTGTACCCATTGAGTTGAATATGTGTTGGCGTTCTCCGGAATGGGATGGATGACAACTTCATTATAGAGAGTAGGGAGAGATCACAATGATTAGCGATACGATTACAGCCATATCTACGGCGGTTGGTGAAGCCGGCATAGCCGTTATTCGCGTCAGCGGGCCGGATGCGGTGACCGAGACAGAGAAGATTTTCCGCAGCAAAACACCTTTGACTCAGGCACCTTCCCATACAGTTCATTACGGGCACATTATAGATCCTGGCCATGGTGAAAAGATTGAAGAGGTACTGGTCACGGTGATGCGTGCGCCTCGTTCCTTCACCACAGAGGATGTTGTTGAGATTAGTGCACATGGTGGTGTCGTATCTGTTAAGCGGGTGATGGATCTGCTACTGCAGCTGAACATCCGTTTGGCTGAACCGGGTGAATTTACGAAACGCGCTTTCCTCAATGGACGGATTGACTTGTCCCAAGCTGAAGGAGTCATGGATCTGATTCGTTCGAAGTCGGATCGTGCTTTCTCGGTAGCATTGAAGCAGGTAGAAGGTAAACTCTCCTCCAAGTTGCGTGATTTGAGATATACATTGGTAGAGACACTGGCTCATATCGAAGTAAATATCGATTATCCTGAGCATGATGTGGAATCATTAACGTCTGAATTTATAAAAGAAAAATCCAGTGAGGTTATGGCTGAGATTGATAAGTTGCTCACTACGGCAGAACAAGGCAAAATATTACGTGAAGGCATCACGACAGCAATCGTTGGAAGACCTAACGTAGGTAAATCCTCATTAATGAATACACTTGCTCAAGATAACCGGGCCATTGTGACTGATATTCCGGGTACGACCCGGGATGTCATTGAAGAATTCATTACAATAAACAATATCCCTTTAAAATTGCTCGATACAGCAGGGATTCGTGAGACAATGGATGTTGTTGAGAAGATTGGGGTCGAGCGCTCACGTTCAGCTGTCAATGATGCGGATCTGATTCTGATGGTTGTGAATGCGGCCGAGCCGCTTCATCAGGATGAGATTGAATTGCTGGAACAAATCCGCGGTAGACAATCAATTATCATTATGAATAAAATGGACTTAGCGCCACAGATTGACCGTGACGTCCTGCTCCGTTACATTCCGGAGGAGCGGCTTGTTCCGATGTCTGTGAAGGATGATCTGGGCGTTGATCGATTGGAAGATGCCATCTCGACGCTGTTTTTCAGTGGAAAGCTGGAGTCTGCTGACTTGACGTATGTAAGTAACGTTCGCCACATTGCCTTATTGAAAAAGGCGAAGCAATCTCTGATTGATGCGTATGAGGCTGCGGATCAGTTTGTTCCGATTGATATGATCCAGATCGATGTTCGTTTGGCATGGGAGCAGCTTGGAGAGATCGTGGGAGATACAGCGCATGACGCATTAATAGATCAGATTTTCTCCCAGTTCTGCCTAGGAAAGTAAATCATTTTATCGTTTCTTTCAATGAAATGGTTGTGTATGATGGGAAGGTACAATTTCTGCCCGTTGTCAAAGGATGGAATGATGTTGTTGCCAGGAAGTGTTGGTTTTCATATAGATAACAGCAATATAAGGAGGTAATACACATGGCTTTTGATGGCGGCAGATATGATGTTATTGTCGTTGGAGCAGGACATGCCGGGGTAGAGTCAGCTCTTGCAGCGGCCCGAATGGGTTCAAAAACTCTGATGATTACGATCAACCTCGACATGGTGGCTTTCATGCCTTGTAACCCATCCATTGGTGGGCCGGCAAAAGGACACGTTGTACGGGAAATAGATGCACTCGGCGGGGAAATGGGCCGGAATATTGACAAAACCTTTATCCAGATGCGGATGCTCAATACAGGTAAAGGACCTGCCGTTCATGCGCTACGTGCGCAAGCGGATAAGTTCTCTTATCAGCATACAATGAAAGAAACGATGGAGAAAGAATCTAATCTAACGATGCGTCAGGGCATGGTAGATCGTCTAATCGTAGAGGATGGTCAGTGTGTAGGAGTTGTCACTCAAACAGGTACAGAATATCGTGCCAAAGCTGTAGTGCTGACAACAGGAACATACCTGCGCGGTAAAGTCATTATGGGCGAGCTGATGTATGAAAGCGGACCAAACAATCAGCAGCCATCTCTGAAATTGTCGGAGCATCTGCGTGAGCTGGGCTTCGAGCTTGTACGTTTCAAAACGGGTACACCACCGCGTGTGCATAAGGATACAATTGATTTTAGCAAAACTGAAATTCAGCCCGGCGATGATGAGCCGAAGTTCTTTTCCTATGAGACAACATCTTCTACGAATGAGCAGCTACCTTGTTGGTTGACGTATACATCTGTGGAAACACATCAGATTATTAATGATAATCTGCATCGTGCGCCGATGTTCTCAGGTGTGATTGAGGGAACAGGGCCGCGTTATTGCCCATCCATTGAGGATAAAATTGTACGTTTCAGCGATAAGCCAAAGCATCAGATTTTCCTGGAGCCGGAGGGTAAAAATACATCGGAGTATTACGTACAGGGTTTATCTACAAGTCTGCCAGAGGATGTACAACTGGCTGTTCTTCGTTCGATTCCGGGTATGGAAAAAGTGGAAATGATGCGTAACGGTTACGCAATTGAATACGATGCGATGGTTCCAACGCAATTGTGGCCATCTCTGGAAACAAAACGTCTGCCAGGGCTGTTCACAGCGGGTCAGATTAATGGTACATCCGGGTATGAGGAAGCTGCTGGACAAGGGGTTATGGCTGGAATCAATGCAGCACGTAAAGTGCAGGGCAAAGAGGCTATTGTACTTGATCGTTCCCAAGGTTACATTGGAGTACTGATTGATGATCTCGTTACCAAAGGCACGAATGAGCCTTACCGTTTGTTGACCTCTCGTGCCGAGTATCGTTTGCTGCTCCGTCATGACAATGCAGATATGCGCCTTACCGAAATTGGTCATGACATTGGACTGATTACCGAGGATCGGTATGCATCTTTCCTGGATAAAAAGGCGAAAGTCGAGCAGGAGATTGCACGTTTGAAAGATGCAAAGGTACGTCCTGTTGAAGTTAATGCCAAACTGGAAGAGATTGGTTCTACACCGATTCAGGATGGAAGCACATTGCTGAACCTGATGCGTCGTCCGGAGATTGGATATGACTGGATTGAGCAAGTATCTCCTTCCGAGGTGGAATTGACTGCTGATATGAAGGAACAAGTCGAAATTCAAATTAAATATGCGGGTTATATTGAGAAGCAATTGATCCACGTGGAACGTTTGCTAAAAATGGAGAAAAAGAAAATTCCAGACACGATCGTATATGATGAGATTCATGGTCTTGCGATGGAAGCCAAGCAGAAGCTGGCGAAAATTCGCCCAATCTCCATTGGTCAGGCGTCTCGTATTGCGGGTGTAACGCCTGCTGATATCTCTATCTTGCTTGTCTATCTTGAGCATTATAACCGCGTTACCGCAGCAAGGGGTCAATAATGGACGATATTCAACAGCAGTTGCAACAACGCTTGAAGGAGCATGGCTTGGAAGTGGGAGAACTCCAGCTGGAACAGTTCGAATTGTATTATAAAGAACTTGTCTCCTGGAATGAAAAAATGAATCTTACCGGCATCACGGATCGTGAGCAGGTATATACCAAACATTTTTATGATTCGGTATCGTTAGCGTTTTATACGGATATGAACAAAGTAAACAAACTGGCTGACATCGGGTCAGGAGCAGGATTCCCGGGAATCCCGCTTAAGATTTGTTTTCCACATATCCAGCTTACGATCATCGACTCATTGAATAAACGGATTGGTTTCTTACAGTATGTAGTGGATACACTTGGTCTGGAGCAGGTCGAATTAATCCATGGTCGTGCTGAGGAGCTGGGCCGCAAAGAAGGATATCGAGACAGCTATGATCTGGTTACTGCACGAGCGGTAGCCAAGCTCGCGGTACTGAATGAATTCTGCCTTCCCTTTGTACGTAAAAGCGGTATGTTCGCTGCAATGAAGGGTGGAGACCCGAGGGATGAAATGAAGGAAGCAGAGTTCAGCTTTAATCAGCTGAAAGGACGGGTGAAGGCTGTTCATCCATTTCAGCTGCCGGTGGAGGAATCAGAACGTCATATCATTTTGATTCAGAAGTTTGATAAGACACCACATAAGTATCCACGTAAACCGGGGACACCACTTAAAACTCCACTCGTGTAGTATTGTGACATAGGGACAAAAACAAAATAACGTGTTGAATGACCAGATGGAAATAGAGGATGTTTCACGTGAAACATTCTCTATTTTTTTGTGTTTTCTAAATTAGAACCGAGTTAAATTAAATGTATACCGTGGGATGAGATTTTCATATACAAAATCAGGGCTGGAATAATTTTAGTTCATCAGGATTTATATAAGTTGAACTATTTTTATTTACACAGAAACGGAGAGGAAAGAAAAAACCTGAAAAAGCGAAGCGGTCGGCTAAAAGCTTTCTGCAAGAAAGCTACATCGGAAGCATAAGCTTATCATCGGATTTTTCCCTTTAGAAAAGGGAATCAAAAAAATCCAGGGATAACAGCGATGGGAAGGTTATTCTGTCGTCGGAGTGCTCCGTGTAAACATCTTTAGTTCAACTTATATAGGTAGTCATTCATTTTATTTTCCTAATAAACAGAATAAAAAAGCAGGAAAATTTGATTCTTTTAAAGAATAGGTAAACATAGGATTATGGTGAAAAAGATGATAGAATAGAAGTATCAGTTCCTGCGTAAACAGTGATCTTAGATTAGTTCATATCAATAGATGGTTAAGCATTTGATGCTGTTTCGCAGCAGGGCAATACGAATGGCATAACTTATTTCAGGAACGATGAGTATGAAGTCTCGCTTATGGAATAAGAAGCACCTGCTAATGTGGGAGCTATTACGAAACTAGGTGGTAATCTACGGAATGAAAGAACAATTTTCGAAGTTGTTTGGTTTGGCGGAGCGCAATAACGGAGACGAGATTAAACAGGTTCCGGTTAACGAAATTGTGAGTAGCCCATATCAACCCCGTACTATTTTTGATGATGATAAAATTGATGAGTTACTGCAAACGATCAGAACACATGGTGTTATTCAACCTATTGTTGTTCGGGTTCGTAATGGATCATATGAGATTATCGCTGGGGAACGCCGCTGGCGTGCTGTTCGCAAACTAGGTCTTGAGCACATCCCGGCCATTGTGCGTGAATTCAACGACTCTCAGGCCGCATCCATTGCGTTAATTGAGAACTTGCAGCGTGAAGGTTTAACCTCGATTGAGGAAGCGGTTGCCTACCAAAAGTTGATAGATTTGCATCAGTTGACACAGGAGAGCCTTGCTCAACGACTTGGTAAAAGTCAATCTACCATTGCTAACAAGATTAGGTTGTTGAATCTTCCAGAAGGTGTGAAAACAGCCTTGATGGAGCGCAAAATATCTGAACGTCACGCAAGAGCCTTGTTGTCGCTGGATACGGAAGAACTGCAATTGAAATTGCTGGGCGAGATTATCGACAAGGAATTGAATGTCAAGCAGACAGAGGTACGTGTTGCTTTTTATAAGGAAGCTTCCAAGATTAAAAAGTCCAAGCGGATATCTTTTACTAAGGATGTAAGACTGGCACTTAACACGATTCGTCAATCTATCGATATGGTAACAGGCTCAGGTATGGATATCAAAACAAAAGAAGCGGATCATGAGGATCACTACGAGATTGTTATTCATATTCCAAAACGCAAATAATTGAAGCTTAAGGCGGCAATGGCCGCTTTTTCTGTCTATATAGTCCGTTTTTCATGCGACGTGAAGGGAACAAATCGTTCTGTTAAGGAAACGGTAGTTGTTGTTCTTGTGGACGGTGGCCTCCTGCTTATTGTTAACTGTAACTCACAACCTACAAGAAAAGACTCCTATTTTATTTGAGGTGAAGGTATTGTCTAAGATTATGGCCGTAGCAAATCAAAAGGGCGGTGTGGGGAAAACAACGACATCGGTTAACTTGGGTGCAGGACTTGCTTCACTCGGGAAGAAGGTACTGCTTGTTGACATTGACCCCCAAGGAAATACAACGAGCGGAGTCGGAATTAATAAAGCAGATGTGGCGAATTGTATATATGATGTCCTAATTAATGATGTGCCTCCTCAGGAAGCGATCGCGGAGACACAAATTGAGGGACTTCATATCATACCTGCAACAATTCAACTTGCCGGAGCCGAGATCGAATTGGTATCCACCATATCGCGAGAAGTTCGTCTGAAAAAGGCACTCGCACAAGTTAGAAATAATTATGATTATATTCTTATTGATTGCCCGCCATCGCTCGGAATGTTGACGATCAACTCGCTAACAGCCTCCGATTCCGTGATTATTCCGATTCAGTGTGAGTATTATGCATTGGAAGGGTTAAGCCAATTGCTGAATACGGTTCGGCTGGTGCAAAAACATTTAAATACCTCTCTTCAGATTGAAGGCGTGTTACTGACGATGTTTGATGCTCGGACGAATCTGGGCATTCAAGTTATAGAAGAAGTGAAGAAGTATTTTCAGCAAAAGGTATATCAAACGATTATTCCGCGTAATGTACGGCTGAGTGAGGCACCATCTCACGGGCAATCCATTATAACGTATGATCCCCGTTCCCGAGGAGCGGAAGTGTATTTAGAGCTCGCAAAGGAAGTGATTTCTTATGAGTAAGCGGCTTGGAAAAGGACTAGATGCCCTCATTCCTTCGCTTTCAATTAATGACGATGATAAAGTCGTAGAAATCCCGATTAGTCAACTGCGGGCTAACCCTTATCAGCCGCGTAAAGCATTTGATGAGGAAGCAATACATGAACTGGCAGAATCGATCCGGCAGCACGGCGTGATCCAACCCATTATCGTTCGTCCTGTACTCCGAGGATATGAGATTATTGCAGGCGAGCGCAGGTTTCGGGCATCACAGTATTGTGGTAATGCTACCATTCCAGCTGTTGTCCGTACGTTTAATGATCAGCAGGTTATGGAAATAGCCCTGATTGAGAACCTGCAACGGGAGAATCTGAATGCAATGGAACTAGCAGTAGCTTACCAGGGATTAATGGATCAATTCTCTTTGACCCAAGAAGAGTTGTCCGTAAAGGTCGGTAAATCACGCTCTCACATCGCTAACTTTTTACGGTTGCTGGCTTTGCCAGAGGAAGTAAAGGATCATGTTTCACGTGGAACATTGTCAATGGGACATGCACGTGCCATTGTTGGTGTGAAGGATGAGAACCTGGTCAAACAGCTGGCTAAACAGTCCATTGATCAGCAGTGGAGTGTGCGTGAGCTGGAAGAAGCAGTGCAACAACTTGATCGTTCCAAATCAGGTGAAGCAAAGGCTAAGGCCAAGCTAAAGAAGAAAGATCCGTTCATTGACACCTTGGAAGAGTCACTTCGGGAACGATTTAAAACGACAGTGAAAATTAAACATGGTCAGAAAGATAAAGGTAAAATAGAGCTCAACTACTATAGCAAACAAGATCTCGAACGATTATTAGAACTGTTGCAATAACAACTCGGGTGCATCATTAACAACATGCAGAGCTACTCATGTCATGACATATCGACTCTGTGTTCTGGAGAAACGATATGTCATTCTTTGTTTGTAAACAAATCCTGTAATTAATTCTTATGAGCTGAGGTGGTAGGAGGATGGAGAACACAATCTATCTGGATCATGCAGCGACATCCTGGCCTAAACCACCTGCTGTTGGTGAGGCAATGATGAATGCCCTTCAATTTGCAGGGGCTAACCCAGGCAGGGGGAGTCATCGTATGGCTGTGCAGGCGAGCAGGGTTTTGTTTGAAACGAGAAAAGGCTTAGCGACTCTGTTTGGTATTAAAAACCCTAATGATATTGCATTTGGTTCAAATACAACAGAAGCTCTTAATCTTGCAATTCAGGGTGTGCTTCAAGAGGGTGATCATGTGATAGCCACCATGGCGGAACATAATTCAGTTCGGCGCCCTCTGGAGTTCCTTCGCAGACAGGGTAAGATTGAGATTGATTATGTACCCGTCACAGCTTATGGAGCCATAGACTTAAAACAGATGGAGCGGATGTTTCGGAAAAACACCCGTTTGGTCGTATGTACGCACAGTTCTAATCTTCTAGGGAGCATTTTGCCAATTGGAGAAATCTCAGAACTATGCCGTCGACATCACGCTCTTTTACTGGTGGATGCAGCTCAGAGTGTTGGGATAATGCCAGTGGATGTAGGAAAACTAGGCATTGATATGCTCGCTTTTCCAGGACATAAGGGATTGCTAGGACCCCAAGGTACAGGCGGCTTATACATCGCTCCTGAGCTTGATGTGCAACCTCTCCTTCATGGAGGTACAGGTAGTCAATCCGAGGCAGTAGAACAGCCTAAAGTGCGTCCAGATCGATATGAAGCAGGGACTCCTAATACGGTGGGGATTGCTGGGTTAGGAGCGGGGGTGAAGCATGTACTTGCCATGACACCTGCTTCCATCTATCAGCATGAGTGGGAGTTAACGCAACATATAATGAATGGGCTTTCTTCGATCAAAGGTATTCAACTGTTGGGCCCGGACATTGGACAACCTCGTTCAGGATTAGTATCCTTTATAATTGAGGGATATGATTCAGCTCAGCTTGCATTCCGGCTGGATCGGAATTATGGTATTGCGGTTCGTTCAGGATTTCACTGTACTCCACTTGCGCATGAGTCAGCAGGTACAACAGCTACCGGGGCTGTCAGAGCAAGCGTTGGATACAACTCTTCCCATGAAGAGGTCGATGAACTCATTCGGGCCATTACTGAGCTAACAGCAGTGAAATAGGGAGTAACAAAATTGTTCAACGTTCTGTTGTTCAAAATGGAAATATATGATTAATTCCTTGAATAACGGGTTGATTTATAATAAAAGCTAAGAACTACGGACAGACGTGAATCTGATCAAAAACATAGAGGGGTAGTTGCACTTACATGGCTGAATTAAATGAGCTGATTCTGGAACAGCTGTTATGGATTATTGGCGGATTGGCATTGCTTACGGTGATTTTGCTGATCGTGAGTATTGCTCAAGGGGCAAAGTTACGGAAGTTTAAACGTAAATACGAAGCCATGATGGCTGGCAGTGGTGTGGAGGATTTGGAGTCCCTACTAATTAATCTGAAGATTCAGATGGACAGCATTGAGGACGAACACAAACTGCAAACGAATCAGTTGCAAACAGCATTGCAGAAGCTGGCTCGTATTCAGGGCAAGGTCGGTGTTAAAAGATACAACGCTTATGGAGAGCGTGGTAGCGACCTGAGCTTTTCGATAGCCATGATTAATGAAAGTCAGGACGGTATGATCCTTACGGGATTATTCAATCGTGATGGTTCATATGTATATGCAAAACCTCTAAAAGGGGGAGAGTCAACGTATACACTTTCCCCAGAGGAGAAGGAAGCTATTACTCTGGCACAGCAAGCAGAGTAGAGCGAGTGTGCCATTCCCGAATGGCCGAGTACAGACTGCTTGCTATAATTTCAGACATCCGCATAACGAGACTAAGCCGTGTGTTCTGAAGCACAAAGTATTCCATAAAACCGCCGACGTTAACGATACCTGTCAGATGGATATCGCCGACCGGCGGTAATTCTTTATTTACGCCTGCGCCAGGCTTGAGCGGGCCGTTTACGACCTGGATACAACCGACACTAGAGGATTGGCCAAGACAGGCGTCAATACCAATCACATACGGATTTTGATGGGTGTTGTAGATTTTGTGGAGTGTGTCTTGCAGATTTACAGCATGAACCGGCTCATCCAATGTGCCATATAGATGGAACAGAGGGCTGTCCCATTTTGCCAGTGACGTACCCACTAGCGGTCCGAGACAGTCACCTGTGGAACGGTCTGTACCGATGCAGACAATCACTACATTTTGCAAGGAATGAGCTTTATAGAGATGGAACATTAAACGATGTACAATGGCAGAATGCACACCTGGATCAGTATGAGGAACTTTCAGGCTGGTCAGATCTTGTGATGAAAAGGAACGCGAAGTAGGATTCATAGGATCTATCCTTTCCCTTGGAATAGTAGTATCAGTATATGGAAAGGTAGAGTGTTTTATACTTCGGAAGGACAGGCTTTTTACCTGAGAGTGGTTGTAGCTTGAAAGGGGCAGGACATGGACGAATGGCTGAACGATTGGATGTTGATTGCGTTTGATTCAACGCAGCAGGCACTGCGAGCAGAGATGCTATTAGAGTTTGCTGAGATCGAGATTGACTTGTTTCCGACACCTAAGGAGATTACAGCGGGCTGTGCACTGTGTATTCAGTTTCCAAAAGAGGATCTGATGCGAGTACAGAAAATTATTCGTGATGAGTTTGTTGAGATTCGCGGCCTCTATTTCAAAACCGAAGACAGCTATGATAACATACCGATGTAGAGGAGGAATCAGACTTTGATGTCATTTTATTTTGCGCAAGCTGGTAATAATGTCGGCATTTATGCATCAACTGTGGATGAAGCCATTCGTTGGACGGATAAAGTGTGGGCTAAAATTTCGGATACGGATATGTGGCTTAACATCATGTTCAGTTCGATTCGTATCCTCATTATTTTTATTATCAGTCGTATTGTCATTAAAGTGGTGTCCCGGGTTATTGATCGTTCGATGGCACGGAAACAGGAAGGCAAAATTCGCGTCAACCCGCGCAGATTCGTAACGATTGGTGAGTTGTTGAAAAATGCGACCTCGATAACATGTAATTTCATTATGATTTTGTTACTGTTATCCGAGATCAATGTACAGGTTGGACCATTGCTAGCTAGTGCCGGTGTTCTGGGGCTTGCAATTGGTTTTGGTGCCCAGGGTTTAGTGAAGGATGTCATTACCGGATTCTTTATTATTTTAGAAGATCAGTTTGCTGTAGGAGATGTGATTCAGACAGGCACGTTCAAAGGAACTGTTGAAGTCATTGGTCTAAGAACAACCAAACTGGTAAGCTGGCAGGGAGAAGTACACATCATTCCGAATGGTACAATTGCAAGTGTGACTAACTATTCGATGTCTAATTCGCTTGCTGTAGTGGATATCCCGATGAAGGCTGATCTGACGCTGGATGAGTCCGTACATCTGGTGAAGCAATCGCTCGCAGGTATTGAGGAACGAGATCTGAATATTGTGAAGGTACCGGATGTGCTAGGTATTCAGTCGATGTCCACTTCTGATTATGTCATTCGTGTGGTAGCGGAATGTATGCCGAACTCCCGGTCTTCGGTCGAACGTCAAATTCAGGGAGATGTGAAGAAAATACTCGAGTACCATGAGAGAAGCAAATTGGCTGCATTAGAGCAGGCGGCTGCGATGGATAATGATGAGGGAGATGGTGCAGGTGGAGCGTAAAAGTTTCCAGCTTGGAGATATCGTACAGATGAAAAAGCAGCATCCCTGTGGAAGCAATGAGATGGAGATCATTCGGATGGGGATGGATATTCGGATCAAGTGTGTTGGTTGCAAACATAGCGTACTGATTCCTCGGGCCAAGTTCGAGAAAAACATGAAAAAAGTGTTACGCTCGGTAGAAGAGGATGAGGAATCCTGAGGGTAGGGTGGAAGAGGAAAACATATATCCGGTGTTTTAGATGCATGATCTAGCCATATCGCGGTGATGAAACGTAATAGTGAAATAGCGTTTTCATGCAGACAGGGTATAGGTATTGCTTTCCGACTACAGGCGTGATATAATCAATTTTGCTGCGGAAAGGTACCCAAGAGGCCCAAGGGGGCTGACTCGAAATCAGCTAGGCGTGTCACAGCGTGCGTGGGTTCGAATCCCACCCTTTCCGCCACTTAAGTCATTTAGATTTTGCGAAAATGTAATGCTTACATAACTCCATGGACTGGAGTCATCATAAACAACTTGAAGGGACTAGCCTATTGGATAGTCTTTTTATTTTGTTTCTTATATTTTTTTAGTGAAAATTGTATAATGTGGCCCGTATAAAAAATAAAGAGCCCTGACGGGCTCTTTATCCGGCGGTACATGTTTAGTTAGATCACAATCGGTCGTAACGACAGAAACGCTGGCTGTACTGCTTGTAGCAATACCTGTGCTTCGGACTGAAGTCTTACACACCCACAAGCTTCTTATATTACGTGATGCATCTCCAACATCGAAAAATCGGCTTCGTTGTCCAACGGAACCACACCTCTCTCGTGTACCGCCTGATTGTATTATGTGCTAACTACCGTTTTATATACGTGGTGCTGAAAAAAAATTTAGTGAACGCGAGCTTTAGTCAGCTTTTTCCACTTGCGATTGTGATTGCTCGTTTCCGGAAAGGCTTCACCTTTTTTTAACGTGACTCGCTTGGGATCATTAATCTCCGTGTGAAAACTCTTCTCCCCGACTTCAGTGTATTCTCCATCATTCGGCGCTTTGTCACCAGGTTCGAACTCGGTTCTTTCACCCATAATAAGTAGCCTCCTCCACAGAATGAGATCAGTGTTACTTCTGTAGTGTGTTCCATCTGAAGTCTAAACATGATGGGGATTATGTACCAATATGTACAGGGAACGTTTGCTTGCATTTCGTTTGCGTATTTGTTATATTAATATAGTTCGAGTTTGTGCTCGTTCCTTGCTCTCAACCTGGATTGAGGGCCAGAGTCCATAAGGAGGTGAAAATTATGCGCAAATATGAAGTGATGTACATTATTCGTCCTGACGTTGAGCAAGAAGTTGTTCAAGCTACAGTCGATAAATTCCAAGGCATCATCTCCAACGGCGGTGGTGAGGTTACAGCTCACGACGTTATGGGTAAACGCCGTCTTGCGTATGAGATCAAGAAATTCCGTGATGGTGTTTATGTTCTGGTACACTTCACTGCTGAACCAGCAGTAGTTACTGAGCTTGAGCGTCTCATGAAGATTTCTGACGAAGTAATTCGTTATCTCATTACCAACGACGTTAAGTCTGCCTAAGACATTGACTCGTGATTATCGCACCAATACGCTCAGAAGGAGGGGATTACATTGTTGAACCGTGTCATTCTGATCGGCCGGTTAACCCGGGATCCTGAGTTGCGTTATACTCCAGCAGGAGTAGCCGTGACACAATTTACTTTGGCCGTAGACAGACCGTTTACAAGCCAAGGAGGAGAGCGGGAAGCAGATTTTATTCCGGTCGTAACCTGGAGACAGCTTGCCGAGACTTGTGCAAACTATTTGCGTAAAGGTCGTCTGGCTGCAGTCGAAGGACGCATTCAAGTACGTAACTACGAGAATAACGAAGGAAAACGTGTATACGTGACCGAAGTCATTGCCGATAATGTTCGTTTCTTGGAGTCAGCTAACCGCGAAGGCGGTGGCGGCGGGGGTCAACCTATGCGTGAAGAGCCTTCTTATGGAGGCGGCGGCGGACGTGCGAGCAACAATAATGCTGCGCGTAGCAACAATCAGGATCCTTTTTCCGATGACGGAAAACCGATTGATATATCGGATGATGATTTGCCATTTTAACGTGAGCCGTTACTCGTACGAGTTATCGGTTACATGATAGGAAAGGACTGAAAAGCATGGGCTTCAAGCAAAGAGAAGGCGGAGACGATAAAAGACCGGCACGTCGTGGTGGTCGTAACAAACGTCGTAAAGTGTGCTTCTTCACAGCGAACAAAATTACTCACATCGATTATAAAGATACGGACTTGCTTCGTAAATTTATCAGCGAACGTGGAAAAATTTTGCCACGCCGTGTAACAGGTACTAGCGCTAAATATCAACGCATGCTGACGATTGCAATCAAACGCTCCCGTCAAATCGCATTGTTGCCATACACAACTGAGTAGTCTTACTCAGTTTGCATACAAGAGCAGCCGGCTATAAGCCGACTGCTTTTTTTGTATTCTTAAATACTATAAATCTAAGGATAAGAATAAGGATAACATATGAAAATTTAAGAAAATGAAAACGTATAATCATGTAATTTTTGCAGAAGAAGCTTTCACAGCTGAGATGAATTATAATAGAAGTTAGTTTACCTGAAATGAAGCCTTTAAAAAAGAATTAAAGCTTGATGAGTAGAAAAAGTGTAGGAGAGTATATGAATTCATCACTACGTAAGCTAAGACAGCGAAGGAAGAAAAGCCTGAGAAACTGGATCATCGCAACGATTATTCTATCCATTGTATTTGTATGGTTGCAACAAAAAGGGGACTTGGGAGAGATATGGCAAGATGAAATAATTCCTGAGCCTTTGCCAATTACCGGTTTGCATCCAGCTGTTGCCGAAAGTGAAGGTGTATTAGTCCGTATGGCTGCCAGGCGAGGTATAGAAGTTGTGATTACGCATGGATATCGGAGTGTGGAGGAACAAGATGCTCTCTTTGCACAGGGACGCTCATCTTCTGGGAATATTGTCACCAATGCAAGAGGCGGGGAGTCTTATCATAACTATGGACTAGCCATTGATTTTGCCTTAAGAACCCCTGATGGAGATATTGTCTGGGATATGGAACGAGATGATAATGGCAATGGCAAGGCAGATTGGATGGAGGTTGTCGATTTAGCTAAAGAGCTAGGTTTCACCTGGGGTGGAGACTGGACTAACTTTCCGGACTATCCTCATCTACAGATGGACTTTGATTTGAGTATTCGTGATTTAAAACGTGGTAAAAGGCCACCATTGGTGCCACAAAGGTAATAGTATATATGCGTAATTATGAATATTTATTAGTAAAGTCCTGCTTTTTGCAGGACTTTTTTCTTTCTTTTGTAAAATAAATGTTCAAAAGTAACAATTAACTCTTTACAGCAACAATTAAATAAAACTATACTATAATAACTAGATTTTTACGTTTATCTTACAAACCTTAAATAAATGTATATATATAAGCTTCATATGACTTCTAAGCAGAGATTCTATGAAACGACAAAATCCCCCTAAATGTGACATGTAATTTACACTAACTAAGTTACTCCCAAATCATTTGCTATTAACTCTACACATTGTGTCATAGACATGTTATATATATACACAAAAAAACTTTGTACACACGCCTCATATTGTTGTAATTCCACCCGAGCACACTTAACTCTCACACTAAAATCCTGCTATAGATACCTTTTAGCCAAAACTATTACCCAAAACTGTAGCATAGAAAACATTTATTCCATAAATCCCAAAATAATGATTGACGTTAACTTAAATTACACGTATGATTACAGTAATTATTTGTATTTATAATTCCGCTAGGAATTATCAACATTAATTGACCAATGGTTTAAATTGAAGACTATAATCTTGATTCTGTTAACGATAAGGTATTTTGTATACACTTTTGTTCAATTTAAGGAACAACATGGAAATATACAGTGGATGCACTCTTCTACTTATGAATACAGTCTGATGAAATTACAGGGTTAGGGTGATTGATTTGAATAAAGAGCTATTGGAAGTCAGAGACTTAACGACATCATTCAGAATTGAAGATAACTATTATGCAGCAGTCGATCATGTTAATCTTAAGGTTAAGAAGAATGAAGTGTTGGCTATTGTAGGAGAATCAGGTTCAGGTAAGAGTGCATTTGCATTTTCTCTGATGGGATTGCATAACAAAGCCAAAATCGAAGGTCAGATTCTCTATAAAGGGAAAGATATCGCCAACATATCCCCTAATCAATTAAACAAACTGCGCGGAAGAGAAATGGCCATGATCTTTCAGGATCCACTATCCGCACTCAATCCTCTAATGATCATAGGTGAACAGATTGAAGAGATTCTCACTCTTCATCAACCGAAGCTGTCTTCCAGAGAGAAGCGGGATAAGGTTATTCACTTATTGAACCAGGTAGGGATTCCACGTCCCGAACAAATATATAAGCAATATCCCCACGAATTATCTGGCGGCATGAGGCAACGTATTGTTATCGCGATCGCAATTGCCAATAAGCCAGAACTGCTCATTGCCGATGAACCAACAACAGCACTTGACGTTACCATTCAGTTGCAAATTCTCGAGTTGATCCGAGAGCTGAAGAATGAGATTAACGCAGGCATTATCCTTATTACGCATGACCTTGGTGTAGTGGCCGAGATGGCTGATCGTGTAGCCGTCATGTATGCAGGAGAAATTGTTGAAATAGCGGATATTGTTACATTGATGACCAATGCAAAACATCCCTATACACGTTCATTATTAAACTCGATCCCTACGATTACTGAAGAAAAATCCAAATTACATGTCATTCAAGGCATCGTACCTTCTCTCAAAAATCTTCCAAGGCAGGGGTGCAGATTCAAGGCCCGAATTCCATGGATTAGCGACTCTGCTCATGAAGATAACCCGCAGATGCATGAAATTGCGCCAGGACACTTTGTAAGGTGTACCTGCTATCAGCACTTTCATTTCCCTGATCAAGCGGAGGAGGCATAACATAATGGCATTACTTGAAGTAGAAGGACTCAAAATACACTTTCCGATTCGCGGAGGATTACTAAAACGGGAGATTGACAGTGTCAAAGCGGTTGACGATGTCAGCTTTTCCATTGAAGAAGGCCAGACTTACGGTCTTGTTGGAGAATCCGGTTCAGGCAAGACAACAACAGGCAGAGCTGTGATTGGTCTGAATCATGTGACAAGTGGAAAAATTTTATTCAATGGCAGGGATTTGACCAAAGAACGACGCAAAGATCGCCAGCTTCAGCGGGATGTACAGATGATTTTCCAGGATCCTTATTCGTCTCTTAACCCGAAGAAGCGCGTTATGGACATCATTGCTGAGCCTCTAAGAAACTATGAACGACTGACGGCAACGGAAGAGAAGAGACAGGTCGGTAGCTTATTAGAGAAGGTAGGGTTGAGTCCGGAGTCTATCTACAAGTATCCGCATGAATTCTCAGGTGGACAGCGTCAACGGATTGGAATCGCTCGTGCCATTGCACTCAAGCCCAAACTGATTATCGCTGACGAACCTGTATCTGCACTGGATGTATCCGTACAAGCCCAGGTGCTCAACTTCATGCAGGAAATTCAGAAAGAACTGAATCTGACCTATTTGTTTATCAGCCACGATCTGGGCATTATTCGTCATATGTGCGACCAGATTGGAATTATGTATAAAGGTCGATATGTGGAACAAGGGACAACAGATGATATTTTTGAAAATCCCCAACATATCTATACCAAACGTCTTATCGCAGCGATTCCGGATATGGACCCAACCAAACGTGAGGAAATGATAGCTTTCCGACAGCAGATCAAATCCGAGTATGAAAATTCATACCGCAATTTCTTCGATGAGGAAGGGCTTGCTTATTCGCTCCAATCCATTTCCGATACTCACCGGGTAGCTTTACCTCAGAAAGGTTGAAGGCCATATGTGGAAAACTATTGTACGCCGAATATTTATAATGATTCCTCAAATAATTTTGCTTAGTATTCTGGTCTTCCTGATGGCCAAAGCCATGCCAGGTGACGCGTTGACGGGACTGCTTGATCCGAGTATTGATCCCAAAGCGCTAGAAGAACAGCGTGAACGGCTAGGATTGAATAATCCATGGTATATACAGTATTGGGACTGGATCAGGCATGCAGCTATGGGTGATTTCGGACAATCGTTCCGTTTTAAAATGCCAGTAACAGATCTTATTGGTCAACGGATTGCCAATACATTCTGGCTTGCATTGGCAACACTGATTCTCACATATCTTATTGCTATTCCACTCGGTATCATCAGTGGTCGTTATAACGACACCTGGTCTGACCGTTTAATTACAGGATATACGTACCTGGGTTTTGCAGCACCACTCTTCATTTTCGCTCTGGTCATGGTCTGGATTTTCGGGTTCCGTTTTGGATGGTTCCCGACAGGGGGAAGTGTGGCACCAGGCCTTACACCAGGAACATTTGAATACGTCATAAGTAAGATTCACCATTTGCTATTACCAGCGTTATCAATGGCACTAATCTCCACTGTATCCACGGTACAATATTTACGCAGTGAGATTATTGATATCAAGCACAAAGAGTTCGTAATCACGGCGAGAGCCAAAGGTGCTTCGGAATCCCGAATCTACAACAGACATATTTTGCGAAACTCCCTGTTGCCGATTGCTGCATTTTTCGGGTATGAGATTACGGGGCTGATCGGCGGAACCATCTTTATTGAAAGTATATTCAGCTACCCGGGTATGGGACAGTTGTTCCTGAATTCCATCTCATTACGGGATTTCAGTGTAGTCACAGCACTCGTATTATTATATGGGATTGCTACGATTCTAGGCTCACTGCTGTCTGATATTATTCTGGGATTGGTCGATCCGCGTATTCGCATTAAGTAAGAACTTGAAGATTTCGGGGTGAAAACAGATGAGCAAGACCAATGATGTTATTGTAACTTCGCAGAAGGTTGATAAAAGTCCTTCCGGCTTAAGCATTGTGTGGCGAGAGTTGGTCAGGGACAAAGTAGCCCTCGTTTCGCTCATATTCCTGGGGCTTGTCATTCTTCTTGTATATGGAACCTCTATGATTCTGAATCAGGACGATATTGTTAAAGTTGATTTGTTTGCACTATATGAGCCACCTTCCGCACAATACTGGCTGGGAACAGACTATGGCGGACGAGATGTATTTGGTCAGCTTGTTATTGGGACAAGAAACTCTTTAACTATCGGTATTCTGGTAACCTTAATGACTGGATTTATTGGCATTTTGGTTGGTGTGCTCTCGGGATACTTTGGCGGAATGATTGATAATATGTTCATGCGTGTGGTGGACTTTTTCATGATCTTGCCATTCCTGATGATGGTTATCGCCTTTGTAACGGCTGTACCGAAATATAATATCGTTTCATTCTCGCTCATTATGACCGCCTTCCTATGGATGGGAATCGCCAGATTGATTCGATCCAAGGCGCTTCAGGAGGGTGAACTCGAGTATATTAAAGCATCCAAAACACTTGGATCTTCTCACTTTAAAATTATTGTATCGCAGCTTCTTCCTAACCTAAGTTCGATTATCATTGTAACGATGACATTGAACCTGGCAGCTAATATTGGTCTTGAATCCGGGTTGTCTTTCCTGGGATTTGGTTTCCCGGAAAGCACACCAAGTCTTGGAACACTCGTAAGTTATGCACGTAATCCGCAAACCTTGGAATACAGATGGTGGATTTGGCTACCTGCATCACTACTGATCCTGGTATTGATGTTGAGTATAAATAATGTCGGACAGGCCTTGAAACGTGCGACGGATGCAAGACAAAGAAGAGGTTAAAAAAAGGGAGGAAAGGTTCATGAAAAAGGGATTATTTTCACGAGGACTATTTTTCACGATGATGCTGGTCTTTGTATTGGCGCTTGCGGCGTGCTCCGAGAAAGAAGCAGCAACTCCTGCACCAGGAGCAAAAACAGAAGAAGGAAAAACAGAGGAGAAACCTGCGAAAGAAGAAGGGGTTTACTCTATTGAGGATTTCAGTAATGTCAAAAAGAATGAAGGTACAGCCATTGCAGGTGGGTCACTTACCTTTGGTCTCGTATCCGATACTGCTTTTGAAGGTACATTGAACTATAACTTCTATTCCGGTAATCCGGATGCGCAAGTTTTGCAATGGTTTGACGAAGGTTTGCTGACTTGGGATAAAGACTATGTTTACACCAATGATGGTGCAGCAACATACGAAACTTCCGAAGACGGCAAAACGTTTACGCTCACGATTCGTGACAATGTAAACTGGCATGATGGCAAGCCGGTAACGGCTGAAGATTTGCAGTTTGCTTATGAAGTCATCGGTGGCAAAGGTTATGACGGCCCGCGTTATGATTCCAATTTCACAAGTGTTGTAGGTATGGATGAGTATCATGCTGGAAAAGCAAAAACAATCTCTGGTATTAAAGTGCTGAGTGACAAAAAAATCAGCATTACGTATAAAGAAGCAACGCCATCCCTGTTGACAGGCGGCGTGTGGACATATCCATTAGCGAAACATATTTTTGGTAACATGGATATTGCGAAAATGTCTTCTTCCAAAGAAGTACGTGAGAAGCCAATCGGTTTTGGTCCGTTTAAAGTAGAAACGATCACACCAGGTGAGTCTGTAACGTTTGTTAAAAACGATGACTACTGGCGCGGAACTCCAAAACTGGACAAAGTAACATTGAAAGTAATCAACCCGACAACGGTTGTTCAAGAGCTGAAATCTGGCGGTGTAGATCTGGTAGACTCCTTCCCGACAGACCAGTATAAAGACAATGCGAACCTCTCCAACGTTGAATTCCTGGGTGCAATCGACCGTGCGTATACGTACATCGGATTCAAACTGGGAACATGGGATGCTGAGAACAATAAAGTTAAATCCAATCCTGACGCAAAAATGGGTGATAAAAACCTGCGTAAAGCGATGTGGATGGCTGTAGATAATGACCAAGTAGGTAAACGTTTCTACAACGGTCTTCGCTGGAATGCAACAACACTGATTCCACCTTCTCACCCTGAATTCCATGATTCCAACAATCCAGGTGTGAAATATGATCCGGAAGCTGCAAAGAAATTGCTTGACGAAGCTGGCTATAAAATGGACGGAGAATTCCGTACGAAGCCAGATGGTTCACCACTTGAAATCAATTTTATTTCTATGACAGGTGGCGACACAGCTGAGCCACTTGCACGTTACTATGTTCAATCTTGGGCAGCAATCGGTCTGAAAGTAAACTTGGAAATGATCGAGTTTAACAACTTCTACGACCGTGTAGGTAACACAGGTAAAGATGATCCTAATGTCGATGTGTACCAAGCGGCTTGGGGTGTTGGTATCGACGTTGATCCATCAGGTCTGTATGGACGCGATGCACTCTATAACTTCCCTCGTTTCTCCAGTGAAGAGAACGACAAATTGCTGGCACGTGGTATCTCTGCTGAAGCATTCGACGTAGAGAAACGTAAAGAGATCTACAATGAATGGCAACAATACATGGTAGATGAAGTTCCAGTATTCCCAACGTTGTACCGTGCTGTGGTATCACCAGTTAACAAACGTGTAATGAACTATGCGATTGGTGATGGAACTGGCGTATACTTGAGCGATCTGGCTGTAAATGCAGATAAAGCGGTTGTTGCTCAGTAATTATTAATAAACATGGATTCCAACACTCTGGCATGGGGTGTATGGAGTCCATGTTTTTTTTGTAACCAAAAAATAAAAAAAATTTAATTTTTTCTCAAAAAAGTGCAGACAAAATGCCTCTTTGCTACGTCTATATAGGTAAGAGGTGATGAATCGATGAAAATATGGTGGAAACGCGCAGGAATGTTATTCACTTTACTAGTTATTATATATTTGGGAGTAAAACCGGACATGCTGGTTGGTAAGCCAGGCATTAAAGCCGAGTCGGCTGTTTTGATGGATATGAATTCGGAACAGGTGCTGATGGATTACAATGGCTCCGAAGAGATTGCTCCTGCAGGTATCAGCAAGCTAATGACCGAGCTACTTGTAATGGAGGCTGCAATGAGAGGAGATATTCGTTGGGATGATCCTGTTAATGTTAGTCGTTACGCCAGCTCTGTTGGCGGGAATCAGCTTGCACTCAAACAGGGGGATCGATTCACTGTTCAGGAGTTATTCCAAGTGGTGGCAGTATATTCTGCCAATGATGCTACCGTTGCTTTGGCGGAACATATCAGCGGTTCAGAACATCAATTTGTACAGCGGATGAATCAAAAGGCTGCTGAGATTGGTCTGTCAGGGGATACTCACTTCACCAACTCTACAGGTCTAAGCGAGACTATGCTTGGTCCTTATCGTCCACATAATATCCAGGGTCAAACGTTAATGACTGCGATGGATGCCTGCAAGCTTGCCCAATATTTGCTTAACCATCACCCCGAGATTCTTAAAGTTTCCAATCAAATGCAAGTCTCGTTGCACCAAAAGGGGATCTATATGAGCAATACAAACTGGATGTTATCTTCAATCGGGGGTCCATATGCTTATGAAGGTAATGATGGATTAAAGACTGGATATGACAAGGATACGGGGTATCATTTCGTTGGGACGGCTGAGCGAGATGGCAAACGGCTAATATCGGTTGTATTTGGATCAGATACGAGGGAAGGGCGGTTCGTTGAGACGCGCAAGCTGTTGAATTACGGATTTTCGAACACAAAAGTAAACTAAACATACCACCCGTGTCAAGGAGAGTTGCCGCTGTTCCGAAATGGATAATCATAGTAAAATAGGATACGTATAGTTCCACATTATCCTGTAATTCACTTATAAGGGGGAAAACATTTGAACTCAATTAGCAAAAAAGTTTATGCACTCACGCTGTCCATGGCCATGTCGATTGCCTTGATTCAGCCTGCCGTACAGGCGGCCGAAGCAGTCAAACCTACGGCGGCTGTCTCGGAATCTATCGTTTCCAAGGCAACACAGACACTGCAACAACTGGGATACATAGATGGCACCACAGATGGAATGAAAGAAACGGCAACACCTATTACACGTGCTGAAGCTGCGATTATTCTGCAGCGTGTGCTTGAACTGGATGCTCCGGCAACCCTTACAGGTTTTGCAGACGTTCTGTCCGATCATGCAGCAGCACCAGCCATTTATGCGCTGAAACAAGGTGATCTCATTCAAGGTAATACCAAAGGGTATGCGCCAGATGCTCCGCTCACACGTGCCCAGATGGCCTCGTTGTTCACACGAGCTTTCGAATTGAAGGATAACGGTATACAGGTGATCTACAGTGATGCTGACCAAATCCCGGCTGTACATGTGAATGATGCTGTCCGAGTTAAACAACATTTCATTATCGAAGGTAATGCATTTCATGCAAAACAAGCAGTAACGCATGGGGAATTTGCTAGTGCACTGTACCTTGCCCTAGGGCTTGATGTCAAGAAAGCAGGGGTCACACCGCTTGAGGACTTCTTCAAACAGCCTGCTCAGGCAGGTTTTCAAATGTCCCCTGATGGCAAACATCTGGCTTACATGGAGCCGTGGAACAATCGGATGAACATCGTGGTTACGGCAAATGGTCAAGATAAGCCTGTACGTATTACAAGTGAAACAGATCGCAGTATTGCTAGTTTTGCATGGGCAACGAATGACAAGCTGTTGTATGCAAAGGATGCGGCTGGAGATGAGAACTACCACCTGTATATTACAGATATCGATGGAAAAAATAGCAAAGATCTGACGCCTTATCCAAATACAAGAGCGATGCTTGTCGATCCTTTGGAGAATATTCCAGATGAAATTTTGGTAAGCATGAACAAGCGTGATGCGAGAGTTTTTGACGTATACCGTATCAATATCAAGACAGGGGAGGCAGTTATTGCTGCCGAGAATCCGGGTAACATTACAGGCTGGATGACAGACCATGAAGGAAAAATTCGTGTAGCCATATCCAGTGATGGCAATGTATCTTCCTTATTGTATCGTGATGCGGAGAATCAGCCGTTCCAGCCACTGCTCACAACAGATCTGGGAGATACGTTTGTTCCTGTCATGTTCACAAGCGACAACAAAAACCTGTACGCAGTATCCAATCTGGAGCAAGACAAGATGGCTGTCGTGGAATATAGCCTGTCAACAAAGAAGGTAACCAGAACTCTTTTTGAAAACAAAGATGTGGATGTCAGCAATGTTATTCCTTCCAAAGAAAAAGGCAAGATCCTTGCAGCAGTCTATGAGACAGACAAGGTCAATTATGAGTATTTTGACAACGAGTTCAAGACACTCATGCAGGATATCAAAGCCAAGGTGCCTGGCAAAGAGGTTGGTATTATAAGCACAAGTGATGATGGGCAGGCACTCTTTATATCATACAGTGACAAATCGATGGGCACATATTATTTCTATAATTCCAAAACAGGCAAGCTCGATAAGCTGGCGGATACGGCTCCATGGATTGATGAGACCAAAATGGCAGATATGAAACCAATTACGTTCAAGTCTCGGGATGGCCTGGACCTTCATGGATATCTGACACTGCCACAAGGTGCGACGGCATCGAATCTTCCTTTGGTTGTTCTTCCGCATGGTGGACCTTGGGCCCGGGATTCATGGGGATATATTCCGGATGTCCAGTTCTTGGCAAGCCGCGGATATGCAGTCCTGCAAGTGAACTTCCGTGGATCAACAGGTTATGGTAAGAAGTTTCTAGAGGCAGGCAATAAGCAGTGGGGTAAAGCCATGCAGGATGATCTCACCGACGGTGTGAACTGGCTGGTAAAAGAAGGTACAGTTGATCCGAAGCGAGTCGCAATTTATGGTGGATCATATGGGGGTTATGCGGCTCTCGCTGGCCTGGCCTTCACCCCGGACGTATACGCTGTTGGTGTTAGCTATGTAGGCCCATCCAACATCTTTACACTGCTTAACTCGCTACCGCCATATTGGGAATCAGGGCGCAATCTATTTTATGAACGTGTAGGTGATCCTGTGAAGGATAAAGAGTTGCTTACCGCAATCTCACCGCTCTTCCATGTTGATCAGATGAAAGCACCACTATTTGTTGTTCAGGGTGCCAATGATCCGCGTGTCAAACAGGCTGAGTCCGATCAGATTGTCGAAGCACTGCGTAAACGTGGAGTAGACGTGCCATATATGTTGAAAATGAATGAAGGGCACGGCTTCGCCAATGTAGAGAATCAACTGGATCTCTATCGTGCGATAGAGAAATTCCTGAACCGTCATCTGATGCAGTAAAAAAATAAGAGCTAAGGTTGTTCTCTCATTCCGATAAGGATCAGAGAACAACCTCTTTTTTTAAAATCGTGAGACTGAAGAATACATCATTGAAATGGAATGCAAGTGTTACATAAATTGGGTCTAATCGATATTCATCAATTGACATATAGACTCGCTTTATTTTAAAATGACCAGTGAGTCATTCTTATTCATTCAGGTTTATATAGATGGTATTAAGAGTTGTACGAGAGTGTACAGAATCAGATGAAGGAGGAATCCGGGATGCAAAAAGAAATGAAATGGCCATTGATTCTCTTTGCCGTGGGTGTATTTATGGCCGCGCTGGATAACGGAATAATTACATCGTCGCTGACCACATTAAATGCCTCGTTTGGTGTTTCGCCAACATGGGGTGCTTGGACGATTACGCTATACACGCTTGGGCTTGCAATCAGTGTACCCATTGCGGGTAAGCTGTCAGATCGATTTGGACGTAAAAAACTGTTTCTCATTGAGGTTGCTTTATTCGGAATCGGATCGCTCCTTGTTGCGTTAAGCACTTCGTTTACCTTTTTCTTGATCGCCCGGGTCATTCAGGCGCTTGGTGGAGGCGGGATATTTATCATCGCAAGTTCTTATGTGCTTAGCAAGTTTCCTGCTCAGCGGCAGGGTACAGCTCTGGGGCTACTGGGAGGCATGAACGGCATTGCAGCTATTCTTGGCCCTAACATCGGAGCATTGATCCTTGATATTACAGGCAACTGGCACTGGTTGTTTCTCATCAACGTACCGATTGCAATCCTGCTGTTCATTGCCGGAATCCGTTATATCCAGGAAGAACAGGAGCTCAGCCGGGCAGCTGTCGATTGGAGCGGCATAGCGGTCTTAACAATAGGCGTACTGAGTCTGATGTACAGCTTCAGTAATCTCGACGGTGTGAACATGCTTCAAAGCTTGGCTTCGCCAATGTTTTATAGCTTCTTTCTAGTGGGTGTAGCTGTGCTGGTGATCTTTTATTTTATGGAAAAAAGGTTGGAGGGGTCCGACCGTGAACCGGTCGTTTCCACAAAACTGCTTGGCATAGCGTCCTTCCGCTGGACGTTGCTCATTGCCTTTTTCTCAGGAGCCATTTTGGCCTCTGTTATCTTTATTCCGGGTTTTGTAGAGCAATATCTAGGCGTATCCAGCACAGCTTCAGGCTACTGGTTTACACCGCTCGCACTGGCTTCAGGGATTGGAGCAGGAGGAGGAGGATACCTCGTTGACCGGAAAGGACCAATCTGGACATTGTCGGTAGCTGGCTTGCTCTCTGCGATTGGCTTCCTATTATTCCCGTTGTGGGTAGAGCATATCTGGCAGTTTGTTATTGCGAGTACCCTTGTCGGTATTGGTTTTGGCATGATGCTGGGTGCGCCAGTCAACGTTCTTGTAACCGAACAGGCAGGTGAGAACAATAGAGGTATTGCAGTAGCAACCAGCTCTTTGTTCCGTCAAATGGCGATGGCGATTGCACCGACGATCTTCGCCGGATTCCTGGCACGTTCTTTTTCTAACCTGGGCTCGAACATCCAGTCAGGTCTGGCGGATCGAGGAATTGAAGTACCACCAGCCGCGCTGGAGCAATATGCTTCTGGTGGAACATCAGGAAATGATGTCTCCAGTCTCATGGCGGGGTTGTCCAAGATTCCAGATGCCAATATACGGGAGACGTTGCTTCAGGCTGTACATCAAACGACAGGTCAGGGGTACAATGGACTTTTCTGGTCAGCAGTTATTTTTAGCGTGTTAACCTTGATCGTGGCTCTAGTAACGGGACGTCTTCGTCAAAAAGAGAAACAGAAGCAGCAACCGGAGGGATCGTTGGGATCCACATAATATGTAGAGAGTAAAATGAAAAGATACGGAGGAACAGTGAACCTTTTGTAACCGAAAAAGGGGGCGCTGTTCTTTTCAATTTAACCCGATTGTAACTTTTCATGATGCAGGAATGATTACAATAGAACGAGCATAAGCGGTACTCCGGCCCAAAGAGAAATAAAAGTTTGGAGAACGGCGTGTCATCAGACGTTGCTCACGTTTAATGGGTAGTAATGAATTTCAATTTCGAGAGTGAAGAAGGAATCGACGGATGAAAAGCAGAACTAAAGAAAAGAAGAAAAAAAGTCGCAAAGGCCTCTATATAACACTTATCTCCCTAGTCGTTCTGATCATTGGCGGTTATGTTTTCCGTCAGCAGCTCGCTGTGGCCGCTTTTGACCTGTTTCTGGCGGATACAGTAGAAGCGCAGCTAACGCAATCTTACGTGCCGCAGGAAGGTAATAAAACGCCTGATCCAACGGTATATCGTAAAGAACCATTTTCTGTGTTGCTCCTGGGCTCCGATAAACGAGACTACGAGAAGTCACGCGGACGTTCGGATGCAGTCATCTATGCTGTGGTACGTCCGAAGGAATCTCGGGTGCTTCTGGTATCTATTCCGCGTGACACGTATGTGCAGATCGTAGGAAGAGATGCGGACAAGGACGGGACGGATGATTATGACAAAATCGCGCATGCTTACGCCTTCGGCGGGGAGAATATGTCCATCAATACGGTGGAAAAGTTTCTTGATGCAGACGTAGGTTATTACGCAACGATTAACTTTCAGGGGATCAAAAAGGTGGTTGACGCCCTCGGAGGCATATCACTGCCAATTGATAAGGATATCGTGAACAAAGATCCAAACCATGAAAAGTTCACGGTAAAAGGCGGCAAACCGATCTATGACGGACAGGAAGCACTCTATTACGTGAGATATCGGGAAGACAGTGACTTTAACCGTACGAATCGGCAGCAAATTTTCCTGAATGCTTTTGCAGACAAAATGTTAAATCTGAATCAGATCGCGAAGATCCCTGAGTTATTCCAGATCATGGGGGATAATTTTCAGACCGACATGCAGCCGAACTTTATCATTGATCTGGCGAAACAAGTTCTGACACAGGAAAAACCACAGGTTTCCAGCTTTACGATTTTGAGCGAAGGTATGCGTAAAAACGGCATTTATTATGGGCGTGCCGATGAGAAAGATGTTCAATATGCTAAAGAGCTGATTAAAAACTGGATGGATCAATCGACCCCAGCCGGTGAAGTCATGATTCCTGACCGGCAGAAGATTGAATAGTTAACTCCATACAGATGGTTTGTCTTACACAACAATCAGCAGTACGTTTAAGCGGGCTGCTGTTTTTTTCTTTGTGTGAGGCTTTTCATCGTGTAAGAACTTCATCCTTTTGGAACATCCTTCGTTCTATAACGTATAATATAAGTTGAGCGATCTAGTTGAACGAGAAATAGACAAGGAGGATATATGAGGGTATGAACATCGCGTTTTTTTTGCTGCCCAAACAAGAGGTTACATGTGTCACGTCAGACTCTACACTGCGGCAAACGCTGGAACGGATGGAATATCATCGGTTTACAGCAGTGCCTATTTTGAATAAGGAAGGCAAATATATTGGTACGGTTACGGAAGGCGATCTGTTGTGGTATATGAAAAATGCCGAGGGGAAGATATCATTTGAAAACGCTTCAAAATTTCTTCTCAAGGACGTTCCGTTGAGACTTGATATCAAGCCGGTATCCATTGATGCCAATATGGAGGATTTAATTAATCTAGCCAAGGTGCAGAACTTTGTCCCGGTCGTGGATGATATGGAACGTTTTATCGGCATTGTGAGACGCAGTCAGATCATTGAATACTGTGAAGGAATTGTGGCCAAGGAGTCCATGAAAGCTAAATAGTTGATTACTTTTCAGAAATGGCGGGCTTGCAGGGATAATCAAAGCGATTATTACGAATATATATGATAAGACAAACGGGGCTCGGCATCGCACCTGTCATGGAGTTTCGGAGAATTTCTCCGCTTTTGGGGGTAATTTTGCAGGTCCCTTTTTTATGCTATAATCGAGAATAAAGCTTTTTCGGGGGAGAGTGACTTTCGCCAAATGCCTAAAGAACTGGATGTAGCCAAGCGTGCTAAAGTGATTGAATGGCTGAAAACCGAAGTACTTGATCAAGTATCCCGATTATTCAAAGCATTGTGGGAAGGCAGCACGATTCGAATCGGAGATAGTCTTGCCAGTTTAATGATGAGCAGTTACATATTGGGCCGTCGGCTCGGTATTCCATTTAAGGATCTCGATGCTCTGCTTGTAGAGAAATTAAAAAAGCATAAACAGGAAGGTCACCAGCTGGAAGACTGGTACCAGGATATTTCCGCGCTAGAAGATCATATGCGTAAGAGGTGAATTTGTTGAAATTTAGCTTTAAATCAGCTGTCTGGAGTACAGTGCTTTTACTTTTGCTGCTTTCGCTACTAACTCCTTTATCGGTGCTCTCTATATTTTTTATGATGATTCCGGGAGTTATTTTGTATGCCTCACTATCTGTAAAATCCTTTATTTTGCATCTAGTGCCGGTTGCTATTATTTTGGTTATGGTCCATCCGATTTATCTGTTGTTCATGGTGATCTTGATTTTGCCAGCCATCGCTATGGGTCACGCGTATAAGAAACAAAAATCGGCCTTGTTTGCTCTAATGACAGGTGCCGGAACGATGCTGGCGGAATATTTGTTGTTACTATTGGTGGGCAGTCTCATTTTCCAATTTGATCTGTCCAGTTATATCAGAGATGTGGTGCAATTAACGATTGAGCCACTCACGAATTCTTCGAATCAGATGATCAATGGTTTCGTTTGGACACCTGAAATGACTGAAGATATCGCGAAACAAACACAGTTAATGATTCCTTTTGCCCTGGTCGTTACGTCGATGGTCATGGCATTCATTACACATATCATTGCTCGTCCGATTCTGAGTGTTATGGGCTTGAACGTATCCAAACTTCCACCTGCAAGAGAATGGCGTATGCCACGTGCATTGATCTGGTATTACTTCCTCGCGTTGATTATTGAGGTAGTATCCAGACAAAACGACGGATCATATTGGAAGATGATTGCGATGAACTTGTCACCATTAATTAATCTTGGTTTCATGATTCAAGCCATCGGTTTCTTCTTTTTCCTCTCATATACAAGAAAATGGAATCCGATTATCCCATTTTTATTGGGAGCGGCAGTGTTTTTCATTGGTCCGCTTCGCATTGTCGGAATTATTGATCTGGCGTTCCCGATCCGTGAGGCAATATCGAAATCAAAACGATAGGGTGATGAGTCATGCCTAAATTTCTAAAGAAACGCTGGCACGGCTATTATACCGTATGGGCGTTCATACTGCTGTTGCTACTAGTGATGTTAGTTACTATCTATAACTGGACGCTTGGTTTGATTAGTCTGATACTGGCTTCGGCGCTGGGAATCGTCATGATCAAGGCGGAACTCGCATTCCGCCGCGAGCTTAATGACTATATTAATGGCCTTACCATTCGTATTAAACGTATGGAGGGTGAGGCGGTTAGCATGCTTCCCTTCGGAATTGTGCTGTATAGCGAGGATCGTACGATAGAGTGGCACAACCGCTTCGTTGCAGATATGTTCCATGAGAAGACGGTCGTCGGCAGCTCACTGCTTAACTTGTTCCCACATCTTCCCCAGCCGAAGGAGAAGAAGGATAAGGATGGATCGAAAGAACCTTCCCCCAAGGAATTCCATGATGAATTCCAACTGGATGATCGCTATTACGGTGTAATTCACAACCCGCAGGAGCGGTACGTATATGTGTACGAGATCACCGAGTTAGCTATATTGCGGGATAAATATGAGAACGAACGTATTGCGCTGGGCATTCTTGTTCTGGACAATCTGGATGAGGCTGCTCAAGGCATGGATGACCAACAACGTACAGCGCTGATCGCACGAGTTGCCAGTGAGATTACAGCCTGGGCAAAGCAATATGGCGTGTATCTCCGTCGTCTTTCGTCGGATCGTTACTTGATGATGCTGAATCATAAGTCTCTGCAGGAGCTTGAACAGAGCCGGTTTGTTATTCTGGATGAAGTTCGGGAGATGACAGCCGATCTGAAAGTGCCGATGACGCTAAGCGTTGGCCTTGCATCGGGTTCAGACAGCATCAGCGAGATGGGAGAACTGGCACAATCCAGTCTGGATATGGCACTTGGACGAGGCGGAGATCAAGCGGCTGTGAAGTCGGGTCAGCGTTTATCGTTTTACGGTGGTAAGTCCAATGCAGTGGAGAAGCGCACACGCGTCAGAGCGCGGGTTATTGCTCACGCCTTGCGGGACTTGATGCAGGAAAGTGACCGTGTAATCGTTATGGGTCATAAAATGCCGGATATGGATGCCATCGGTGCATCCATTGGGGTATGGAAGGCAGCGAGTCTGTACAACGTTGAGGCTCGTATTGTGCTGGACGGTATGAATCCTTCTATTGAACGGCTGATGGAACAGGTCAACAAGGACGAGAAGTTGTCCAAAGCTTTGATATCACCGGAGCAAGCGACGCAGCTGATGACAGAGCACACACTGCTGGTTGTTGTGGATACCCACAAGGCTTCAATGACGATGGAACCTAAACTGGTGCAATCTGCAACGCGTGTGGTGGTCGTGGATCACCATCGCCGGGGTGAGGAATTTATTAATGATGCAGTACTGATCTATCTGGAACCGTACGCTTCGTCTGCCGCTGAACTTGTTACGGAGCTTCTGCAATATATTCACGAAAAGGTACAGTTCACTCCACTTGAAGCAACGGCCCTACTTGCCGGCATCACGCTGGATACGAAGCATTTTGCACTGCATACCGGCTCCAGAACGTTTGAAGCAGCGGGCTTCCTTCGTCGTAGTGGTGCAGATACCATTATGGTCCAGAAGCTGATGAAAGAGGATCTGTCAGAATATATTGCTAAGGCAGAAATCATAAAGCATGCTAAAATGGTATATGGGAACATTGCGCTGGCGGTCACTGGCCCTGGCAACAAGATCTCACAGATGATGATCGCCCAGGTGGCGGACACATTGCTGAACATGACCGACGTGGTCGCTTCATTTGTCATCAGTGAGCGAACGGATGGATTAATTGGCATCAGTGCAAGATCACTGGGTCGCATGAATGTTCAGGTCGTTATGGAACGATTAGGTGGCGGCGGTCACTTAACCAATGCTGCAGTGCAGCTTGAAGGAACGCTGGGAGAAGCGGAGAAACGGCTGATGAACGTCCTGGCTGAAATCGAAAAGGAAGAGGGGTTATTCGAATGAAAGTCATTTTTATAAAAGATATGAAGGGTCAAGGCAAGAAGGGGCAAGTGAAGGAAGTATCTGAGGGTTATGCACAGAACTTCCTGTTGCCACGGGGAATTGTTCGTCCGGCAACGGAGGGTAACATGAAGACTCTGGACAATCAGAAGGCAGCGGAAGAAAGACTTAAGCAGGAAGAGAAAGCGGAAGCTGAAGCACTTGCGAAAAAGCTGGAGGCAGAAGTAACGGAACTCAAGGCAAAAGCGGGTGAGGGCGGCCGTCTGTTCGGTGCCATTACGAGCAAACAGATCGCGGAAGCTTTGTCAAAAAAGGGCCTGAAAATAGATAAGCGCAAAATTGAGCTGGATGATCCGATCCGTACGCTCGGTGTAACGCAAGTGATCGTCAAGGTTCACCCTGAGGTGAAGGCAACCTTGAAGGTACAGGTAACGGAGGAGTAAGATGGGCGGCGAAATGTTATTCGACCGGGTCCCCCCGCAGAACCTAGAGGCCGAACAGGCTGTGCTGGGTGCAATCCTGTTGCAGGGCGAAGCTCTGATTACAGCGATGGAACGGGTGCAAACCGAGGATTTCTACGATAAGCCCCATCAATTGATATATGAAGCGATGATCCAGCTAGGTGAGGAAAATCAACCGATTGACCTTGTTACGCTGACTTCGCGTCTGAAGGATAAAGGTGAGCTGGAGGACATCGGTGGCGTTAGCTACCTTGCCAAGCTTGCTCACGGTGTGCCAACAGCGGCCAACGTTGATTATTATGCGCAGATTATCGAAGAGAAATCGATGCTTCGTCGTCTGATTCGCACAGCTACGCAGATTGTAAGTGAAGGCTACACAGGTGGAGAAGATGTTGCAGGTATGCTCGGGGAAGCGGAGCGCCGCATCTTGGAGATTTCCAACAGACGCTCCAGTAGTGGTTTTATCGCCATCCAGGATGTTCTCATGGAAGTGTTCGACAAGGTCGAAACGTTGCATCAGAACCGGGGAACGACAACAGGAATCCCTTCCGGCTTCATCGATTTGGACAAGATGACCGCTGGATTCCAGCGTAGCGACTTGATTATTGTAGCGGCGCGTCCATCTGTAGGTAAGACCGCCTTTGCTTTGAATATCGCTCAGAACGTAGGCATCAGGGCACAAGAAACGGTAGCCATCTTCAGTCTGGAGATGTCCGCGGCACAGCTCGTACAACGGATGATCTGCGCCGAGGCCAATCTGGATGCGGGAGTTCTTCGTACAGGGGAATTCAAAGGCGATGAAGACTGGCAGAAGCTGACCATGGGGATTGCTGCTCTCAACGAAGCCAACATCTACATCGACGATACGCCAGGGATTACGGTAGCTGATATTCGTGCGAAATGCCGTCGTCTGAAAAAAGAGAAGGGTCTCGGTATGATTCTGATCGACTACCTTCAATTGATTAGTGGACGTGGTAAAGCCGGGGAGAACCGTCAACAAGAGGTATCCGAGATTTCACGTACGCTGAAACAGATTGGCCGGGAACTGGAAGTTCCGGTTATCGCCTTGTCTCAGCTTAGCCGGGGTGTAGAGCAACGGCAGGATAAACGTCCGATGATGAGTGACTTGCGGGAATCCGGTTCGATCGAGCAAGATGCTGATATCGTAGCCTTCCTGTACCGGGATGACTACTACAACCAGGAAACCGAGAAGAAAAATATTATTGAGATCATTATTGCTAAACAGCGTAATGGTCCGGTAGGAACCGTAGAATTAGTCTTCTTGAAAAACTTTAATAAATTCGTCAATTACGAGAGGGCACATAATGATGCCTTCGCGATGTAGCGGATAGACTGCGATTACTCTAAGCAGGGGTACACAGGCTATCCGATACAACCAGTAATAGGAGATTAGCTTGGTCAGATATCAGGATCTATACCATATGTAGCGTCAATCCATTGCAAATATAAAAGTACCGGTGAAAATGCAGTCAAGGTAACAAGACTGGGATCACCGGTTTTTTACTGTGAAATTCGGTCATAATTCCGAACATTAAGCAACTGGCATATATAATTGTTCGCCATTTCATTTGACTTTGAAAAAGGGGACTGGTACACTAATATTGCTGCGTTAAAGCAGCGCAAACCTTCCCTTGAATGTAACGGAAGGACATTTTTACTGTCCGTTAGCACGCTTCTCAGTCGGTTTATTGCGTAACATGCCTGCCGGGATAGAGGACGGACAGACCAATACAAAGGTGCGCAAGGCACCCACGGAGGTATGTTAACTATGTCAACGGTAGTTGTAGTGGGAACGCAATGGGGAGACGAAGGAAAAGGTAAAATCACGGATTATTTGGCGGAGAGCGCTGACGTGGTGGCTCGTTACCAAGGAGGTAACAATGCTGGCCATACGATCCTGATCGACAACAAAAAATATAAATTGACGATGATTCCATCGGGTATCTTTTACACAGACAAAGCTTGTGTGATTGGTAACGGTATGGTTATCAACCCGAAGGCACTTATCGAAGAAATTAATTATATTCATGATAACGGATTTACAACGAAAAACCTGTCCATCAGTGAGCGTGCACATATCATCCTGCCTTATCATATGGTTCTGGATGCACTGGAGGAAGAGAGTAAAGGCCCGAACAAAATCGGTACAACCGGCAAAGGGATCGGCCCTTGTTACATGGACAAATCTGCCCGGATCGGTATCCGCATGGTGGATCTGCTGGATGCAGAAGATTTCGAATTGAAATTGCGTCATCTGGTTAAAGAGAAAAATCGTGTTATCGAGCAAGTTTACAACGGTACTCCGGTTGATGTAGAAGAGATTCTGAAGGATTACCTTGGTTATGCAGAAATTCTTCGTCCTTATGTAAAGGATACATCGGTTGTGCTGAATGATTCCATTGATGAGAATAAAAAAGTACTGTTTGAAGGCGCACAAGGTGTGATGCTGGACCTTGACCAAGGTACGTATCCATATGTGACTTCTTCCAATCCGTCTGCAGGCGGCGTATGTATCGGTTCAGGTGTTGGTCCAGCACGCATTCAGCAAGTTATTGGCGTAGCGAAAGCATACACAACTCGTGTAGGTGACGGCCCATTCCCTACCGAATTGCATGATGCGATTGGCGACCAGATCCGTGAGACAGGTCATGAGTACGGAACAGTAACCGGGCGCCCGCGCCGTGTGGGCTGGTTTGACAGTGTGGTTGTTCGTCACGCTCGTCGTGTAAGTGGCATCACAGGGCTGTCATTGAACTCTTTGGACGTTATGACAGGTCTGGATACCGTAAAAATCTGCACAGGTTATAAATTCCGTGGTGAAGTAATCACTCACTACCCGGCAAGCCTCAAAATGCTGGCTGAATGTGAAGCGGTATACGAAGAAATGCCAGGTTGGAGTGAGGACATTACAGGAGCGAAGAAGCTGGAAGATCTTCCGGTGAACACACAGAACTACGTGAAGCGTGTATCTGAACTGACAGGTATTCCGATCGCGATCTTCTCTGTAGGTCGTAACCGTGAGCAGACAAATCAGGTTCTGCCAATCTACGTATAACATGATATATGAATGATAGATCTACCTCCAGTTGTTGCTACTCAGCGGCGACTGGAGGTTTTTTGTGTCTGTTTCGGATATAATCCCGAGATTTCCGTCAATACTGGATAACAGGATATACGTTGAACGAATGAAATGTATATGGAGGGAGAAAAACAGAGATGAAGTTGCTGATGTGGTTTGTCAAAATGGTGCTTATCGTGTTGCTGGTCAGTTCACTGACGTTGCTTACGACAGGTTTAATCGTGCAATCGTATGCCAAGTCATTGCTAGCCAGTTTTAATATACAGTGGGAAGGTCAGCCCATGGGTCTGATGGGCATGTTCCAAGGGGCCTTGGGAGACAAGCAGTCTAGTGAGGGAGAAAAGTCAGAGGATCCGTCTACGGATCAGCGAGCGGGAACGAAAGAGGAAAAGGCTCCGGAGAATTCAATTTCGGTGATGGGCAACGGAACGACGAACTCCGGAACCTCCAGCAACGATGAAACGGGCGGAGCAGGAGCAAGCGGGGATTCTGGAAATGGAACAGTAGATGGCAACGGAACAGCGGCTGAACGTGACACGTCGAGTGGTCAAGAAGCGAACAGTAACCATGCAAAGGGCAATGATGCAATCGTTGTTACACCGGATGATATTACAGGCGCCAAAAACAAACTGCCAACGGAGGAAAAAGAACGTATTTTCACTCTGCTGATGAACAAGTTACCCCAAAAGGAAATGCAACAGATCTCAGGAGCGATGGAGGGTGGACTGACCGAGCAGGAACTGCGAGAGATTGAACAGGTGATCTCGAAGTATCTCACGAGTGAAGAATACGATGATTTGATGCAAGTACTGCAAGCGGAATAAAAAGGGTCGCGGTACCTTCTTAGCCCCGTATCCTCCAACTAATAACCAGTTAAACTGGGGAAATGTTACATTCATGTTGAAATCCATGATTCTTTCCCCATATAATTGCATGAAATAGTAGAGAACGTACCCAGGAGGAAGAGTATATGAGAATGAACCGTAAAGAACACGATATATAACAACAGAACCTCTCCTTAACACCGGCTCTCAGGCCAAGGAGTCGTGGCCCTCCGTTCATGCCTTTGTACCAGAGGTACGTTGTACCGATACCGGAGAAAAGCATGAAATGGACTATTGGAGGCCTAATAACTATGAAGACATCGAATAATGCAGGTTCTAAAAATACGATAAATACATCATCAATGATGCCGGCTGAACAACTTGCTGCAATGAAGGAACGATTTGAGCAAGGATTAAAGGAAGCAGAGCAGCCCTTCCATGGTTGGGATTTTGGATATATTACGGATAGTGGGCGGATGCAGAGTGGTGTGTTGTCCTGGTCTTACGACGAGATGGCACGGAGTTGTATGAAGGATGCGAAGCGAATGCTGGATATGGGCACAGGTGGTGGTGAGCTGCTGTCGAGCCTGCATCCGTTACCGCCATACACTTGTGCAACGGAAGGATACGCTCCAAATATAGCGATTGCGAAGGATCGTCTTAGCCCGTTAGGCGTAAATGTGTATCCTGTAACGGATGATTCTCAGCTTCCTTTTGCAGATGGGGAATTTGATCTAATTCTCAATCGGCATGAATCGTATAATCCACGGGAAGTCTGGCGCTTGCTTTCAGAAGGTGGAGTGTTTCTGACTCAGCAGGTAGGTTGGTCGGATTGCCGTGAGATCAATGATCGATTAGGCATCCCAATGCCATCTGATTATGCTGGATGGGAGCTCGATTTCGCCGTAGATCAGATGGTGAGAAACGGTTTTCACATCTGGAATCAGCGTGAAGCTACGCCTGTACAGCGTTTCTATGATATCGGGGCTCTGGTTTATTATCTAAACACCATCCCGTGGCAAGTACCTGATTTTACAGTAGAACGATTCCGTGAACCATTATGGGAGATTCATCTGGAGATGGAGCGGCATGGATTCTGGGAAGTGCAACAAAAGCGGTTTATTATAGGTGCAACCAAGAATAAGTGAAAATGAATCTTGCTTTAAGCGTGATGAGCCTGCCAGACTAAGAATAGAACAAGCCGATTTTAATCCTTCATCAGAGGTATTCTGATGGGGGATTTTTTGTATTTACATGAAAAATTGAATGAAATTCAGTAGGTCTTAGAACCTAGTCTTAGATTGAGATAAAAAGTACATAGTATAACTGGAGTTGAGGCATAATGGGTGATGGAACAGACGCTCTAACCTATGGATATATCAGGGAAACCAGATAGGACGCGGATTTTTCTTGTGAGGATAAGAGTTGAAATGACTGTAAAACCTGTGTTAAAGTATACGGGTGTGATAAAAGGTTAAAATTTTGACACTTTTAAGAGCACAGCTAAAGTCCTGCTTTTTTAAATAATCATAACAATGAACTTACTTGCATAAGACTCACCATGAGTGAAGTCCGATTCAAATGCGGATTAAGAAGTGCTGAAAAGGAGAGAATCATGAAAGGTTTCAGAGGCAAACGCCAACCGGATCAACACCGGGTACACGAACAATCCGGAGAACACCGGACGGCCGAAGACAAAAACAGCATGAGCATGTCCAACTTCAGTTCAAATAAGAAAAGAATTTTGTCATCGCGCAAATGGATCATTACCGCAACTTGTGGCATTCTGATTGCAGCATCGGTTGGATTCGGAGTTAAGCAATATGTGGCTTCCAATACGGTTCCTTATTATAAGGTTATAGTCAAAGGCACTGAAGTTGGAACCATTGCCAACGAGGCACAACTGCAGCAGTTGTTTGCGAAAAAAACCGAAGAATACCGGGAGAAGTATCCGGATGCAGAGATGGTGCTGAACACAGACGGAATTACAACGGAAACGGTAAGGGCATATAAACCCGAAGTGAACAGCGAGCAAACGCTGGACAAACTGGGCAACATGTTAACGGCTTATGCCAAAGGCGTGGAGCTTAAAGTGAACGGTGAAGTCGTCGGCATTGTGAAGGATCAGGAAACGGCAGACAAGATCCTGCAACAAGTACAGAGCAAATACATACCGGCATCGGCTGTGCGAAGCTCACTGAAAACCAAGTCGGTATCGGCGAATTCTTCTAAAAAAGATAACGGGCCAAGTACAACGTTAAAATCCGTAGACATCAAAGAAGAAGTGACAACGGATACGGTGAAGGCGGACCCGAATAAAATATTGGATGAGTCCGAGGCGGTTAAAGCTTTAACCGTTGGTAAAGACGCGCCTGTAACCTATGTAGTGCGAGAAGGGGATACGATCTCTTCGATCGCAGCCAAATATGAGATTACACAAAGCGAGATTCGCAAACATAACCCGGGTATCAAGGAGACATCCCTCCAGATTGGACAGGAGTTGACTCTGACCGTACCAAAGCCGGCAATCACGGTTAAATCGGTGGAGCAAGTGGTAGAACAGATTGAAGTGAAACCACAGGTTGAGGTGCGCAAAAGTGCTGAGCTGAAGGCAGGTACGACGAAAGTGGTTCGTCCAGGCCAAAGCGGGCTAAAAAATATGCAGTATCGCATCACCAAAGAAAACGGCGAAGTCGTTCGCGAAGAATGGCTGGGTCAGGAAGTTCTCAAAACTGCGGTGACTGAGGTAGTGCTGAGCGGAACTAAAGTGGTTGGCGAAGGCACAGGACAGTTTGCATGGCCTGTATCCAATGCGACGATGAGCAGCAGCTTCGGTCAACGTTGGGGGCGTCAGCACAAAGGTGTCGATCTGGTCGGTAATCGCGATGTGAAATCTGCAGATGAAGGTGTAGTTACTTTTGCAGGCCAAAAGAGCGGTTATGGGAATGTCATCATTATTAACCATCGCAACGGATATGAAACACTTTACGGTCACTTGAATAGCATCAGTGTTGATGTTGGCCAAGTGGTGGAAAAGGGCGACAGTATCGGCGTGATGGGCAATACCGGACGTTCCACAGGAACACATCTGCATTTTGAGATTTTGAAAAATGGTACAGCAGAAAATCCGATGACTTATCTGAATTAAGGATATATCACGATATTGAGTATAGTACACAAGGTGTCGCTTCACGATGCTGAGATGAGAACAAGGCCCGCTGTAAAGCTGGCCTTGTTTTTTTGGTGTGAAATATTTTCACAGGAAACGGCTTCCAAGAGGGGGTTCGGGATGTGACGGTGCCTCAGGTATGTTAAACTAGAGAGTATAAGTCGTTGACTATATTCAACACACAACATGATATGGACTATAAGCAATACAATAGATTAGAGAGACAGCGCCAGTGGCGGATTAAGCAGGATATAGGGGTGAATTCAGCCGATGCAGGGAAAGATTTTGGTGGTGGACGACGAGCAGCCCATCGCAGATATTCTGAAGTTTAATTTGGAAAAAGAGGGATACGAGGTCATCTGTGCGTTTGATGGTATTCGTGCGGTCGAACTGGCGTTATCCGAGAAACCGGATCTGATGCTTCTGGATCTGATGCTTCCGGGCAAGGACGGGATGGATGTGTGCCGCGAGGTGCGCGCTCATCTGGAGGTTCCGATTATTATGCTGACAGCCAAAGACGGGGAGATCGACAAAGTGCTCGGTCTGGAACTAGGCGCAGATGATTATGTAACCAAACCTTTTAGCACACGGGAGTTGCTCGCACGGGTCAAGGCTCAGATGCGCAGACAACAGAAACCTGCAGCGATTGTAGAAGCGCCGGAGGAAGAAGGAAAGCAGATATTGCGGCTCTTTGATCTGGCTTTTGATATGGACATGTATACGGCATACAAGGGCGGAGAACCGCTTGATCTGACGCATCGGGAATATGAGCTACTCTATTATATGGCCAAGCATTCAGGCAAAGTCATGACACGAGAGCATCTGTTGCAAGCTGTATGGGGATACGAATATTTTGGAGATGTGCGTACAGTGGATGTGACGATTCGCAGGCTACGGGAGAAGATTGAAGAAAATCCGAGCAAGCCGGAAACGATTCTGACTCGCCGGGGGCTTGGTTATCTCGTGCGCAGTGCCAAAAGCGTGGGGATATAATGGGCCGATTCTCGCAATTTTCGTTCTTTCGAACGATTCAGGCGAAATTAATTATTATATATGTGCTGCTGATTCTAATTGCGATGCAATTGATCGGGGTTTATTTTGTAAGTGCGATGAAGAACTCGCTCACTAGCAACTTTACAGAAGATTTGCAGGCACGGGCAGAGATGCTGTCGGTGTTAGTCGGTCAGACGATGGCTGGTGGAGAAGCGGAGGGTGGAGAGGACAAAACGGAGAACCTGCGTGTCCTGGTAAACAATCTGTTCAACATCAACGGTGCCGAGATTCAGGTGCTGGATGCCAGCGGCAAGGTGCTTACGACTTCGCTAAGTTCACATTCCGATTATATTGGGCGAAAAAATACCCAGACCGTTGTCAGCCGTGCATTGCAAGGCATTCGGGATAATGAGGAATATATCGTAGACGAGGATAATGTCCGCAAAAAAGTCGTCGCCAAGCCGGTTTTAACCGGCGGCAAAATTATTGGTGCAGTCTACATCGCCGCTTCGATGAACGAGCTGTACGCGACGATGGAAGGCATTAACAAGATTTTCATATCCGGTATTCTGATTGCCTTGGTATTAACGGCGGTGCTCGGTGTCATTCTGTCACATACGATTACCCAGCCGATTAAGGAAGTGACAAGGCGGGCAACCGCGGTTGCAGAAGGGAACTTCGATCAGCAGACACCGGTATTTGGCACAGATGAGATTGGTCAGCTTAGCCAGGCATTTAACTATATGACCAGCAGGCTGCGAGATGCTCTTTCCCAGAACGAAGAGGAGAAAGAGAAGCTGACCTCGATCCTGACCAATATGAGTGATGGTGTTGTTGCGACGGATGAGCATGGAAAAGTCATTCTCGTCAACCGCCGTGCCAGCAACATTCTCGGCATGCGCCCATCGGATATTGAGGGCAGGCACTTTGCTGTCCTGCTGGGTATTGATCCGGAGGACGCGGAAGCACTGGCAAGTGGTTTCACCGGCTCAACATTGCTCCAGATTGCTCCGGCAGGTCAGGAAGAGCCGGTCGTGATTCGCATGACGTTCACTCCTGTACACCGGCGTGAGCTGGGGATCACCGGCACAATTGCGGTACTTCAGGATGTAACGGAGCAGGAAGAACTGGAAAACTCCAGGCGTGAGTTTGTAGCGAATGTATCGCATGAGCTGCGTACACCGCTCACCACGATTAAAAGTTACGCCGAAGCGCTGGATGATGGGGCATTGGAAGACCCGCAGCTGGCGGGACGTTTTGTCGGTGTAATTCAGAATGAGACCGAGCGCATGATCCGTTTGGTGACGGACCTATTGCACCTGTCCAGACTGGATTCCAAGGAAGCGTTGCTACGCAAGCAACCTATCGATATTTTGGAGATGCTGGAGGAAGTCACGGATCGATTCTCCTTCCAGATGCATCAGAAGGACATTCAGTCTGTTCTGTCTGTGGAGAATGATATTCCAGCCGTTCCACTCGATCGGGATCAGATTGACCAGGTTCTGGACAATGTAGTGTCCAACGCATTGAAATATACGCTGGAGGGCGGCACCATTACGATCGCCGCCCGGCGTAGCGATGAGCATACGTTAGCTATCTCCGTATCTGACACAGGTATGGGTATTCCGCAGCGTGATCTGGATCGGATATTTGAGCGTTTTTACCGCGTTGACAAAGCACGCTCTCGCAGCATGGGGGGCACAGGGCTTGGATTGTCCATTGCCCGGGAAATTGTAAAAGCTCACGATGGAAACATCTCTCTTGAGTCTGAGGTAGACGTTGGCACAACGGTAACGTTCACATTGCCAATGCGTGATAAGGGAGGTGAGCACCTTGAAGGAACGGATTAAATCTCTGGTGCTCGCTTCACTGGTTGCAGCCAGTCTGATCCAGAGTTATTTCCTGATCTATCGTCTTCCTGGGGGCGGTGACTCTGTGGTGACCTCGGAGACAAACTACGTGAAGACCGAAAATATGGGCCAAGAGCGTAATATTGAGGAGTTAATTTTCCCGAATCAGATGATTATTCATCTGGGTCAGGATAAACATACGGTGTTTTACCCTGGCAACACGTTCTATCAATTGATCTATTCCAGGCTGAAAGGCCGGACGTTCGAGGATTTTCAGCGTCGCAATGTGCAGTCGGTGAATTGGGATCAGATTCGTAAGGAGAGTCCCGGCTTTGAGTTGTCGTTTAAGGAAGGCATGCCAGTGGCCTTGTTACAGCGAGTGATGCGCTTAGGAACAGATTCTCTTTTTCAAGGAGAGACAATCAACCGTATCGCTATATATACAACTCCAGATGAGACAAAGGCTCATGCGCTTTTTTTCAGTGCCAAGGGGGATGTGGTCTATGAGGCCACACAGGCCGACTTGACGGTGCAGGATGTGCAGCAACATGTCGATTTTGGGACGAGCTGGACACCGTACACGCTAATGGAAGGCGGATATTATATTCCGACGCAGGCACTGGATACGATTGAGGCAGATGTGCCGACAGGGCAGTTCACGGTAGAGCAGATGCAGCGCAGTCTGTTCACTGATCCAAGCATGACCCGGAATATTCGGGAAAAAGATGGATCAGAGATTTATACGGATAGCAAACGTAGTCTGCAAGTGAAGCAGGAGCAACGCTGGATCAGCTATACAGACCCGGCGGCACCGCCAGCTGGACAGAGTGATGCGTCCAAGGACGCACTGTTTGCGGTTGACTTTGTCAATCAGCATGGTGGCTGGAAAGGGCGCTCACACATGATGCTCAAATCAGCTGACAACAAAACGAAGTTGCAGTTCCAGCAGTATTACGGCAGTTACCCAATCTTGGATTCGATGCAATTCCGTTTCGGCACGATCAACATGGAAATGCAGCAGGAGACGGTATCTAGTTATGAACGATCTTTGGAATATTTGAACGAAGGTGCGGAGACGAAGAAGTCCATCAAGTTGCCCGGCGGGGATAAACTGAAAAATCTGATCCGCAAAGTAGCGGGTGAAAACCGTAAAGTCGTGGATGTATACCCGGCATATCGTCCATCTGCGATGGAGGATGGGTTGCGGCTGATCCCGGTTTGGGTGATCCGCTTTGGCAACGGTGAGGAGACGACGGTGTCTTAGCTTAGTCTCAATGGAGATGTAAATAAGGAGGTGAATGATCTGGATTGGGGACGGGCGAAAAATGTATTAATATATGCATTTCTGCTGCTGAATCTGGTATTGGGATATCAGATCTGGATGGATGCGCGGGAGACGGCCGGAGCCAATCTGGACTTCACCTCGCTCGCAGATAATACACAGCAGGCGATGGAAGAGAAGGGCATCCAGGTGCTGGCGCCGATTCCAAATGAAACGCCGAAGCTGCCGAAGTTGTCCTATGAGTTTACCGAAGAGGACAAGTCGGGGATTGAAGTGGAGCTGGAGGAGCCGGTGGACAGCAAGCTGATCTTCTCGCCAAGCGAGCTAGCGGACGCGCTGCAGGCGGAGATTCCGCAAATCGGCACGTACCGGCTGGATCAGCTGATGGCGGAAGATGGGGCTTTTGTGCTCCACCCGCTGGTGGACGGCAAATGGCCGCTCTTTAACGTGAGTCTGGAGCTGTTCTACAGCGATCAGAAAATCACGGGTTATCATCAGACTCCCGTGCGGATTACAACCGCCGAGGAGAGCGATCAGCAGGTGCTTCCGGCGTCAAAGGCGCTGGGAACGCTGATCGAAAACTTTTTGCCAAACAATGCAATTGTGAAAGACATACAGCTGGGCTATTACGGCCAGTTGTTCAATTCAGATATACAGGTAGCGATGCCGGCATGGCGGTTCGTGCTGGAAAGTGGCGAAGTGTTGTACGTGCAGGGCATCAGTGGGGATGTATTCAGTCCCAAGTCAGATAAACCAGGGGAGTAATGCGTTATGGGGATATATTTTACGGTGTTATCCAGTGGTTCGACAGGTAATGCCACAGTCATTCAGCATGGGGGCACTTCGCTCATGATTGATGCGGGTCTTAGCGCGAAGCGGCTGGAGGCATTATTTCTGGAACGGGAGATTTCGGGAACGGAACTGGATGGCATTCTGGTGACACATGAACATTCGGATCATATTAAAGGACTAGGCGCGATGTCTCGGAAATATAATTTACCGATCTATGCAAATACAAATACGTGGGCGGCTTTGGAGAAGTCGGTCGGAGCGATTCCCGAGGAGAACCGACGGATTTTTGAAACGGGTGAAAAGCATGATTTTGGCTCGCTACGCGTAGAGTCCTTCGGTATTTCGCATGATGCGGCTGAACCGGTAGGTTATACATTCGACGATGGTAGCGAGAAGTTGTCCGTTGCGACAGACCTCGGCTATATGAGCGACAAGGTTCGCGATGCGATCTCGGACTCGGATGTGCTCGTGCTGGAGGCGAATCATGATGTCGAATTGCTCCGCATGGGGCGGTATCCGTGGAACACCAAGCGCCGGATTCTGAGTGATATCGGGCATTTGTCGAACGAAGCCGCAGGTGCGGCGCTTAGTGAACTGATGAACGGACGCATCAAACGTACGTATCTGGCACATCTCAGCCGGGATCATAATATGATGGATTTGGCTAAAATGTCGGTGCGTGATGCGATGGAAAGCCGTGGCTGTTTTTATCGGGACCATGAGTTCAAGCTCTGTGATACGTATTATGATCGTCCTACACCATGGGATAGGGTGGGTGAGCCATAAAGCTGTCTAGTTCGGCGGCTTTGCGCTCCACTTCCTCGCGGGTGAGGATGCCTTTATCAATAAGCAGTTCAATGATGGTGCTGAGCGCGAGTGTGTTACGATAATGTTCTTCTTTGAGATCAGCCAGCTTGGCCGCCATATGAACTTCGTCCATAGCTGTGAGTGTTCGCGTGCGTTCCATTGTGGAATCCTCCTTCATTCTATGAAGCTTTGAATTGTTCTTTTACTATTATTGTAGTCAGGCTGGGTGGAAAACATTCCTCTTTTTGCCGCTAACATTCTCCGGGCGGGATGTGTATGCTGAAACTGTAGCTGTACCGCTTTGAATTTGGAATGAGTTGGGATTGAAAAGTTTGATGAATTCGAAAGAATAGCGCTTAGCGTATCCCATTTTGTGGTGATAGATAGTATGAACCTTTATTGTTAAGGGAGTTGTCGCGAAAATTTACGTTTATTTACGTAATTATGCAACTTTTTGGGATATAAAGTGTTTAGTATATAAGGAGTATTATGATTTTGGCTGTTTTTGCGTATGAAATGGAATCTCAAATCTCGCAATAGGCGAGAGCATGATTGATAGAGCACACGGATGCAGTGCCATCCTGTTGTATATATACGTTCGTTCCTGGCCTTGTTCGGGAATGTAGCGATGTGCAAGACCATTTTGTTAAAAAGCAAAAAGGCATGGGGAAACAGGGAGTTTCACTGGTCATCCATGCAATAACTTGGGCGGCAGTCAGGGTCTTGATGCGTGACAACGAAGGGGAGAGGATCACGATGGGATTGTTTGGAGACGATTTTTATTCAACCAAGGTATCAAGACGCGCCGAACCTGAACAGAAAGGCAAACTTCAGATCATCCGCCCGGGAGGCGGAAAACGCGCACGTGATCGCTGGAGCAATCCGCGTAGATCACGCTCGGAATTCAGTTCTACCGTCAAGGTAGCTGTGATCAGTTCGGTGATTAGCTCCATCGTGACGGTTACGCTGTTCAGCTTCATCAGCCAGCCTGCAACGCAATTACCTCTGGCGAATGCGGCAGGTCAAGGTAGTGGAACTGCACAGACAGCACAGGTCGCTGATCCTTACGACCGCATCATCAACGCGGCGGCAGAAGTACGTCCTTCTGTTGTCAGCATCGTGAATCATAAAACAGGCAGTAGCCTGTCGATGGAAGATTCCGCGCTGGGGTCTGGGGTTATTTTCAAAAAAGAAGATGGCAAAGCCTACATTATGACCAATCACCACGTCGTGGAAGGTGCCAGTGATCTGGAGATCGTGACGGTGGACGGGGAAACACATAAAGCCAAACTGGTAGGTAAAGACCGGGTGAGTGACATCGCGGTACTGTCAACGGACGACAAAGGCCTCGGAGCGGCGGCAGAAATCGGTGATTCCAGCAAGCTGCAACGCGGCCAGACGGTGCTGGCGATCGGTAACCCGCTGGGACTTGGGGGTACGCTGACCTCGGGAATCGTTAGTTACACAGATCGGATTTTGCCTGTATCCATTAATCAGGATGGGGTATATGACTGGGAGCAAAACGTCATTCAGACGGATGCAGCCATTAACGAAGGCAACAGCGGCGGAGCACTGGTTGATCTGAACGGCAAGGTTGTAGGCATCAACACGATGAAAATTTCGGATACCGGCGTTGAGGGTCTCGGCTTCGCGATTCCGATGAACGAAGTGATGAAAACGGTGGATTCCCTTTTGCTGAACGGCAAAGTATCCCGTCCTTATCTTGGCGTGTACACCGTTGATCTGAGTAATCCGTATGCTCCACTAGATGATGATCAGCGCAAGGACCTCAAACTGCCATCCCACGTGGATAGCGGTGTGGTCGTATTAGAGGCTTCCGGCCCGGCATCCGAGGCAGGCATGAAGCTGAACGATGTGATTACGGAATTTGATGGGCAAAAAATTACCTCCACGCTGGACCTGCGGAAATTCCTGTACGATAAGAAAAAGATCGGCGATTCAATAGAGGTCTCGTTCTATCGGGATGGCAAAGCGGAGAAAGTGTCTGTGAAGCTGACGGATAAGCCGGAGTAAGGCTTGCTGAGTTTTATGAAGTTTGTGGGGCTGTGACCGTGGAGCATGATTTGCAGGTTGTTTCACTGAAATGATCATATGTCATGGAACATGGCCATACTGATAAGGTGATCATGAGACAGATGATAGTAGAGAGAGTGATCAGAATATATCTGACCACTCTTTTTATGTTCATGGGGCATGAGGTAGAGCCTGAAGGTAGGGCAGGACACAACTATATAAGTTGGACTATTCTTTTACACGTTAACGAAGAGGACAGAAAAAACCTGGAAAAGCGAAGCGCTCGCCTGAAAGCTTTCTGCAAGAAAGCTACATCGGAAGCATACGCTTATCACCGGATTTTCCCTTTGGAAAAGGGAATTAAAAAAATCTGGGGATAACAGCGATTGGAAGGTTATTCTGTCATCGGAGTGGACTGTGTAAAATCTTTAGTTCAATTTATATAGACAGAAAGACTTGGAGCGAAAGGCGCAGATACATTTGTTCGCCTGTATGGTAAACTGTTCTTAATGTGTTTACATAGATCGTTGTTGCAAATAACAGCTGGATAACGTGTGATCTGGCTAGCTAATCTGAAAATGGAGGGATTCGGAGATGAATCTGTTGAAGAAAAAGGTACTTGGAGGAACAAGCTTGGCACTATCGATGCTGTTGTTATCTGCTTGTGGATCGGAGAGCACACCAGCTGCATCAGTAGATACGAGCGCGTTGCAGGAGAAGATTGCTGGCCTGGAGAAAAAGCTGACCGAGCAGGGAATTAAAAGCGATGAGCAGGCGCAGAAAATTGCTGCACTTGAGAAAAAGCTGAATGAATTTGGTACAGCTGGCGTTGCTGGACAAGGGACAGGTGGCAAAACACCGACAGCTGGAGGAAACAACGGATCTGCTGGGAAAGGAGACGGGGTGCTGATTACGTTTGCCCAGTATGAGAAGCTGGAGGTTGGCATGACCGTGGAAGAGGTCATCAATATTCTAGGCGGTGAAGGTGAAGCGCTAAGTGAAGCGGAGAACATGGTCGTGTACAACTATAAAGGTACAGCTGGCAACGGCGGCAACGCGGTAATTGCTTTTCAAGGCGGGAAATTGCTCACGAAGGCTCAGTCGGGATTGGAGTAGGCTGGTAGCTGGGGGTAAGAAGCAAGTTGAGGATAGCGTAAAGGTAACGACAAGGGTAAAGCAAGGATGAGTGCAAGAGCGTGAATGCGCTTGGAGTTAAATTAAAGTTGAAGCATTCCAGCAAGGATACCTGACTGAGGTGGGTATTGTTGAGGGGGTGCTTTTTTGATCTTATGGGAAAGATAGGTGTGCACATCTTAAGGAAGAGGCTTTTTTTGTGCAAGAGTGGCAAGTTTTTGTGTGGATCAGTGATGTAGGGGTTTCTTTTCCGCGGCAGGTGTGATAGAACTGAGAAGTGGCTATCCTGTAATGGGATAAGCGGTTGTGAATCGGGAACATAGCTGGTGACAGAAAGGATGCTTGACGGATGTACGTTGTATGCAAAGAACACGTGGACATTGCCATCGACATGTTTGTAGATGAATATGAGGACGCTCCAGATATCGTGGATCTGAAGGAGACGGAATTTGCCGACTGGGACCCGCCTGCCAAATGCGCTGAGTGCGATCAGCACGCGGAATTCCTTGTCGTTTAGCGTACTGTAGAGCAGGCCGCCAGGGGTGCTATTGGATGTTGCTATGGGATATCGTTGTGCATGGCGTAGTAGCGTAGCGGTAGTGCTTCTGGCGTTAGACTTGGTTCGATCCGGTATGAACATCACAGCAAGGTGCAGAGAGAGCGTGTTGAGCGCTCTTTTTGCGTTTGTAGGGAGCGAGCGGCTGTGGCATGGGAGATTTTAAAAGTGGGCGATTCGAGCTGGATAAGGTTTGTGGTGATCGTTAGAGTTTTGGAATGAACTTGGTTTGCATGAACGATGCGATTGAAGCATCTAACATATAGATGGATGGCAAGACGACGATTCAGGAGGAATGATGAGATGTTAATTCAAATTATTGGCGTAGGCAAATTGAAGGAAAAATATTTAACGCTGGGCATTCAGGAATATGCCAAGCGGCTCGCCCCGTACATCAAGTTTCAGATGATCGAGGTCGCAGACGAGAAAGCGCCCGATACCCTGAGCGAAGCTGAGGTGCGGGCGGTAAAAGAGCGCGAGGGCGAACGCATCCTCGCGCATGTGAAGAGCGAGGCGCATGTCGTCGCGCTCGCACTGGATGGCCAGCTCTGGAGTTCGGAGGAGCTGGCTATGGAGATCGACAAGCTCGGCACGTATGGGACGAGCCATGTCGTGTTTGTCATCGGAGGAAGCCACGGGCTCTCCGATGAGGTGTTGCGCCGCGCGAAGCAGCGCTTAAGCTTCGGGCGCATGACCCTGCCGCATCAGTTAATGCGGCTGGTGCTGGTAGAACAGATTTATCGCGCAGTGAAGATCAATCGGGGTGAACCATACCACAAGTAAGGGAGAAATTTCTACATTTTATACTTTCCGAGCGTGGAAGTGTACCCACTTCGTGAGGGGGGACTGCCCTGCCTATTGGTTATAAAGACTGTCACACAAGCAAGTGATTAAGTAATCAATTAAATTTTTAATTTTATATGATACCATGTAAACTGAATTTGAATGAAGAGCGAGGAGAAATACTAGGTCTCAGCCCTCAAGCACTTTTTATAAAAAGAAATGTCGCCTAAGTAAGTCTCTATTTTTAATCTATATAGGATTTGAAAAATATACAGTAAATAAAAGGATAGATATAAGGCCGAGTATAAAAAAAGAGGTGATTGTTTGAACTCATCAAAAAATCGCGTCCAATTAATTGATGGGCTACGTGGATTCAGTCTGATAGGCATTGTGTTGGCGAATATGCTGGCTTTCCAATACGGAATGTTTGGACAGAGTGAACCCCAACTGTTAGGAATCGATGGTGCAGACCGCACTCTTCACTCCTTACTTCTTATCACTGTGGTGGGTAGTTTTATGCCGATTTTTGCATTTATATTCGGTTTTGGAATGATTAAGCTGGCTGAAAGTCTAGAATCACGAGATTTACGACCGAAATACCATTTGGCTCGTCGTTTCCTACTGTTGTTGGTTATTGGGATACTTCACATAACTTATCTATGGGAAGGGGATATCTTGACGATCTACGGTGTACTCGGATTCTTCTTGCTTCTGTTTCTAAATCGAAATCCAAAAACGTTATTTATCTTGGCGTTAATGCTACTCACCGGAGTTGGATTGCTGGATATTCTGAAGTTCAATCCAATGAATCCAATTGCTGATGTATCGACACATATGGAGAGTTATATCATACAGAGTCAGAATGTTTTTGGAAACGGTAGCTACACAGAGATTAGAGATTTTAGTAATAGTGTTAGTCCATTCGGTGGGGAGTCGGATAAAGGGATACTCCTGTTAGCCTTGGTGTTAGCTCCTCTTATGACACTACCAATGTTTCTGCTTGGCATGCGTGCTGCTAGAATTGGTACATTTAATGATCCACTAGCGATGCGATCTATGTATATTCGCCGTGCTTTGTTTCTGCTACCAATCGGTTTGCTGCTTAAAGTTTATAGTGTGCTACGACCCAAATTCAATGCCGAAGACTGGTTGTGCATCGAATTTGGATCGATGTTGGGAGGGATACTGCTCGCACTAGGCTACATTTACTTGTTTGCTCTACTTTATTCTGTAAACAGTCGAGCTAGTATATTCGTCAAGTTCGAGGCGGTTGGTCGTCTCTCATTGACCAATTATCTAATGCAGAGTGTAATCTGTACAACGATTTATTATGGATATGGATTGGGGCTGTTTGGCCGTGCTGGAGTATTTGCTGGAGTGATTATTGCACTCTCTGTATATGGTATTCAATTATTGTTCAGTCATCTATATCTCAAAAAATTTAGTAGCGGACCAGTGGAATATGTCCTAAGGATTGGGACATATATGTCCTTGAGAGGGAAGCCAAGAAAAAAGGAATGAAATCACCAAACTTCTCCAAAAGCAATGTGTTGAATCGTTCTGGAACAAACAAAAGGCTCGTATAAGTAGGATAATTTACTCTCCCTACGTAATTACGAGCCTTTACGTCTAATCTAATGTACATAAAGGATGATAAATAATTGTAATGATTTGGGGTGTCGACATTCTAATTAATATGAAATGGGCAGCCCCATTTGGTCAGAAACTATATAATTCCCCAAATCCTTTAAAGGTAGTAACTGTATTCTTGCTATTTTCAATTGAAAATTTGATATAACAGTTAGTTGCTTTTAAAGTATCTCCAAAAATTTCAGCTTTGAAGCCAACTCCTTTTTTTTCTCCGTATACATCAGTGTATCCCCAAAGATTATCTCCAAAGAACTTAGTTTCAAATATTTCATATTTAATAAGAGGAATAATTTTATCTTTATGATCGTTATACTGTTGAAGATTTAGAGTTGTTCTATAGTCTTTGGTAGATAAGTCGAATTTTTTGCACAAAGAGGTGAATGTGCGTCCATCTACTCTCTCTGAAAAGCTCCAAGTGCATTTTGTGCTAGGCTGAGGTTCAGCTAGGGCTTGATTCTTTTGGATCATCAGATTGTCATCAGCGTGCTCTATTATTTCGTAACCCTTTTGCTCGTTGACTGGCTGTGTACTTATAATTACTTTCCAGTTTTCATTGATATTTTTCATGTTTATTGGTAGGTTTATTATTTCATTGTCTGGAAATTCTAGCTTCACACTATAATTATATTCCTTATCACTAACTCTTTGTTGATCAATGATTGTAAATGAAAGAGGTACTTCTGAAGGATTCTCCAGAGAAGATTTATACTCTTGTTGCTTCTCTTCTAAACTGTTATAACGATGGTCTTCAGTCAATCTACTAAGTCTCTCATAGTCTTGATTAACCGAGGCCTCAAGATACTCTCTCAATATAAATTCCGAAGCTTCACTATTTGAAGTAGACTCATTAGCAAAGATAGTGGTAGAAATTCCAAAGAAAAGAACACAAACAATACTAAATACTTTTAATCTTCGCATGCAAAAAATCGCCTCACAATTCTTTCGAATATGTTTGTTTTAACAACTCTATTGTTTGAGAGAGGAAGTTCAGTGTTTTTTTACTTGTATGGATATTGTAGCTATTCATATAAGCATAAAAATTGGATGCTCCAGTAATGAGTTGTTGAAGAAAATCACGTTCTTCTAAAATAAATTGAGATATGGTCTTTTCTACGTGCAATGGATCATATTTTAGAGTTACTTCTATCAACCTATTATCAATCTTTTTAAAGCATATCAACTTTGGATCGATACCGTATATTCCTTCACCATATTCAAATCCACTTTCAATATAAATTTTTAAGACTGACAAATAGCATCCCCACAAATCTAATCCCCACTGTTCAAATCCAATCAGTAGTTGGTGAGTATCTTGAACAATAACGGCAATATTAAGCTCATTACTCTTCATAGGAATTTCATCACTCTGGCCAACATATAAACTTTCAAAATGTTCAACTGCGACAAAAAGCTCTCGCAACTCTTCAGTCCCCATACAAGAATATACTTCTGGAAGTGATTGTTGCGGTGGAATAAGAAACGTTTGAATGGAAACCATAAGCCCTCCAAATATCGATCCTCTTAACGAAATATATTTATTAAAATTATTTAGATTCAGCTACGTTCCAGCCCAAAGGATATAAAGTTACTACTTCATAGTCGCTACTAACAACAAGTCTATACTTTTTACCGTCATAAGTACCATCTACTGAAACGTTACCACTGTTGTTTGCGATTATTTTATTTTTATTGTTTTGGGTTTGATTTGCTACTACTGCAATAATACTTATAATATCTCTCATGCTGGTGGTGTCGTTGAAAAATGAATTATATTCTCTGTATCCTAGACCAGTCCAATATTTTGGATGATGTTTGCTTAAGATATGTTCTAATCCTCGGTCACTAGTACCGAATTTAAGTTCCACATATTCATTCGTGCCAATAAGCCAAAATTCCTCAATTAAAGAATTCCGAGTGACTAAGAAAGGAAGTTCATCTTTAAACTCATTTTCGATAGCATTCTCAACATAGGCCTCTGTAACTTTATTATATGTTTTAGTTGCTCCAAAGAGCAATTTAGCTGCCTCCATAACAATCCTAAAGATATTAGCTGGACGAACTTCACTCTGAGGTTGGACACTATTTGAACCTCTAGAGTTTTCTATTATCTCTAAAGTATCACTCTTTATTTTTTCAGTGAGCACTCTTTCAGTGTTGGGATTTGGATCAACTGCACCGTTAGCAAATGTTTGTGGAGTGGATACTGCGAACAAAGAAACACAAAGCAACAGTGATAAAATTTTATTTTTGATCAAGTTATTCTCCTCCTAAATATAATTTTATGAAATACTTACTGTTATTCCCTTTGGATATATTACCATTTTTATTTAAATTGTAAATATACAATAAAATACATATATATTAATATATATGTATTTTTAATTTCCATGTAAAGTTACAATATAGTATTTAGAGAAAAAAAGTTCCGTTGAGCAGTTGCAAGTCAAAAGTGATCTTCACACTTATTTTCTTATGTTTTGAAGTAAGAGGCTATCTCAAATAAAATCAGAGCCTCGTTTCAATTAGAGCCTTATTTTCTGATTATCGGAATATAGGCTTCACACAAAAAAGATCCAGTCACCCAAAGTGACTGGACCCTCAATAACAAACTAAATCCCAAACTCAACAATACCCTTCTCCCTTAACTCAAACGGACCTGGTGTAACATCTGCATCCGGTCTTTTTGTGCCGATAAAGTCAGAATCTAAGCGATAGGGAGTGCTGTCGGGTTCCTCGTACTTCATATCGGCGTGATACGTTTTTCCGAGCAGGTCGGTAGTAATCACCATGGCAGAGGTACCTCGAAGCAATTCGGCCTCATTGATCTGAATCTGCACCTTACCTAGAGCAGGATCAATCTCAACGTTTATGCCCTTCTGTTTAGAGACCTTCCCATCGGATTCGTGAGTACTTGGAACCGCATGATTGAGATATACATTGCCACCCATAGCTACCGGGAGAACGGCATTGCCTATAAAGAAATCCTTCGCGGCATCGCCAAGCTCCATAAGCTCTTCTTTGGTGTATTCCCACCACTTCTTATCTTTCACATTCGGATGTTGATCGTAGCCGCCAAGTCCGACAGCATGCAGATAACAAATGGAATCGTCCGGCACACCATCCATAACCGTCTTCCCGTTCTCTCCAACGGCATCCCTTGGTTTGAGGGGAAGATGTTCAAAAAAGGTGATTGGAACAGGTTCCTTATTGGCGTCGGCGTCATTATCCCCCAAGAAGATATTGTTGTAGTACCTGTCGTCGCCTCCAGTGATATTGGAGTATCCCGCCATGGCTGTCTCATGAGGGAAGTGATATGGCGTAATCCGTGTGATCTCGGAACGAACGACAAATCGACCTGCGAATAAATTATGGGCAAACGCCCCGCCCTGAGCCATATTTCTGAAATTCATAGGTGAGAGGAATAGATTATGATCAACCATATATGGACCATGGCACACCTCAACGAAGAGGTCTTCTGAAATGTTGTCAAAAAATACATTGCGGCTGATCCGAGTGCCCTGTGCCTGCCAGTCAAGCCAAAGCGCTCGGTAACAACTGTACATTATATTTTCGCTAATTTGAGTATCCAGTGCAGCATGCAGTTTAATTCCCGCAACTTCAGCACCGTGTCTGAGCCGTTTATGATGAATATTATAAATCCGATTCTGGTAAATGTGGCTGAAGGCTGCTCCCATATGGCCCACAATACCGGCCTGTTCACAATCATGAATTACATTACCTCGAACGATGTGACTGCCGACGTGATCTTTATGCCAGCCGGAGCGTAATGCTCGTAAAATAACTTCCTGCTCCCGTTGTGTCCCACCTTTACTGCGCTTTTCCAAAGAGTTGGTGTGCCCTGTACCCATTTCGGTACCTAGGCTAATACCAACACATTTGGATTCACTGATTATATTGTTTTCGATAATCCAGCCCTTGCTCCAGTGTGGTCCGATCAGACCTTCCTGGTAGTCCGTAGGTGGCGCCCATTGAGGCGAAGCTTGACGCAATATGAAGCCACTCACGGTGATATAGTTCAATCCTGGCTTCTCAGGCCAGAAGCAATAAGGACGTACATTAATTTCTACATTTTCTTTTCTAGGATCTTTTCCGCCAAAATTAGCCCAAATCTTCGTCGTCGTAGAATCGACCTCGGCATACCATTTCAACAGTGAATCCTCGGAATACTTGGCTTCGGGCCAAACCTCCGGATTGTGAACGCTTTCAACATGAGCACATTCATACAATGACTTTCCATCCAAATAGACATCGCCGAGATGAACTGGGAAGGGCCCGTCGAACAACCAGTCTCCACTAAGCTCCACTTCAAAGGGATTACGAACGGAAAAGATGGAATTCAGCACTTCTGTGCTCCAAACGTCATTTCCTTCAGCTTTCCAGTCGGTAACCCGCTCAGCTCCTGTAATGACGACTTCACCGTCTCCTGCGGATCGATACACGATTCGATGCTCGGCTGTTCCTCCATTCGTCGGGTTGACCCATTCCCTGTATACTCCCGCATGAACAATAACGGTATCACCAGCCATGGCATGAGCCGCAGCGCGTGATATGGTACGAAGGGGTTGATCTGCGGTTCCTTTTCCTTGATCATTCCCATGTATGGATACATGATATTCCATAACAGCTCTCCTTCTATTTCAAAATGTTTGTTGGTTTCCACTATTATACTAGTAAATAAATGTATTGGGATATACAGGAAGAAGGATGTTTTATGAACAGGTGCTCTAGTGACATTGATCTGATGGAGATGACCCTGAAGAAATAAAGAAGCCACTCCATTTTTTGAAGTGGCTTTTTACTCGGCTATTATTTTGCAATCTGCTATTCATACGGTGAACGGCAGCCATCTTATCTTCTACCTAGTGTCTCCCAAATACCATGGAGCCAGGAGTCGAACTCAGCATCTTTGTCGCCCTCGTAAGTATCATAGAGATCCAGACGTGTTTTTTGCAGTTTTTCCTTGAATTCCTCAAATGTGTGACCTTCGGGAAGGCTTTTTTTGATCCGTAGCAAAATTTTGTTCGTACCTTTAAACAGCTCGCCTTTGTTTTTGGCAGGCATTTGTACTTCTTCACCCAACTGTTTGAGCTTGAGATATGCGGCTTCGCGCACTTGGAACACTTGATCATTTTTCAAAACATTCTGCAGTAACTTAATGGTAGGTTCTGTGTCCCAGTTCCCCAATTCGTTCACCGCGTTCAGTCTGTCTCTCCAGCTTGAAGACCGATTAGCCGCTCGTTTGAGCTCTTCAAAGTTCTCTGGTAGTCCGTTAACTGCTCCACTATCATGGTTGTTCGTCAAGATTCAATCTCCTTAATCATCGCCATCTGGCAAATGATGAATGTTATTTATGTGATCCCTATTATAGCACGAACCTGACTAAACTACTCATACGAAGCCGATGGGTTAGCCTAAAACCATGTTCACCCAACTCATAAAGATGTACCAACCCATCTATTCTCCTTGGCCATCTTTTTCTCCTGAATAGAGTTTACCATGTACACCCAACCAATCAATCCGCATAAGACAAAACCAAATGCGTGTAGAGCTCCGTAAATAGGAATAAAGTCGAGTATGGTTAAGGAATACATATTTTTCAGTAACGGATAGAAGATGGAGATGACAACAACCGTGTAAAAGGCTAGACAAGAAAGGCCTAGGAAGAAGGATGCCTTCATATTCAAAGCGTTTTTCCGCAAGTAAGCCAGGAGATAAGCCGTATAAACCACAATATTACAAGCGAACAAAGCGACACCAACGTACTCGATCGGTTTGGAGAAAATCATACCAAAAGCAATCAATAGCGGTCCGATAATATCGATGGCAACGACCCAGGGATACCAGTTTTTTTTCGCCATAATCCGTCCCAGTGCACCAATGAAAATTGGAACGATCGCAGATGAGAAATGAAAGTGAACCGAGCTCAAGGCATGCGTAGTAACATTGGCATTGAAAAGCTCCACTTGATATTGATATAACGTAAACCATATTCCCCCGATAAAAAAGTAAACAAGTCCCGCGCCAATGGCTATTTCCGCTGCTTTTCCTTTAGCCATCACAATTGTGGTCAAGCCATAGATGCCCAGCAGTAGTGTGAACAGTAGCCAACCCAGGGAGAGCATGCCTGGTATTACCGTGCCTTCGAAACTCCACATCTTATTGCTCATGACGGAAAATAGGGTAAGAAGCGCGGCCGGATATTGAAGCCACTTCATAAGAACAAACATTATTCGTTGCTGTTTATTCTGTGCATCATATCTCAAAAGTAAAATGACAAGAGGAACGATGACGAATGCCGCATACAGTATGAACTTTTCAACAAGTTGGAATTGGAAGTAATCCAAATAAAATATAAGAATCGTCATGATTCCACCGGGAATCACAGGCATTAATAATGACTTCATTGGTTGCTTCAGAGAACGCTTCATGGCAGTTCCTTTCTAACTATATTTGTTGTATAAGCGGCGTACATTCAGGTATGTAGCATTCATTAGAATAGACGGGCAATGCTCGTTTAAGTTTAACACATTTGATTTTCAAAATATTGTCTAGCATATAAAACGAGACCCTCTAGATAACATGGTCAACCTTATCACCACAAGTCACAGCAATTTCTCTAAAAATCCTGTGAAATTGGAAAAATGTTGTTCTTGGATTTCTTTCCCGAAGTACTGCTGTGTCTGAGATCGTGGTATCTTATATTCGTCAAAAGAATTAAACGGTTCAACGAAAAGAGGAGATTCCCGTCGAACAGCAATTTTTGAATACAATCGCGACCGAATTTAAGAACAACCAGAAGGTACTGAATGCCATCGGAGACGAGACTCGGCAGGCGATATTGATGGCTTTAATTCAAGGACCGCAGAAAACGGGCATGCGTGTGGGTGAGATCAGAGTGCAAACACACCTCTCCCGGCCTGCTGTATCACATCACCTGAAAATACTGAAAGAAGCGCAGATTATCAGCGTTCACAAAGAAGGAACTCGTAACTTTTATCGGCTGGACGCCGGAAGCAAGCTGAAGTCGTTGAAAAACTTGGCGAGCGAGATTGATAAGCTATTTGAACAATGTGAGGAGCCAGCCACGGAATCACGATCCCGAACCAATGAAAGGGACGATCTTCGATGAAACGTACAATGCAAGCAGCAAACGGAGTCGATATTCCGCAACTCGGATTCGGCCTATATAAGATCAAGCAGGGGGAATCTTTCGAAAAAACGGTTGAAGAGGCGATTCGAATCGGATACCGCCATTTTGATACAGCGAAAATTTACGGGAATGAAGTAGCGCTAGGCCGAGTCATTCAAAAAAGTGACATTCCTCGGGAAGATTTCTTTATTACCTCGAAAGCTTGGACAACGGATCTCGGATATCATGCGACGAAAAAGACATTTGAGCGAACTTGCCAAAGACTAAACGTAACGTATCTCGATATGTATTTAATTCATTTTGCCGGTGCCCATTATGTGGATGCCTGGAGAGCGATGGAAGAGTTGTACGACGAAGGCCGGATCAAAGTCATAGGCGTAGCTAATTTTGAGATCAAGAATTTGGAGCATCTTAAGAAACATGCCCGGATTTTGCCCATGGTGAATCAGATCGAGACACACCCGGAATTCCAACAACGAGAGTTGCATGAGTATATGGTGAAAAATCAGATTCTGCACGAGGCCTGGGGCCCGTTAGGTCAGGGGAGCAAAGAACTGCTGGAGCACCCCGAACTGCTTACAATCGCTAGAAAGCACCGAAAGTCGGTGGCACAAGTCATTTTGCGCTGGCATCTGGAGCGGAGTATTATTGCAATCCCGAAATCATCAAATTCGCGAAGAATACGAGAGAACAGTGAATTATTTGATTTTGAGTTGAATGCTGAGGAAATGGAACATATTCGCCGATTGGATACGGGAAAAAGATACTCCGTAAGCCCGACTGGTCTTATGGTCCATCCGATTTACATCCATTTTATGAAGCTATTTAGTCGTCCGTAATAACGCATAACGACAGGGACATCCGACGAAGGATACCCTTAAACGTGCAGTTTAAAGAGAATATAGAGGATGTAGAAAGCCTTATCCTCATATGGCGGCATACAGATTCCTCTTTAAGACATGGTTTCTTTGGTCATATGCGTAATCGACATAGCCAAACTTTGGTTTCGGCCTAGAAATACAAATCAATTGTACTTGCCCTCAATCAGTGTTACGCTGAGAATCGACAACCTCAGGTTTATTCAAACTTACGTTCTGTAACAACCCCAAACAATAAATTACTATTCTAGATACCAAGAAAGGTAACACCATGATCAAAGCCCAAAACTTATCTTTTTCTTTTCCGCAGAAGGAACTTTATAAAGACATTTCATTTACACTCGAAGAGGGCCAACACTGCGCTTTTATCGGCACAAGCGGTAGTGGCAAGAGTACGTTGATTGAAATCTTGATGGACCCGGAAAGACATTTGTTCGAGGGAAAGCTGGAGATCGATCCGGATTGCACAATCGGGTATATGAGTCAGTTCTCACAGGTAGACCCAACGACAGAAATGACGGTTTTTGAATATATCGCAGAAGAATTTATCAAGCTTCAGGATGAGATCACAGCGATTTATGGGGAAATGGCCAACACATCGGATATGGATTCACTGATGAAAAAAGTGCAATCGGCTTTGGACGCACTGGAGGCCATGGGTGGAGATGATTATGAAAATACCATTCATAAACAGTTGAATCTGGCCAACCTCATGAAGCTGAAAGATGCAAGCCTATCGTCCTTAAGCGGCGGGGAATTCAAGCTTGTTCAAGTCATGAAGGAAATGCTCCGCAGTCCGGATCTGATGATCATGGATGAGCCGGATGTATTTCTAGACTTTGAAAACCTCAATGCGCTTAAAAAATTGATTAATTCCCATAAAGGCATGTTACTGGTCGTTACGCATAACCGCTATCTGTTGAATCATTGCTTCAACAAAATCATTCACCTTGAGAACATGGAGCTTCAGGAGTTCGATGGACGATATATCGAGTACAATTTCTCCTTGCTTCAGACGAAGATTGAACTGCAGGAAATCGCAGTTGCTGAAGCGGAAGAGATCGAAAGATACGACGGTGTCATCGAAAATCTCAGAGCCATAGCAACGATTAATTCGGAAGCCTCCAGAGGAAGAGCGTTAAAAGCGAGAGTGAAATTTCAAGAACGTTTGGAAGCGCGCAGAATCAAAGCACCGTTTGTCGACATCAAGCAGCCGAATATTCGGTTTGGCCTGGATCATCAAGTGAAAGACAGCATCGCGATCAAGGTCAATAACTATAGTGTTTCCTTTGATGAGCTAGTTCTGCAAGATGTGAACTTCGAGATCAAATCGACAGATAAAGTGGCCATCATCGGCCCCAATGGTACCGGAAAAACAACGTTGCTTCGGGATATTTTCAAAAACAATCAGCCATCCATCGAAATCAATGAGGATCTCAAATCGGCTTATTTATCACAGCTTCAAGGCGAAACGCTCAAAGATTCGAATACAATCCTACATGAATTCATCGATGCCGGGTTTGAAACGTATGATGAGATCAGAGCTTATCTTGTAAACTACGGCTTTGAAGGCGAAATCCTGGATCAAAAGATCGAATCACTGTCCGGCGGCGAAAAAAACATGCTTCAATTGGCTAAAGCTGCCGGGGTTCAAGCTGACCTGTTGCTTCTTGACGAACCGACAAGCCATCTGGATATCTATTCGCAGATTGCACTGGAGAGAGCCATCGAAGAATATCAAGGCGCGATCCTCATGGTTTCGCATGATTTCTATTCGGTCGTCAACGGTATGGATTATGTACTCATTATTGAGAATAAGACGATCAGAAAAATGAGCATGCGCAAATTCAGACAGATGATATACGCCAGTCATTTCGATAAAGACTATTTGCAAAATGAACAAAATAAAAAGGCTGTTGAAATGCAGATTGAATTGGCTTTGAAAAATACCGATTTTGAACGGGCAAAAGGCTTGGTCGATGAGCTGGAAGGCATTATCAAGCAACTATAATCATAGTAGTTGAGGACGGGTACAATTTTATTAATGAACGATGATTTAAAAATAGGGCTACACCCTGTAAATCCATGACCCTATGTGGTTGTGGATTTTTTGCTTTCTAAGGCCTTCTGGCTATTGCTAAAAGCTATGACCAGTCATGCTTTTTTCATATTACAGGTAATCATTTTGATCATGCTATACTCAGGAAACTAAAAGTTAGAAGGAGATTTTTCTATGATACCATTCCGTAACGATCATGTTGGAAGCTTCCTACGTCCTGCGAACTTGAGTCAGGCGCGTGAACAATACAAAGCTGGCACGATTACATATGAAGAACTAAAAGATGTGGAAGATCAAGAGATCATCCGATTGATTGAGAAACAAAAAGAAAATGGCGTACTCGCTATTACGGATGGTGAGTTTCGCAGAAGCTGGTGGCACTTTGATTTCCTGGGTGGTTTGGACGGTGTAGAGCTGTATGAGGAAATTGATGGACCTAAATTCCATAACATGCAGACTCGCAAGGGCGGAATTCGAGTTGTAGGTAAGGTAGATTTCTCTACGCATCCCTTTGTGGATCATTTTAAGTTTTTGAAAAAACATGCAGGGGACGCCGTGGCAAAACAAACTATTCCAAGTCCGAATATGCTTCTCTATCGATTGGAAAACGGCGCCAACAGCTATACGGATCGGGAGCAATTCCTTCAGGATACGATTGCAGCATATCAAAAGGTCATTCAAGCCTTCTATGATGCAGGATGTCGTTATCTACAATTAGATGATACAGCTTGGGCAGACCTATTCTCAGAGGCTGGTCATGATAAACTGCGCGCTAAAGGGTTGGAACCGGCAGTAGAGTTGAAAACGATGCAACGCATGATTAATGAAACTTTGGCTTATAAACCGGCAGATTTAGTTGTGACGATGCATATTTGTCGGGGAAACTATAAATCCAACTTTTTCTCAACAGGTGGTTACGATTATGCTTCTGAAGTTATTTTTGGAGGCTTAAATGTAGATGGGTTATTTTTAGAATTTGACGATGAGCGCTCAGGTAGTTTCGAGCCATTAAAATATGTGAATCGAACAGATTTGAAAATCGTGCTTGGTTTAATCACATCGAAAACCGGAGAGTTAGAAAATAAAGAGCAGATTAAAGCCCGGATTGCAGAAGCAGCAACTTACGTTCCCCTTGATCAACTTTGTTTGAGCCCACAATGTGGCTTTTCTTCCACCGAGGAAGGCAACATTCTAACTGAAGAACAACAATGGCGTAAACTTCGTTACGTTAAGGAAATTGCAGAGGAAGTATGGAGTTAAGGGAGGGGATTTCATATGACAATTCAAGCAGATCAAGAGACAGTTACAGTTGAAGCCTTCATTAACGGTCAACATGTAAAATCCCTTTCGCAGTTAGCAAAAGAGAATCCGGCCAATCCAACTGAGATCGTAGGTTATTTCCCTGTCACGACCAAAGAACAAGCGGTCACCGCCATTGAAGCGGCGGCAGGGGCTTTTAAAACGTGGAAACAGACCTCCATTGGTGAACGCATTACTCGGATGCGCAAGGCGATAGAGAAAATTAGAGCAGCGGAGAATGATATTGTGCATTTGCTGTCCAGAGAGCATGGTAAGCCTCTGTATGATGCACACGGTGAAATTTTTGTTTCGCTGATGTGGATGGAGTTTGCTTGTAATGAAGCTGCATCCGTTCTGGCGGACGAGGTTCAGGAGCATGACCATGGTAAAACGATTGTATCCTATGATCCAATCGGTGTGGTGGCAGCGATTAGTCCATGGAACTATCCTATTGCTTTATCTACAATCAAGATCGCTCCTGCCTTACTTGCGGGCAACACGATTGTGCTTAAACCGAGTCCATATGCACCACTGGCGGCGGCGAAGGTGGCAGAGATTATCGCGAGTGAGTTCCCGGCTGGCGTAATCAATGTTGTATACGGTGATGCGGATGTGGGCGTTGAACTGACGAGTCATCCTCTTGTGACGAAAATCGCCTTTACAGGTGGAACTGCAACAGCGAAGCATATTATCAAAGCCGCTTCCGAAACGATTAAAGATATGACGCTGGAGCTTGGTGGGAATGATGCGGCAATCTTTTTGGAAAGCTTTGATGTTCAGGATGAGCGAGCGATGCGCCGAATTGTCATCTCTAATTTCTTGACAACAGGCCAAATCTGTATGATTGCCAAACGCGTATATGTACACCGTTCGATTTATAATGAATTTGTGGAAAAATATATAGAGGCAGCTAATCGCTGGATTCGAATTGGTGATCCCTTTGATCCAAACACGACGGTGGGGCCCGTTAATAACCTGAAGCAGAGAGAGTACGTGAATGGTCTGGTTGAAGATGCGCAGAAGCGCGGAGCCAAGGTCATCCCTCTCGGCCAAATCCTGGATCAAAAGCAGTTTGAACAAGGTTACTACCTGCAACCTACACTTGTTTTGGATTGCGATGCTCATGATCCGATTGTTGTGGAGGAACAGTTTGGTCCGACGGTTCCGGTTCTGCCATTTGACGATGAAGAGCAGGTTATTAAACTGCACAATGAGAGCATATATGGACTTACGAGTTCTGTGTGGGGAAAAGAAGAGGATGCCATCTCTTTGGCACGTCAACTCGAAGCTGGAACAACCATGATCAATACAGCTGCTGTGCAGGGGCTTGATGTTCGGTTCCCTTTTGGTGGCTTCAAGCAATCAGGTATTGGCCGTGAATACGGCGCAGAGGGTATTCTTACGTATACGGAAAAACATGTGATCAACGTTCCGAAGATGCTGGATCTTCCATATATACCTGAATAGATTTAATCGAATAACACACCACATCGACAGTGTGCAGGGAATAAATATGATGTGAAATTAGAATTAAACATTGAATGTAGGCTCTTCATTTGCGCTTTGTTTACTGATTGTTAATCAGTAGACAGGGCGCTTTTTTGCTTACATATAAGATTCTTAACCAATATTATAACGCTATAAATGTAGTACTTATTTAATGGAGGCAACTCAGTACATATCATCTCTAAAGGGCAAATATACGGGTGGTCAGAATTTGGTTAGACCTCTAATTTATAATGGTCAGGTATGCCAGTTTCGCCATAAATTTTAGAAATGGAGGAGATTCTCGTATTGAAGCAAAGACGCAATGTAGGTAAACCGTTATTGTCCTTATTTCTGGCAATTATGCTTGTTATGCAGACAGTGATGTTCTCCACTGCCGCATATGCAGAGAGTGTACCTAACGATAATGGAATGGGCGCAGTTAGCGAATCTGACTCGATGAGTATGGAAGAACCAACTTCAGTATCCGAGGCAGTATATGATGTACCCAACAATTCCATAATGCTGGCAGCTGTCCCAATGGATAAAACAGCAGTTTTTATGGAATCTAATGTATCCTTTCCGCTGGAGTTGAAGCAAGGGAATGTGGTCATTGATCTGAACGGTATTATTAAGGGACGACAACCATTTACGCTCAAATCGGAAGGGCTCAAGATACCTGTCAATGGAGATGATGCCAATCCAACGAATGCAGATCCTGAGAAATACATTCAAAAGGGTGACTGGATTGAGCTGAAAAGAGAAGATCACTTCAAGGAAGTCGTGCTTCCAACAGCGACCAGAACCTTGTATGCACAGACTGACTCAGGCACTAAACAACTGGGTACTACCTATTTTACTCCAAATAGCATTCGAGTTGTCTTTGATGGTGATGATAACTTTTTCAATGGTGTTGGACGAGGTGTTACTTTCAGTTTCGAAACGACAGCTGATGCAGATGTAACGGGATTGAATTATGGTGATAAAAAACCTGTCAACATCTTTGGTAGTACATATCAGCTAGAGAATCCGAATGTTACAGCAGAGTACGGTATCACGTTAACCTCGCCTGGAATGATCAGGTGGGATCAGTATAGTTATCGCGGACTTCAACCGGCCCAATTCGTAGAAGGCGCGATTACTTGGCAGTCAACCGTATCGGCATCCGATCAGTTTGATAAAACGATCAAATTGCCATTAGACGGGAAGACATTTTATACGAATCCCTCAGCATATAATACAGGCTCTGGAAATTCACGCGGCATTTATGTGGAGGGCTCCTTCAAAGTTAACGATCAGAACGTAGCACCAGTTGTTGGAGCAGACGGATCGCTGACTTACATTTTTCCACAGGGAACAGGTCCGGAACCCAAAGTGGAATATAAAACCTGGATTCCTAAGGAATCGTATTATTACGAGTATCGGAATCCGCCAACCAATCTGGGGCGTAGCCACCGGGATACGAATGGTAAAGTGGAACTGAGACAAGACGATAGCATGCTGGTGCAGGCTGGGCTGGAGATGGCCTTTGCTCCCGACTGGATTCAATCCAGTGCTTCATACGATCATGCGAGTGAGACCATTACCTGGAAAGTCACAGTTAACCGATATAACAAAAATGGGTTGAAAGACTTTACGATTACCAATGGTTTACCTGCCGGGCTGAATTTTGTATCGGCTGAATGGCAAGAGGATGGTACCGAATCTGGATTAACACCCATTACACCAGATGCAAACGGTGTGTATTCTTTTGGAAATATTAACGGTAAAGTGGATTTAATTATTAAAAGCAAAGTAATAAGTGGTTCCAGCTTCAGAATCGATCCTCGCGCCAACTGGAATTTGGATACACCGGCTGGTATACAGAACAACGATGTAACGACGGGTAAATGGCCTGTAGCAGTAACGGACGAGGCCATCGTTAACATCGGCGCGCATAATTTCACCAAATCAGGTGCTGTTTCTACAGAGGATTATAACCAAGGTAGCATCACGTGGACGGTTAACCTTGCCCCACAATATGCTCTGCCGAATGCAGCGGTATATGATGTCCTTGTACATGGCGGTAGTTTGGACGTCTTGGACAATGCCGTAGATGTAAGTGGTGAAGTGAGTGCAGAAACCATTGCGAAAATCAAGGCGAATGTAACTTCCGCACAGCTTTGGAAGCAGTATAAGGCAGGAACGCTGAAAACGAGTGAAGCCAATCTGACGATGAAGGCAATCCCTTTAACGGTGGATGGTAAAGTGGTGGCGGATTTAATCAAGGTGACTGGATATACGGATAGTTCCGCATCCTTCAGCTTCCGTGCACTGGAGACCAACCCGGACATCCTTTTCAGACAGGACATCAACGTAGGCAAAACAAGTTCTAATCGCGCTTTGCTCATTGATGGTGAGAACGTAAGACAAACGCAAAACAATGCCAATCTTCACCTGCGTATGCTGAACAAGGATATGCTCTTTGCTTCAAGGCCGTTGAAAGTCGATGGCACACTTGAAAATGTTAGCCCAAATAACGTTAACAGTTACATTAGAAACGATAGTAATGATGCATGGACGATTTCTGCTTATGACCGGACAACCAAGACAGTCACCTTCCGTCTAGGGGTAAACATGCCCGGATATAACACAGAAGAAATGGCTAAAGATGGCGGTAATCGAGTCATTAGTAATATGAAGTTAGTGGACACATTGCCTGAAGGATGGGAGTTTGTTCCCTTTTCCGAAGGTAAAGACTATGAGCTTTGGAAAGGATATTCCGACAACGGTTCAGGTACAGATTACGGTACGAGAAACGATGCCAAGAACATTATTGAACCAGGCACTGACGCTCATGTCGTAAGCTCCTTCACCCATAATGGCAACGTAGGAACGTTCACTTTCTCTAAATTGGAGAGTCCTTATGTGATCTTGGTGAAGGCAAGACCTTCTAACGAAGCTTTAGAGGAATATTTGAACGAATACACGACGAATGGCACGGACAAGCAAGTGGTATATAACAAAGCTGACCTCCATATGTCTTGGGGTGGAGTAGAAAAGATTGTCTCTGAACAGCGTAAGATTATCGTACCGATCCAGACTCTGAGCAAGTCGGTAACTAAACCTGTTCCAGGTGTGTTGGAATGGACAGTAAACTATACTCCGCCATTTAACATGAAGCAGGGCGTTTATCTGGAGGATACCCTGGGTGCAGGCATGAACTTACGTTATGAAGTTAACGGAAAGCTTGTGCTGACATCACCTAGTATGGCCGTCTACCTTGCTAAACTAACAGCTAGCGGTACTCTGGAACGAGGTGAAGCCCTCGACCTGAGCGATCCTAATAGCGAAGTTCAAGTAGAGGTTGCACCAGGTGCAGATGGGACTACCGTCCTCAAATTCAAAATGAACAATCCGAATAAGTTTTACCAGTTTGTATACCAAACTGAAGTTGATCCTTCGAAAGCGAAAGCCGGAGACAAAATGGGCAACGAGGTAAAACTGAAGGGCGATGACAGTCTGAGTGCTGTCAGCGCTAGAAGTGAAAGTACACTGGACAGTTCAGACGTAGCAGGTAGTTCAAGCTCCAATGCCTTGTTGCCTCTGAGAAAAGTAGATCCGAATGGAAATCCGTTGAAAGATGTAGAATTTACACTCTATAAAAAAGACAGCGGAACTACAGTGATCAAAGGAAAAACCGATAATTTAGGGAAACTTAATCTTCTATTCCCTGACCCAGGCTACTATGAGCTGAAGGAAACATACATTGATACAAATACTTGGTTGCCTACAACAAAGATTTATCAAGTATATGTAGGTAATACACCGGGAAAACCTCTCTGGGTAGACGGGGTAAAAGTAACCTCGGATCAGCCACTGATTGTGCCAACACCTGCCCAAGGCAAGCTGACCATTACCAATAAGGTAGAAGGCAACGGCAGTGATCCGAACAAAGGGTTTGTATACACTGTGACCTTCACTGGTGAAGGTCAGGACGAAGAGTATGTCTATAAGAAATCGGATAATACGTCTGGAACGCTCAAAAATGGAGACAAGATCGTCCTCAAGCATGGGGAATCTGCAATACTTCCTGCTTTGCCTGCGAATCTGGTCTATACCGTGACTGAGGACGATTATACGACCGTTGATGGCTATACGACCACACCTGATACGAGAGAGCTGTCCGGCTCCATTGTGAACAAAGGTGATCATAAAGCGGACTTCATCAACGAACGAATCGTTAACAAGCTGACTATTAGTAATACGGTCATGGGCAACGGTGGCGATAAGACGAAGGAGTTCGAGTACACCATTCACTTTGAAGAAACAGGCAAAGATGAAAGTTACTCTTACATGAAGTCGGATAATAGTACAGGCACGATCAAGTCTGGCGACACCTTCCGCCTCAAAGACGGAGAGACACTGGATATTTCAGGCCTGCCTAAACATCTGAGATACACAGTTAGCCAAAAAGATTACACAACCGATGAATACATGACTACTCCTGAGGAACGGTATTATTCCGAGGTGATGAAAGGCATGGATGAAGAAGCTCCATTCACGAACGTGCGCGTTTTGAAGGGCGGACTACTCATCAGCAACACAGTGAAAGGCAAAGACGAAGATAAGAGCAAGCTGTTTAAGTACACCATCACCTTCACAGGTGAGGGATCAGATGAGTCCTACGCCTATGAGAAGTCAGATGGCAGCAAGGGCATGATCAAGAACGGCGATAGCTTCGAGCTTACCGATGGCCAGACACTTATTGTGCAAGGACTCCCTTCATCTCTCGAGTATACGGTAACGCAGGACGATTATACGAAAGATGGTTATGTGACAGACCCTGAACGTTTTGTTCACACGGGTGTGATTCCGGAGAAAAAAGCGGCTGAAGCTAAATTTAAAAATACTCGCCCTTATCTGGAAGGTGTACTGCGTGACAACAATACAGGAGAAGTCATTCCGAATGCATCCATCACGGTGACTGATCTGAAGACAGGTGAAGAGCTTCAGATTGAGACGAATGAGAAGGGTGAATATGCAGTCCCAGCCGTAGCTGATACGGACTACACGATCACATATACGAAGTTGTATCGGGTAGGCGGAAGAGATGTACCTGTTAAGTTTACACAAAAAGCAAATGTAAACAGCAGTGTTACAGACGAGACCATTCCAGCGGATATCACTGCTGTAGGTATCATTATGCTCAAACAAATGGACGGAACAACAGAGCTATTTAACAGCTTGCATACCAGCCATATGTATATCTACCTGAAAGACAGAGACGGTAATTATATTACGGAAAATGGTCGTCCTAAGGCTTTTCCAATGGCTTCGAACGGAACGTTCTCCGTGGAAGGCTTAAGCGAACAGAAGTACACCATGGAAGTTCGTTATCAAGTGGAGACGGGTGAGGAGTTGCTCCTCAAAGTAACGCAACTCGACGTGAAAGCTAACGGAGAGCTGAATATTTCTGAGGAATTAGTCGACCCTTACGGTACGGTCTACGATGAAACTACAGGAAATGCGAGCACGGGCAAGAAAATTGAAGGAGCCAAAGTTACACTGTATTATGCGGATACACAGCGGAATAGAGATAAAGGTCGCATTCCGGGTACAAAAGTAACACTTCCAGCGGTTCCAAATTTCCCGCCGCACGACAACAAGAGTCCAGAGCAGGATAGCGATGTCAATGGATTCTATGCGTACATGGTATTCCCTGAAGCAGATTACTATCTGGTTGTAACGAAGGATGGATACGAAACGCACACTAGCGGTACGATTTCTGTAGATTTTGACATTGTCAAATACGATGTGCCAATGAAGCCGATCCGTTCAGGTGGTGGCTCCGGTGGTAACAGCGGAGGCAACACTGGCAACAGTGGAACCGGCAACGGCACTCCAGGAACGAGCACTGGCAACAGTGGGACCGACCCTGGTATCCCAGGAATCAACAACGGTACTCCAGGAACGAGCAATGGGAACGGTGGGACCGATAATGGTATTCCAGGAACCAACAACGGTACTCCGGGAACGAACAATGGGAACAGTGGAACAGATAATGGTGTTCCAGGAACCGATAACAGTATCCCAGGAACTGACACTGGCAACAGCGGAACCAATAACGGTAATCCGGGAACGAACAACGGCAACACCGGAACCAATAACGGTACTCCGGGAACGAACAACGGCAACACCGGAACCAACAATGGCAACGATGGAGCGACCAAAGGTGACCAGGTTACGGATAACGTCAGCAACGAGTTGGACGATGCTCCGAAAACAGGAGACAACGGTATATCGCCAATGTTCTATATGATTTTGGCACTGATGTCCTTGATCACGATCGCTTTCTGTCTGCTCGGTAACAAGAAGAAAAAGCACATTTAATGACCGGAAAGGCGGTAAGAACATGAGCAAAACCAAAAAAATTCTTATCGCCATTTCCTCCCTTGTGTTGGTATTCTCTCTCATCGGTATTTCGAGAACGCTGCTGCGAGATTATGCTGAGCAACAGAAAATAGATGAGTTGGCGAACATGTGGGAGGAAGGGTCGAATAAAAACGGAGGGGATGCAATCCCCTCTTTTTTGTTCAATAAGAAGAAAAAGCGAGTCATACTTCCTGAATTTCAAGCCCTTTACGAGCGGAACTCGGACATAGTGGGCTGGCTGAAGATTAACGGCACTCGAATTGAATATCCTGTCATGCAAAATCCAGAGGATGCGGATTATTATCTGGATCATGATTTCGATAAGAAGGAAACCCAAGGTGGCCTTCCTTTTTTGGACAGGCATAGCCAGATCAGGGGTTCAGATATTTTGCTAATTCACGGACATCATATGAAAAGTGGCTGGATGTTTAAAGACCTAATGAAATACAAGAGTGAAAGCTTTTATAAAGAGCACGCTACATTCGAGTTTAGTACGCTTTACGAAAAGGAAGAGTACGAGATTGTTGCTGTGATTCTATCCAAAGTGTATCGTAAATCAGATGACGTGTTTAAGTACTATCAAATTGGGGATGTACAGACGTCCACCGAGTTTGATTCATATGTTCAGAATATCAAAAAACTCGCTCTTTACGACACAGGTGTAAACGCTCAGTATGGTGATAAACTTGTTGTACTGTCCACATGTGAATATTCGACTGAAAATGGCCGGCTAGCGGTAGTTGCTAAAAAGCGTTAAGGCCGATGACGAAACACCAAATGAATGGGTTTCATCTCGCGTGTCCTCTTTAGAGGACACGTTTTTTTGTGTTATCCCCTGACTTTTAATGAAGTTTCAGGATTGAGGTTAAACGTAGGTGGATTAGAGAGGAGTCTTCTTTATAATGGAGATGAGTGCTATACGCGAATAAACAAGTAAATATCAGATTCTGGAGAGGGAGTTGTAAAGTGCCGATAGAGAATCAAGCGAATATGTTGACGACTAGAGTAGAATCTATTCTTTATTATGCCGAACCGTTCTTAACCAGTGAACATAGAGCAGGCTGGATCGGCGGTAATGCACCTGAGTTTTTTGATGACCAATCTGAACTCATCCACGAAGGTAACCAAAAGTATGCTTTTTATCTGAGCCTTAACCATCCCTTCAAACCAGAGAGCATGATCTCGATCTTTATCCCTGAAAATCGTGAAAGCTATCTGGAAAATAACATCTATCCTGATTGCTCGATCAAGGTGATTGAACATCCTGTTTCAGCAGAAAGCATCCAGGGGTCCTTTACTCACAAGGATCTGATAAGACACTCCATCTCACACGGAGAACGAAGCAAGGACGAAGAATCAATGGAGCAGCCCTTTTTGATCAAGGTGGGCGGTAATCCGAGACTGATTCAGGATGAAGACTATTATTTTGCAAAACTCAAAAAAGAGTCACTATCATTCTTTTTCCAAGTCGATGAAGATGGTTATCCCGATACATTGATTCAAGAGGATGGCAATTATCCATTTGGTTTTGGTTCTCTATATATTTTCGCCAAAATGGGTACTGAAATAGAACACCCTGTAGCCGGTTTCTGTCAGTTTTCTTAAGTGCAATAGACCAAAATCGCATGAAATCCTTAACCGTCCTGTTCTCTGCAGCGGTTATTTGGGGAGAGGCGAATTGGAACGTCTCTGCTTCGTGATATGTAAATCCAAAGAGTACCTATAAACGCTACTGACATAACGTTGTCAGTGGCGTTTTTTTATAATCAGATCAGTGCAGCAAGGGAGACAGGTAAGTAACAAGATTTAGGGATAAATAATGTAGAAAATTAGGGAGGATGATCTGTTATGAATTTTGCTTCTGTACGTATCATTACTGACAATGTAGAGGGTCTTATAGCGTTCTATGAACACGTTCTTGGGGTTACAGCGGAGCGCCCTGCACCTGTATTTGCAGAGTTTGTTTTACCATCATGCACGCTTGCCATCGGGCACACCCAGACCACAACATTATTTGGGGTGGACGCTGAAAATGTAGCCGAGGCCATGAATCATCCGGTCATTTTGGAGTTTCATGTTGCTGATATCGAAGCGGAATACGTGCGCCTGAAAACATACATTCATGATTGGGTGCAACAACCAACCACAATGCCGTGGGGAAACCGCTCAATGCTATTTCGTGATCCGGATGGCAACATGGTAAACTTCTTTCAACCGATAACCAAAGAAGCGATTCAACGATTAAATGATAGACATTAACTTATAAATATACGCATAAAATCAAATCACGTCTTGTTTACGATTTTCAATAAATCAGTAGACAGGGCGTTTTTAAATCTGTATTTGGCGGAAAAAAGCAACTCATAACTACGGCAGCGATTCAGCTCCTAAGTATTTCCTTCTTGTGGTAATATAAGTGAGTCAGTACATATTCTGCGCTTTGGGAACGAAAAGATCAGCTTGAGTACGAGACATCAATGGATAGGGAGTGATTTTGAATGAGTCAGTTTCTTCAGATGGGAGCAAATACAACTTTAAGTGCGGCAAAAGGGAGTATCAAGATTAGCCACGAGATTTCGAATCTCATCGATGTTTCACTAACGGCCTTCCTTTTAACGGAGTCCGACAAGGTGCAAGGAGATAGCGGGATCATTTTTTACAATCAACCAACAAGTTCCACAGGTGTAGCCACTCTTTTACCCTCCGAGCAAGCAAGTAATACCAAAGTACATAGAATTGATTTCGATATGGATAAAGTTCCTGAAGGGATAACCAAAATAGCAATAACACTGACAGAGGATCATAACACAGGATTTTCGAATGTGAAAAATCTGACAGCTGAAATATGTACTGATAATACAGTTATTCAGTTATCTCCCTCCAGCTTCACGAATGAAAATGGAATCGTAGTTCTGGAATTATATTTAAGGAATGGACAAACCAAGGCAAAATCAATCTGGCGCGGATTTAATTCAGGGCTTGAAGGATTGTGTAAAAACTATGGTGTTGAGGTTGAAGCGGACGAACCAAGCAAACCTGCTGAGCCTCACATTACTCCAAATCCATCACCAAAAGTGTCTGATTCAATGAGTGGAGCTGCTGCTGATCAGACAAATACCCAATCATCTAAATCATCATTAAATCTTCAAAAGGTAACGGGTAAGATTAACCTCGAAAAAGGGCAAAAGTCAGTACTCATAGATAAAACACCAGAGATTACAGCTACAGTATCATGGGAGACTGGAACGGATTATGATATCTACGCTTTGGTCTACACCAAGGATGGTAAGCAGATTGATGTAGCTATGTTTGGTGCGAAGGGCGTACCGCCACTTCAAAGCTTTGGTAACGGTGCTGTAGAACATAAGGGTGATGTGGGGAGAAGTAACCAAGCCATTAAGACAGAGGTGATCAAGTTAAGATTAAGAGATGATATCCTCGCGGTTGTTCCTGTCGTTTATTCAGCTCAGTCCAATGGGACAGGTTCTTTCTACAGATACAAGGTCTCGATGAGTATAGATAATCATGAGGGAACCTCTGTTACGATCTCGGCTAAGAATGCTAATAACAATGATAAGATATATACCTGTGTACCAGGAATACTGTATAACACACCAGACGGTGTAATCATAAGTCCATTGGAGCTTTATAGTAAGCCTAATTCAGAGAATAGGCCCAAGCTCAAGATGGGATCTTCCAAAATGGTAGAAGTGATCATGGATAAAGGGCCGATGAATGACTATAAATAATCAAATGGTTCGTTCAAGTTAACTGTCCCACAAATCTGTGCATGAAATGTCGGATGTGAACATTCCACTCTTGATATTCTATACCTGAAAGGAGGTCATTTGGATGGATTCGCTGGCCAATCTGAATAGAGCCTTACAGTATATTGAAGATCATCTTGAGGAAGACATCGATCTGAAGGAAGCAGCGAAACGGGCACATTGTTCAGACTATCATTTTTCAAGAATGTTTTCCTTTCTTGCAGGCATTCCGTTGTCGGAATACATCCGGAGGAGGCGTCTGACTCTCGCGGCATTCGAACTTCAAGCTGGAGATTTAAGAATTGTGGATGTGGCAGTGAAATATGGTTATCGATCAGCTGATGCTTTCTCCAGAGCTTTCCAAGCATTGCACGGAATAACGCCATCATCGGTCAGGTCGCATGTGTCGTCTTTAGTAGCCTATCCACGAATGACCTTCCAATTAACTGTTCAGGGAGGAAATGCAATGAACTATCGTGTTGTTGAGAAGGAATCGTTCTATATTGTAGGCATAATGAAGAGGGTACCCATTCAATTTGACGGGGTGAACCCGGAAATTGCATCAATGTGGCAAAGCTTAACCAGTGAAGATATTGGTGAATTGAAACAACTTTCCAATGTTGAGCCACAGGGATTAATTTCAGCTTCGGTGCATTTTTCTGAAGGGCGAATGGAGGAAAGAGGAGAGCTGGACCATTATATAGGTGCTGCTACATCATCCAAGGAGTTTCCTGAGAGATTTGCAAAGTTAGAGGTTCCCGCAATGACGTGGGCCGTCTTCGAAGCGGCTGGACCTTTCCCGGAAACGTTACAACAGGTATGGGGTCGAATCTATTCCGAATGGTTTCCTTCTGCCAGCTATGAAGTGGCGGAAGGACCGGAAATCTTATGGAATGAAGGTAAAGATGTGTCATCTCCCAACTTTAAGAGCGAGATTTGGATACCTGTTATTCCAAGATAATAGAATAGTAGTGCGGTTACTTGTATTTAAGGCCATCCATCAGAGGATGGCCTTAAACGTATGTTTGAACACAGCATGGTAAACCCTGATCCAAGTATAGGGGAATTTTTATAGAGCTATGTAAAGTTCACTTAAGATATTCATTGCCTATATCCCGCATCATTCGAGTGGTATCCTTTTCTTATGTCAGATGCGCACCTGATGAGTCTTAATTGAGAAAAGGAGAAGAAGAGATGAGTAAGGACCACATGATTCGTTCGATGTTATCTGAAAAAGTAAATATGACGCCGAATGGACGTATCGCTGATCAATTAAACCTGGAAGAGTTTGCGGAGTGCCACGAGCTATTTTTTGACAAGATCATGGAAATTCATGTATCTGATATCCAGGGAATCGAGGGCTACGGTGAATTTGATGAGGAATGCAAAACAGAATACGGAAGCTGTAAAGAATTTCTGATCGAAACATTCGCAGAACCTCAAGAGGGCTATTGGTATAATTGGCAGGAGATGTTCGAGACAACGATACTTGATCGTGAATTTTTTGAAACATATTTGCAGGAAATGAAGGATAGAATCCCGTATTGTGAGGGGAAACGCTATTTGGTCTATAACAATACATTCTTCGTTAATATGATCACGGATGGCAAAACGACGGTTGGATTCCCTGACTGGAGCAGATCCGGCATCGGCGATTTTCTTCTCGATTTTGTAATTATGGATTTAAATAAGCCATACTTGCGTATTCCAGAATTATTATTTGATTACTGCAAAAAAAGGGAGATTGTCATACCCGATTTTCAGGAAAGATTTCTATGTATGGCTTATTATAAAGGCATTGACGTCTTGCGCTGGCACGCATCTATTGATGATACGGAGTCCTGCTGGTCCATTATGAAGTCTATCAGTGAACTAAAAGATCGAATTTACGCGTTATAGATGGTGATATTATGAAATATATCAATGCTAGCGATGTTCTTCCCGAGGAACTGATGAAAGAAGTTCAGAAGTATGCGGCAGGCAAACTATTGTATATTCCTTCCGGGGAGGAAAAAAAGGGTTGGGGCGAAACGTCGGGTTACCGAACTCAACTCAGAAAGCGCAATCGAATGATCCGAAATAAGTACGCTCATGGGCTCACTGTATCAGAACTTGCGGATGAATATTATTTATCTCTGGACTCTATTAAGAAAATCATCTACTCGAAGCATACCGATGCACAATTAACGTATTCTCCGATACTAGAATCAGCTGTAAGCTATGCCAATACCGGCATGCTTGAAGAATGGATACAATGCTATTTGTTGCTCACTTGCCAGGCCTCTCCCGATGTGCAGGGACTCATAAAGGAAGATGGTTTATACTTTGGAGTGGTGCAGTTTCCATTACGCCTTATTCAGTATGAAGAATTCGATAACGTGGAGAACGTAGCAAGCGAAAGTGATGATACATCGATGTCCCCACCACTTCTTATTCAGTATAGGGAAGGAAAGTTTCATTGCATGATGCAGAAGGGATTGCTCGCTTCGTTGAAACAAAGCAAAATAAATGCCTATCCCTCCATCATTGTATTAAAAGAAAACGCCGAGTATAAAAGATTCATGAAACATTTCGGCAATGTATTCATTTTTGTTAATAAAGTTTGATTTAATAGCTGGGCCATCCTGTAAAGGAGGCCCTTAATGTAATTGGGAAAATGATATTCTTTCTTTTTAATCTACAAAGTTTAGTAGTAAAGCAAACATTGTGCAGTTTATCCTACGCCATCACTTTCTAACAGGGAGTAAAAATTATCGCGGTCTTCATCATCTAATTTGCCAAGCGTCCGCACCTTGACCATTGCATGCCCGCCAAACAGGTCGATCTCTTCGCCATAATTGTTGTAGAGAGCAATCATATTGCCATCCTGATTTATCTCCATATACCCGTAACAAGTTGCCTCAGGCACTTCGCCATAAAAGAGAAAAAATTGGATTTTATCCACGCTGTTCATGTAAAGCTCCTTTCTTAATTCCTCATCAATCTGAACAATATTTTACGTGATATCGGATGAATTGAAAAAAGTGATATTGCCCTGCATATCCGGAAATTCATTACTGTATAGAAAGAATAGAGGGGGGCTCGCTCGTTATATCGCTCATTCGCACATTATTTCTTGACGAGAGGGGATTTGGGGAGTATTATAACGTGCCGGTTTTTACAAGGTCTATCCATAAAAATAAGAACAATCTTACGTCCTGTTTACGGTTATCAACAAACCAGTAGATAGGGCGTTTTTCGTTCGTTAAGTTGAACGTAGCAACAGGCGAGGTATAACCCCAAAAAAGCATCTGGCACCCTCACTCTCTCACAGAGCAAAAATCAAGGGTGCTAGATGTTCGTGATCTGCAAGTTTTTGCGATAGGAGCGCGGGGTTGTACCAGTCTCTCTTTTGAACATGTTGCAGAACTGAGCATCATTCACGAATCCAGCCTCGGCGGAGACATCCGAGATGGACATCTGTGTGCTGGCAAGCAGATGCTTTGCGTAATCCAGGCGTTTGATTAGCATATATCGAGAAGGGGAGGCTCCGTATTTCTCTTTGAACAGATGCCGGAAGCGATCATAGCTATATCCGGACATGTTCGCTAACATCTCGATGGAGAGACGTTGTGTGAAATGTTCATTTATATATGAAAGCACATGTTGGAGTCGATCTCCGGAGAACAGAGGGTACATGCTGTTACCTCCACGATGGAGCAAGTGCAGTAACATATGGTGTAGACGGTCGTTCAGGTAGTCCTGAGCACCTTCACCCCGCCGTGTATATTCCGTGTTCAACTGTAGCATGTAGTTATAGATGTTATGCTCCCGGTCATCCTGATGCATGCCTTGCAGCTCGGCAATTTCGGACAGATCCGTCTGAAATCCAACAAAAAGTACCTCAGCGTCCCCGCGATGATCCTCATCATGCTGTTGGTGTGGCGGAATAAGTGCATAGGTTCCAGCTTGAAAATGGTAGTTATGTTCTCCAATCATGGATGTCCCGTTCCCTTTAAAATAATATACCAACTCATAACATTCATGGCGATGAGGGATGATATGTGTGAACCGGACGTGTTCGGCTCTGACAACATATAGAACTTGATCCATTATTGTTTCCCCCTAATTTCGACAATTAGCCGAATCGTACAAAAAAGCGACCGAAATCATATAAATATAATGGCTTGATTTTGTTATGATCATACTCATAAACGAATGTTAAATGAAAGTAATCGTTTTTACGTTCGGTTATAGCAGAAAAGAAAACGCATTACAATTCAGAATTAGGTTTTAATTTACATGATTTATAAAGCTGGGCTGTAAGCACGACAGATTATCCATGATTTTAACAACAAACAGGGGTGTGAGTAAAGAACATGAAGAAGAATGCGTTGGTAATTTGTATGGTAGCGTTGTTGTTGCTTCTGTCCGCATGTGGAGGTAAGAAGGGTACAACAGGTGAAACGGGTTCAGCAGGAACGGGGAATGGCGGTGAGCAGACCAATCAACTGAAAGTGGTATTGCTGATTCCAGGTACACTGGGAGACAAATCCTTCTTCGACGCTGCTAATCATGGTCTTGAGCTAGTTAAGTCCGAACTGGGCGCTAAGACCAAGGTCATTGAAATGGGTGCAGACAAAACAAAGTGGGAGCCAACGTTTAACGATATTTCTGCTGAGGACTGGGACATCGTCATTTCTGGTGGCTCTGAAATTACAGAAATGTTTAATGCTGCTGCGGAGCAGCATCCGGATAAAACGTTCATTAACTACGATACAGACATCGAGGATGCCCCGGCCAATGTATATAATATGTCCTATTCTACTAATGAAGTATCCTTCCTGGCGGGAGCGGTTGCGGCGCTCACGACCAAGTCGGACATGCCAAATGCAAACAAGGACAACCTGATCGGTTTCCTGGGCGGGATGGACATTCCCGGTATCAATGCTTTTCTCGTCGGTTACATTGAAGGAGCTAAGTACGTAGATCCAAATATTAAGGTCGCTGTATCTTATGCTGGTGATTTCGTCAATCCGGCCAAAGGAAAAGAACTTTCCCTTATTCAATATAACTCGGGAGTTGACGTGATTTTTAACGTAGCGGGCGGTACAGGCCTGGGGATTTTTGATGCAGCCAAGGAAAAAACCAAGTATGCGATCGGCGTGGACTCGGACCAGGCTGCGTTGCTCAAAGAGACAGACCCTGCCAAAGCTAACCTTATCATTACTTCTGCGATCAAAAAGATCGACACTTCGATTTTGGAAGCCGTGAACCAGGCGAAAGAGGGCAAGCTGGAGACAGGAAAGCGCCAGGTGATGGGCTTTGTCGAGAACGGTGTTGGTATTGCGGAGAATGACATCTATACAAGTGTATTCCCTGCTGATCTGCAAGCGAAAGTAGAAGAGATCAAGAAGAAACTTGAAAACAAAGAGATTAAGGTATCCAATGCGATGGGCATGGAAACCTCAGAGATCGAAGCGATCCGTAATAGCGTGAAGCCATAAGATAAGCATAAACATTCGTTTACTGGATAGGATCATCGGAGTGAAATAACCGAGTGTATGTTGTACAGCTGGAGATGTAGTCATGATCATTGATGCATTTTCGGCTGTACATTTTTTGTGCACATTGCTAGTAGAGAGGAGCAACCCGACATGTCCGGCGCACTGTTGGAAATGCGTAATATTTCAAAGGTTTACCCCAATGGGGTGGTCGCTAACAAGAATGTTCAGTTCTCCTTGCAGGAGGGAGAGATTCATGCCATCGCCGGGGAGAACGGGGCGGGCAAGTCTACATTGATGAAGATGATGTTTGGCATGGAAGAGCCGAGCGAAGGCGAGATTTTGTTAAAAGGAAAACAGATCAAGCTTGGCAACCCTCAGGATGCTATTGCGCTTGGAATCGGTATGGTGCATCAACACTTCATGCTCGTTCCTTCCTTCACCGTGGCTGAGAATATGGTGCTCGGCATGGAGCCGAGACGCGGTGTGGGCATTCATTATGCAGAAGCTGTCCGCATGACGGAGGAAACGGCGCGCAAGTACAATCTGTCCGTGAATCCAAGGGCCAAGGTTGAGGATTTGAGCGTAGGGATGAAGCAAAAGGTAGAGATTTTGAAAGCTCTGCTACGTGGTGCAGAAATACTCATTCTGGATGAGCCTACAGCCGTACTAACTCCACAGGAGACAGAAGAGTTGTTCCGAGAGTTGAAGCTGCTGAAAGAAAAAGGACATACGATTGTGTTTATCTCGCACAAGCTGAAAGAAGTGAAAGCGATCTGCGATAGAATTACCATTTTGCGTGGCGGACGTACCGAGGGTGTGCTTAACATTGCAGATGTGACAGAACAGGAAATATCACGGCTAATGGTTGGACGGGATGTTGTGCTTAAGTATGACAAGACGCAGAAGAATTATGGTGAGCCTGTACTGTCTGTGCAGAATTTAGGGGCAGTTGATCCCGAAGGCAAGGCACTGTTGTCGGATATCAGCTTTCATGTTCGTGCAGGAGAAATTGTCGGGATTGCTGGTGTAGAAGGCAATGGGCAAAGTCAGCTCGTAGAAGCACTGACTGGAAGCTTGGGGAACCGCTATGCAGGCGGCAAGGTCGAAATGAAGGGAAAGGATATTCATTCACTCGGTATCCGTGAGATTCGTGGGCTCGGCGTCTCCTACATCCCGGAAGACCGGATGCGCCAGGGGTCAGCTGGTGAGGCAAGTATTGCAGACAATCTGATCTCCACCCGGTACCGTTCGAAATTGCTGAATAGAGGGCCGCTCCTTAGTATGTCATCCATTCAAAAGCTGGCAAGTTCTCTGGTGGAGGAATTCAAGGTTCGTTGCTCCGGCCCGTCACAGCCAATCGGTATGTTGTCAGGAGGCAATATGCAAAAGGTAGTCGTTGCCCGTGAGTGCTCAACCGAACCGGATCTGCTCATAGCAGAGCAACCTACGCGGGGGGTGGACATTGGAGCGGCACAGTTTATCCATCAGAAGTTGCTGGAGCTACGGGATGCGGGCTCTGCAATTGTGCTTGTATCGGCTGATCTGAATGAAATTCTGGAAATGAGTGATACACTGCTTGTGTTATATGACGGCAAGATTGCCGCCCGGTTGGATTCGCCGTCAAGCGTCAGCGAAGAGGAGCTGGGTCTCTACATGCTTGGGATTCGTGAGCAGCAGGAGCAGTATGAGGAGGAGGCTTCCCCATGATCCGATTAAAATATTTTGAAGTATACCGCACGGCAGCAGTCATTCTTATTTCTTTAGCTATTGCATTTATTATTATCTCTCTGGTGAGCAGCCAGCCTGTAGAGACTATCCGCATCTTCCTGTTTGAGCCGCTGTCCACCTTAAGCCGCATGGGCAATGTTGTGGAAATGGCAATCCCGCTCATGTTTACAGGGCTGTCGGTGTCACTCCTGTTTAAAACGAACATGTTCAATTTGGGCGCAGAAGGCATCTTTTATATCTCAGGTATTGTTGCTGCCATTCTGGCTATTCATCTAAGCATGAACGGAATTATGCACCCGATCGTGGCGATTGGAGCGGGTTCGATTGTGGGTGCACTACTCTCAGCTATTCCCGGTTATCTAAAGGCCAAATGGAATGCCAATGAACTGGTCACATCACTGATGTTTAATAGCATCTTTTTTGGAATTGGCTTGTATCTGTTGAATTATCACCTGCGGGATGCCAAGGCGTTCTCGAATGTATCTTATAAATTTGCCGAGACGGCACAGCTGGACAAAATAATGCCAGGCACACGGCTGCATACCGGACTGATCATTGTGCTGGTGTTGATTGTTCTTGCTCATTATTTCATGTATCGCACGAAGTGGGGATATGAGCTGCGCATGACGGGAGCCAACCGCGAATTTGCTGGATACTCCGGTATGAAAACAGCAAAAGTCATCATTCTGGTGCACCTAATTGCAGGTTTTATTGCCGGTATGGGTGGTTCGGTCGAAGTGCTGGGCATGTATAATCGCTTTCAATGGACGGCATTGCCGGGATATGGACTGGATGGTGCACTTGTGGCCATGCTTGCCAAGAACAATCCTCTTTCCGTCATTGGTGCCGCACTCTTCCTCGCCTATATTCGTATCGGTGCGGACCTGATGGCTCGTTTGTCGGATGTGCCTTCCGAGATGATTTCCATTATTCAAGCAGTCATTATTTTGCTGATCTCTGCGGAGCAGTTCTTGAAATTCTGGAAGAATCGGATGCTGCTGAAGGAGGCCAAACTGCATGAATAGCCTGCTGAACGTCATTTTAACGACGGATTTTGCCTTCTCTGTATTACGGGTTACTACTCCGATTTTGTTCGCGGCTTTAGGTGCATTGATCTCCAATCGAGCTGGGATCATCAACATTGGTATGGAGGGAATCATGCTCGTATCCGCACTGGCGGGGGTTGTTGTCAGCTCATACACGGCCAGTGCCTGGATCGGATTACTTGGCGCAGTGCTGTCGGGTACGGCGATTGCCGGAATGCTTGCTTTCTTCACCCTTAAATTCAAGACGCATATTATTCTCGGCGGCGTTGCCATCAATATGTTTGCATCAGGGGGAACGGTGTTTCTACTGTACTTGCTTAGTGGTGACAAAGGTTCATCTACGTCCTTGCCGAGCAAGGTGCTGCCTAGTATAGATATTCCCCTGTTGCAACAAATTCCGGTGCTCGGCCCGATTCTGTCAGGGCATCATATTTTGACATATGCTTCCATTCTAGCCGTTATTGCCGTCTATTATTTATTAAAACGTACGCCACTAGGTCTGCAAATTCGTTCCGTCGGTGAGAATCCGCATGCGGCACAGTCGGTTGGTGTCAGTGTGGTGAAAATTCAGTATATGGCTTTGTTGCTGAGTGGATTCTTTGCCAGTTTGGGTGGTGCCTACATGTCGATGGGATATTTATCTCTATTCACCAGAGATATGATCGCTGGCCGGGGCTGGATTGCCATCGCAGCGGAGTCTATGGGACGCAGTACAACCGTAGGCACAGCCCTGACCTCACTGCTATTCGGTGGAGCGGAGGCACTGGCTAATGCATTGCAGGTGCTCAAGATACCGGCTGAGTTAATCGGTACATTGCCTTATGTAGCCACCGTGATCGGACTAATTGTTTATGCGATTGCTGAGACACGTAAGAAGCGGCGTAAATTCGCACAAAAAACGAACTGAGGAGAGAACAATGACAAAACCTATAATTATTGACTGTGATCCAGGACATGACGACGCAATTGCCATTTTGCTGGCGCTGGCTAACCCAGAGCAGCTGGAGATTAAGGGCATCACAACAGTGGGCGGCAACCAGACCTTAGAGAAGATTACGAATAATGCGCTCAAAATTCTCAGTTTTGTCGGAGCGGATATCCCGGTAGCGAAAGGAGCGAAGGGGCCGCTGTTGGGTTCCTTAGTGACGGGAGAGGAAGCCCATGGTGAATCGGGAATGGACGGCCCTGTACTTCCGCCAAGCCGCTTTCGGGCAATTGAAGAAGGGGCTGTAGAGTTTATACGAAATCTGTTGCTGTCTTCGGATGAGCCGATCACCCTTGTGCCCATTGGCCCGTTGACCAATATTGCTACCCTCATTCGTGCGTATCCTGAACTGAAGTCACGGATTGCGGGCATTTCCATGATGGGTGGAGGCATTGCTTATGGAAATGTAACTCGTACAGCAGAGTTTAACATCTATGTTGACCCGGAAGCGGCCCAAATTGTATTTGAATCAGGAATTCCGATCACGATGAGTGGACTGGATGTGACGGATAAAGCGGCTATTTTTGACGAGGAGATTGAGGCTTTGAAAACACGCGGCCCCGTATCAGTTATGGTTGGGGAACTGCTGGACTTCTACTCGATTTACGGCAAAAAGATGGGTTACCATGGCAATGCCCTGCATGATCCGTGTGCCATTGCATGGCTGCTTCAGCCTCAGCTGTTCCAAAGCAAAATGCTGGACGTGACGATCGAAACCCAAGGAACGCACACACGCGGGATGACCGTGGGCGACTTGCGCACCAAGACAGATCGCGAGCCTAATGTGAACGTACTGCTAGATGTTGACCGTGATGCCTTCATTCGTCTCATCTATGATGCACTTGCTATCCTGGACGCTCGTGTAGAGCAATCTCCACAAGGGGATTCTTAATATGGCAGGCTGGACTGACTTGCGAGAGACGGTGCGACTTGAACTGCTTCAACGGGGTGAGGAAGGCTGTGACACTCAGGGATATATGCAAAAGTGGGACGAGGCCGCTGATGATGAGAGCACGCTGTTGCAACTCTACCGAGAACTGATGGAACTTCAGGTATCGGCTGATTTTCCTTTTGCAGAACCTTCGAATTTGGAAGACATCCGTGCTTTGCGTCCAGAGGGACCTCGCGAGCTTCAAGCGGACTGGAGTGAGCAAGTATGGCGAGATAAATTCTACGGGGCTTGGCTCGGGCGAAGTGTTGGGTGTGCACTAGGGAAGCCATTGGAACACCCCGATTACCTCTACGGTAAGGATGGACGCCCGGGCTGGGAAAATATTGAGCTTTGGTTCAAGGGAGCTGACGCCTGGCCAATTCGAGGGTATACTCCTGAACATTCCCGTGCGGAGCAGGAGTATGGCTTGAGTTTGACAGAACTAGGGCCTTTAAGTGTCCGAGAGAAAATTCGGTTTATGGAGAGCGATGATGATATTCGTTACACGATTCTGGGCTTGCTGTTGCTGGAGGAAAAAGGGCTGGACTGGGATTCGTGGGATATCGGAAAACTGTGGCATCACCGTCTCACATACAGTCAGGTATGTACAGCGGAGACACAAGCATACATGAATTTCGCTCAGGAGACCTCGCACCTGAAATCGGATAAACCTGTAGATTGGGCGCAACGCCAGGAGTGTGTGCGTATGTATCTTAATCCATACCGCGAGTGGATCGGAGCTGCAATCCGTGCTGACGGATTAGCATATGGTGTAGCCGGACGACCTGAACTGGCAGCCGAACTTGGCTGGCGAGATGCCTCCTTTTCTCATGTCAAGAATGGTATTTATGGTGAGATGTTGAATGCAGCGATGATCGCTGCGGCGTTTGTGGAAAATAATAGCGAGCGTATCGTAGAAATTGGACTCAGCGAGATTCCGAAGACAAGCAGACTGGCCGCAGATGTGCTTCAAGGCATGGAGATTGGACTCTCTGCTCGGAACGAGCGGGAATTGGTCAGCAGGATTTGGGATACGTTCAGTCATTATGATGCGGTGCATACCAATAACAATGCTGCACTGGTAGCAGCATCTCTGGTGTATGCTGGCAATGATTTTGAGAAGGCAGTTGTCACGTCTGTTTATGGTGGGCTCGACACCGATTGTAATGGAGCTACGGTTGGGTCGATCATGGGTGCGCGCCTTGGGGCAGCACAGTTGCCCGAATCCTGGACAGCTCCACTAAACGACACGCTGTACGCCGATCTGGTTGGATTCGATCCGGTGTCGATCTCTTCCTGTGCTGAACGCAGCTATCAGGTGTTTTTGAAGCTTCACAATCAAGCGCGTAACTAGGGCGTGTCTTGAAACCTACTGAAGTACATCTTTTACCGCCTTTTCGTCCCTGATGCGTCAGTTTCCTTTGCTTGGAACGATCCTATCATAAAATAGAACTCGAATTAATTATATTAATAGTGTGTAGCCTTAGGATTTTCCTAAGGCTTTTTTGTTGTTCAGTATTTGTTTAGAGACAGAGGTTATACTGAATCTCGCTAATCATCTTTTATATAGAAAGTAGGTCATAAACAATAATAGATTCAGTAGATTGCTTTGTGAATGCACGTTTGTAGATCAGGCACAAGAATTCCCTATAGCAAGTTAACTGGGTTGCATATATGAAAGGGGATTCAGAATTATCTACAGCAAGAAACCAGTTACATTTCAATTTTATATGGAGGCAAAAAGGATATGACCAAAGGCATCAAAAAAATCATTTCTATTGTGCTCACGGTATGTTTAATCCTGGGGGGGAGTGGCCTATCTGCATTATTAGGTTCAGTAGCCTATGCAAATAACGCTCCAACCACAGCAGAGGCAAACTACAAGCAATATCGTGTGAAGTTAATGGCCGATCCGGTCACAGATACAGCACCTGCTGGCTTCGGTACAGCTGCCTCAGATGGAAGGATCTGGACAGACAAAAGTGTTACGGCAGAGAATGATGGTACATTCAATATTCAGTTATCTGCACTAGCACAAGAATATATGACATCCAACTCCACGAATCCAGGCGTTGGCGGTAACAGCAATGCGAACGGATCTGCGGCAGACGTAACTTTTATTTTGGATATGAGTTCTTCAATGGGTACCCGCAGCGGTAAAGAAATAGCGCTCACAGCTGGAGATGCAGGCGTTTATTATCGCGTAGAAGCTATGGCTAAGGCTGCAAATGACGCCATCCGTACAGTCATGAATGCCAATTCCAACAACCGTGTTGCGGTATATTGGTTCGGCGGATCAGCTGATGCTAACCATCTCGGTACATTTATGGAGATGGGACATTACGAATTTAGTTCGGGTCATGGTACAGAAGACTATCTGAAATATGTAGGTGGCAATACTCAAACGGTTACTTTGAACAGTAATCTAATCAAAGATGGTAGTTCCGTTGGAACACAACCTGCAGTTGGACTAGGGCCCGGCACTCCCACTCAGGACGGCATCATGTACGGTGTCTCGAAGACGATGAGTAAGGTGGGAACGAAGGGAGCAGGCCCAAAGCGACAGCCTTATTTATTCCTTCTATCTGATGGAGCGGCAATTCATGCCAAGAAAGCATGGTCTCTTTCGCCGAAAGGCAGTTCATTTGAGACCGATTTTGCCAATGCATTAGCTGAGGCTATAACAATCCCGAATTATAATCAAAGCGGAACGAATGTTAACAAGTATGTGCCAGCTACAGCGGGCGTCGGTTTGGCAAATACAGGTGATCCGGAAATTGCTGCGTTAACCATTCTTACCGGTGCATATATGAAGGATCTTATGGACCGTAAATACACCGAATACAATGGGGGAGAAGCCACTCAGTCCAAAGTGTATACTGTAGGGTTGGGTTCCACAACGGCGATCAATGGACCGTATAACGGTAACGAACCTGTGTATGCGTGGGCAGGACTTGATCCGAAACGAGTCAACGAGAATAAGGAAGATAGTAATTATAACTATGGTACTGCCAAGAACACATATGACAAACTGAGTGCATATGCATCTCAGGGGCCTAATGGATTTAACTATGCCAATTCATTTGTATACAGTAGTTATTACACATTTGCCCCAACGTATGACATTGTGAAATCAGCTTTCTCTGGTTTAACCAATGATGTCGAGGCTACTACAACGATACTTCCGCTTCTCAACATACCGGAAACCACGGATTTGGGGAACGGTGGGGAGACGGCAGATATCGCGAGTGCTATCGTTGTTGCAGACGATATCAGCAATGATTTTGCTGTGGATCTGTCCACGTTAAAAATCGGGGATGCTGTTGCGACAGTAGACACAAATACGAATATAAACGGTGGTACAGCGTATGCATTCGCGGGGTATGGAAGTAAGGCGGTCATTAAAACCGTCGCAGGCGTTAGCAATCTTACATGGTATATTGACGCAGATGATATGCAATCGCATATTTACCGTTTCAAAAACCGGACAAGTCCGCAACCTGGAGACTATAGTGCGCCAGCAGGCGGTTCTTTTAAAATCAGTTATAAAGTAAAACCGACATTTCAGGTAGCACCTGATCAGGTGACGGACATATCCCGTTACATCAATGCGGGCAATGCGAATGACGGAGCCAAGACGGCAGCGTACTTCCACCCACCTGCTGACAGTCCCTATTATCAGGCTTTAACAAGTAAACAGACCATTTCCAAAACGGGTGGAATCGGCGCAACGTATGTAACCGAGGAATCGCTGAATAATGGCAAGGCCATTATGAGACTTGGAAACAACGGGAAGCTTGATTTGCAGATGGGAATTATGAAGACAGGCCCGGCAACCGTTCCAATTAACGGGTCTATAGATTACAAAGTGACCATCTATAACTATACAAATATAGCTATTACAGGGCTCAGCGTCATTAGCGATGGCCAAACCCAAACAGGGATTGATGTTCCAGCCAATGACAGCAAGGTGCTTACTTTTACGAAAACTGCACCGGGCACGCCGCAGACGTTAGATAGCGATAATGCTGTCATTTCAGGAATTAACCTTGCGTCGAATACGGTATCTACGGATGTAACCAACGTGACCACAGCTGTAATCAACACGCATGTTATTGGAGCCGTTGGTGGTACATCTGTAGGGGATGCCACCTATAACATTGGTGATTCTGCAACAATTACAGCTACTCCGAATCAGGGTTATACATTCGCAGGGTGGTATGATAACCCGGGAGGAACAGGAACTCCTGTAAGTACGGATGCAACTTATCAGTTCAATGTTCAGACGAATCAGGATTACTATGCAAAGTTCACAACGCTACCCGTAGCCCATGATGATACTTATAGCGTTGTGAGAGGAGAAACTCTCAGTGTTCCAGTGGAAGAGGGCATTTTGCTCAACGATACGGATAGCGAGGGACGTACACTTACTGCTGCAAGTATCAGTTCAATCAGTGATGAAGGCAAGGGGACACTGAATGTATATTCAAATGGATCATTCACCTTTGTGGCGGAAGCAGAAGCATCGGGTAGTGTGACGTTCACCTACAAAGCTAATAATGGTTCTGCCCTATCGAATGAAGCGACGGTAACGATTAACATTACACCACCTGCACATAAACCAACCGCGAAAAACGACAGCTACAACGTTAGAAGCGGAGACACACTGGATGTTCCAGCGGAGAAGGGCTTGCTCTCTAACGATACCGATGATGAGAATCATCCGCTCACCGTGGACCATGTCAGTTCGCTTAGTGATACGAGCAAAGGTACACTACATGTAAATCCGGACGGATCGTTTACGTTTGTTGCGGAAGCAAATGCATCGGGTAATGTGACATTTACTTATGAGGCCTATGACGGGACAGCCTACTCAAGTTCAGCTACGGTTACCATCACCATCAAAGTGCCGATCACGACTCATGTCATTGGTAATGTTGGTGGCGTAACAGAAGGTGACGGTGTCTACGCACTTGGTGAATCTGCAACGATTAAGGCAGTTCCAGCTTCCGGTTATGCCTTCGCAGGATGGTATGACAACGAGGAAGGTACAGGTACACCTGTAAGTACGGATAAAGTTTATGCATTGACAGTTTCCTCAGCTGGAGACTATTATGCAAAATTCAGTAAGCTGTCTACAGCTGAGAATGACAGCTATCAGGTAGTGAAGGGCCGTACGCTGAACGTTCCTGCGGCAATCGGTATTCTATCAAATGATACCGTTGTAGGGAACGGTACGCTTACTGCCGTGAGCATCAGCTCCCTGAGTGATACAAGCAAGGGTACACTGAATGTTAAAACCGATGGTTCATTTACGTTTGTGCCTGCTGGAGAAATATCTGGCAGTGTGACGTTCACTTATCAGGCTTATGATGGAGTAGGTAATTCCAACGAAGCTACGGTTACAATCACATTTATCAACCCTAGCATTGATGGAACAATCAGAGATAAAGAGACCCAAAATCCGGTATCCGGTGCTACTGTAATTTTGCGCGACCTTGCGGGTAAAGAGAAGGGGCGTACTACGACCGATACAAATGGGAAGTACAATTTCGAAGACGTCGTCATCAATAATTATATTTTGGAAGTTGTGCGTGATGGATATAGCCCGGCGCATAGAGAAGTCTCTGTGTCTACAGCCAATGTGAATGGAAACGGACGTATCACCGAAGATTTTGAACTTGTGGATTACGAGATAACATTAACAGCCAACCCCTCATCCATACTTGGTAATGGTACGGCTACATCCGAATTTAAGACGGTGATAACCGATAAAGAGGGGCGTCCTCAGGCAGGCGTTGAAGTTGTGTTTGAAGTACCGAATACAACGTACGGTCATTTTACCGGAAATACCAATACGATAACGGTTCTGACGGATGCACAAGGCGTTGCTAAGACAACCTTTACTGCAGCGGTTCTTGGGGGTGCGGGATCGGTATCCATACCGCTGACGGCAACCGTAGATGATAGCCAAAAGGGTATCCAGGTTAGTGACACGATCTATATCACGATTACTCCTGGGGTTATTACAGGTGTTGTCACAGACCAGGCAGGACATCCGTTAGCAGGTTCCACGATTAAAGTAAGTAAAGATTTTGACGGAGATGGCATTGCTGATTTTCACGCGGTTGCTATTACAGGAGTTGATGGGGCATACACCATTGCTATACCGCAGGGGAATGTGACGTACGATGTATCGATTACAAAGCTGGTTGAGATCAACGGTCAGCAGAAATCGGTCACGTTTAATCAGAACGTCCCCGTAAACGGAAGTGTGGATGGCCATTCCTTTGATGGAAATAAAACGGTATCAGGTATTGTCCTGGTTGGAAAAACGCAAGGGGAATCCGCAACGCTCGATGGGACTGTGGGCGGTGGCTACAACGTATTGATCAATGATGGCAATGGCGATCATACAGGTCCAGTTGACCACAACGGTATATTTAATATTGACAGTGTGCTCAAGGGCAGCTATACGGCAAAAGTTATCTATAACATTCCGCTTCCAGGAGGCGGGACACAACCTATCGTTGTAGGGCACATGAATGCCGAAATTAATGCAGACGGACAGATTAGCATCAGTGAAGTGCTTATTGACCCGTATGGTACAATTACAGATTCCGTAACAGGTCAACCGATAACCGGTGCTGTTGTTACACTTCATTACAGTAACGGAACAGTTGTTAACTTGCCGCCAGTGAATAACTTCCCACCAGCGGATAATGCCAACCCGCAGACAAGTGATGCGACAGGGCAATATGCCTTTATGGTATTTCCGCATACGGACTATTATTTAACTGCGAAGAGAGCTGGATATAAGGATTTTGATAGCAGAGTTGTTGATCCAAGCCAACCGCTGATTCATGTGGGTACGGATATTGTGCTGTATAACTTTAGCATGACACCTATGCCAACATCTGGAGGAACAGGATCAGGAGCAGGAACGAGTGCGGGTGCATCAAACTCACCGACAACTTCAACTCCACCAGCAACTGTTCCAACAACTACGACGCCTTCGGGGTCTATCGATCTCGCTACAGCGATTCTGGTTGACAAAATGAAGGGTGGCGAAGGAGATACACTTACCTTCACCGTGATCTATGCCAATAAAACCTCGATCGATGCCGATGGTGTGTACATCAAAGTTAAGATCCCTTCAGGGCTAAGTTTGGTGGATGCGAACGGCGGTGTTTTGACAGGCCAAGAACTCAAGTGGAATGTTGGTAAGCTGACGGGAGGAACGCAAGGCAAGCTGACGTTCAAACTCAAGGTTAACGATATGAACGAAGGTGAAGATTTTGGGACCATAACGGCTAGTATAGGCACGGATCACAAGCTTACACTTACGAATACACAAGATGATGCATCCTTGATCAAGGTGATGTTGTATTCTAACCGTTATGAACATAAGCATGCCCGTTACATTATGGGATATCCAGATGGTAACGTTAAACCCGGACGACTCATTACCCGTGCAGAGATTGCTGCCATCTTTGCCCGTACACTGCAATTGCAAGATGAGGTTCGTCACGTACAGTTATTCAGCGATGTTGCTACAAGTTACTGGGGAGCCGATTATATCGAAGCAGTTGTAAACAAAGAGATATTTAAAGGTTATGCAGATAACACGTTCAAGCCAGATCAACCGATCACACGGGCAGAGCTGGCAACAGCCATTGCTCGTTATCTCGGAGTTGCAAGAGAGCTGAAGATGAACAATGTATTGAGAATCAGCTCGTTTACCGATATTGAAGGGAGCTGGGCGGAGCAGTCTATCGATGAGGTATACCGTTTTGGATTCCTATCAGGATACAAAAATGGCTCCTTCCAACCCAACAGTCAGCTTACCAGAGAGGAAGCTGTCAAGATGATTAACGGTATGCTGTACAGAGGTCCATTAACCGGGGTTGAAGCTTCTTATCCAGACAACCGTTTGGGCAGATGGTCATTCGGACATCTTGAGGAAGCGACAAGAACGCATACGTACAAGATCAATCCAGATGGCTCCGAAACGATGTTAAAATACATTCCGGAAGATCTGTGGTAATTCGCGAAAAATAAAAAAGCCGAAGCGGGGATAAACTCCTGCTTCGGCTTTTCATATATTCATTGCGAGTATCAATCAACATAAATATAAGGCTTCTGTCGATCCCCTATTAACGGCCGCCCGTATTGGAAGCCCAGACAGGAATCCAGCTATTCGGGTAATATTCGTTGGTCAGGGTAGTATTGTAGAGAACTAGGTTACCGTCATTTTGCATGACGAAAGTGTCCCCTGTTGTGTTCGTTGGTAACGCGCTTCCATGGTGACCAGGAATCCATGCTGCAGTATTCGCAAACCAGGCATCTACCAGCTTGGTTGTATCTGTTACCAGTACGGTATCCCAGCCCGGGCCATAATAGTATTCATACTTCCCTGTGGCCGGGTTGGTTCCCCAACGATAAGCATATTGATAAACCGTTTGCCACTTCGTTCCATATTTATAGATGACAGGCTTCCCATATTGTTGTTCGAATTTAAACGAAAGTGCTCCGCTTTTACTTGTGCCACTGCTCCATAGAGAAGAGCCGTTCTGGTAGATTACGAAATTCCCGTCATCCTGCCAGATGGCTGAAAACCTGCCGTCTTGGGAGGTAAGATAGTCCCCTTTTTGCATACTCTGACCGATCAACAATTTATCTCCAAGGTAGCCTGCGGAAGCTGTTGTAGGTACAGCAAAGGCCAGGATCAACAAACATGCGATCAAAATGCGGAATGATTTTGGGAAAAATAGCTTTTTCATTGGACACTCTCCTATATTCCTTAGAATGGTTGATGCAAATTGCGTAGTACAACAAACGCTTACGGGTATTGCCGTAATGCAACATAGCGTTCGGTCAGAAGTGGTGAAAGAGCAATCAACACATCCCCCAGTGGTCATTTATGGGACAGCCATATGTACAGTGCTCTCAGGGTCACCTCCTTTAATGGACATCAAATGCTAAAATAGATGGTTTATATCGTTGTGAGCTTAAATATGTTTGGTAGAAGTTGCAGGAAGGCATAGTGGTAGTGAAAGAGGATGATTCATTCATTTAACAGAGTTAGAAAGTGATTACAAAGAGAATATATAACATTTTATTCCACTATAGCAAGAGAAAAATATAAAATACAACATTTTCAATATAAAGAGTTATGTATTCTTTTGTAATTTTTTTTACATAGATTTAATAGAATTGGTCACTTTTATGAATTGAACTATGGTAAAATGTTTCAGGATTTGAAATTGGAGAGGGGTTTGGTTTACTCATGTCTTGGAAAAAAGTTTTGGGGAAAAGCACCATTCGTGTGGCAGCTGCTACATTATTACTCACTCAGCTGTTCGGAGCAGCCGGTTCCGTTTCTGCCGCAGGTAAAGATGTAGAGGTACATTTGATAGGAATCAATGATTTCCACGGCCAATTGGATACAACATCTATGGTTGGTGATAAGAAGGCAGGTTCTGCTCCAATTCTAGCAACCTATCTCAAAGAAGCTAAGGCCAAATATGAGCATTCCTTGCTGTTCCATAACGGCGACTCGGTTGGTGCATCTGCTCCAGTCTCATCTATGGATCGTGATGAGCCTACCATGGAATGGATGAATATGATGGGATTTGATGTAGGTTCTCTGGGTAACCATGAATTTGACCAAGGGATTGCTGCATTGAAGGCTCAAATTTTTGGCGGACTTGATCCAAAAGAAGGTAAAGTAACCCATGCTGGTGCGAAATTTGATTATGTGAATGCAAACGTGATTGAGAACTCCACAGGTAAACCCTTGATTAAACCGTATGTGATCAAAGAAGTAGGTGGCGTCAAAATCGGATTCATCGGACTCGTGACGAAATCAACGCCAAACAAAGTATCTCCAGCGGGTACAGCAGGTGTACGTTTCCTGAGCGCTGAAGAAGAGGTTGAAGCCGTTAATAAATATGCAAAAGAACTGCAAGACCAAGGCGTTGAAACGATTATCGTTCTGGCACATGACCCAGCATCGACCAAAGAAGGGGTAACAACTGGAGAAGCAGCTGATCTGGCAAAAGCGTTGCCTGCAAACTCTCCTGTTGATGTCATCGTTGCGGGTGATAATCACGCTCTGGCGAACGGTGTCGTGAATGGCAAACTGATCGTGCAAGCATACTCTTATGGTACAGCGTTTGAAGATATCAAGCTGATGATTGACCCTGTTACGGGAGATGTAACTGAAAAATCGGCTACCGTGACAACCACGTTCCAAGAGGGTGTAAAAGAAGATCCTGAAACACTAGCAATTATCAAAAAGTCTTTGGATAAGCACCCTGAGCTGACCAAGCCAGTAGGTACAACAGATGGTACCGTTTTGCGTACGGATGCTTACAATAACGAAGCTCCACTGGGCAACCTGATTGCAGATGCGATGCGTCAAGCAGACTTTGGCGATAAAGCAAGTAAGGCTGACTTTGCATTCATGAATCCAGGTGGTATCCGTGCAGACCTGCCAAAAGGGGATGTGACCTTTGCAGATTTGGCTAAAATCCAGCCTTTCGGCAATACACTCGTGAAGCTGGAGCTGACAGGTGAGCAGGTAAAAACGTTGCTACAACAGCAATGGGGAACCAATGCTGACGGTACACCAAATACAAAAACGTTGCAAATTGCTGGTTTGAAATACACAGCCGACTTCAGCAAGCCGGTTACTGAGCGTGTGACGGCTCTTACGCTTGAAGATGGTACACCGATTGATCCTAAAAAATCATACACCGCTGTCGTGAACAATTTCATGGCTGCAGGTGGAGACAACTACAAAGTACTGCTGGATGCAAAATCCTCCTTGGCTGGCCCAATTGATCTGGATGTGTTCTACAAATACATCACAGATACATTCAAGGGTGGCGATATTCAAGCTAAAAAAGAAGCCCGCATTACAAACATCGGTGTCGCTACAGAGCCAGCAGAAACACCAGCACCAGCGAACAATGAACCTATTTCTCGTGCTGAATTTGTCACTGCGCTCGTGAATATGCTGAAGCTTGACGCAGTATCTACAGCACCTGCATTCAAAGATGTTGCTGCGAATGCTGCATATGCCGATGCCATTGCAGAAGCTTCCAAAGCCGGATTTATTCAAGGCTACGGCGGTAACTTCTATCCTGAGCGTGATATCACTCGGGAAGAGGCAGCAACCATTTTGGCGAAATTGGTGAATAGCCCGGCATCCGAAGCGAAAGCGGCAACGATCATTGCTGGCTTCGAAGACGGAAAATCGGTGGCTGCTTACGCGTTGAAACCACTAGCAAAACTGATTGATAAAGGCATTTTCAGTGCAACAGACAAAAAAATGCTGGAACCTAAGCAAGGCCTTTCAGTGAATGATGCCAAAGCGTTGATTCAAAAAGCAGCGGCGGCGAAAGCTTCCTAATTCATCATTGCTACAGCAGTTGCAAACCACTCGCTAACATGGCGGGTGGTTTTTTTTGTAAGGCAAATACACTTTTTCAGCCTTGTCCACGTCTATCCCTCACCAAAATCGCTCTATTGCATCTAATAAACTATCAACAATAAGGAGGTTTTGAGAATGGGAAATCGTAGACCAACAGGTGGGTATGATCCAGTTCAGATTTATAACTCTACTTCGTTTAATGCGTATGGAACGGTCGAGTATGCGTCTATTTTCTGTAGCAATGACCGTTACAGTGTTCAACGTGAAGGGACTTGGCAGTCATCGGGGCGTGGGGTTTGTCTGGTGACTCGAATTACTGCAACTGTGATCACACCGAGTGGAAATATTGAAGCAGAACCTTACACGTCATCAGGAACATCCTACAGCCAGTTCGCGATTATCCAAGTGGGCCCGAATCAGTTCCGGGTAACGCGTGTAGTAAGTTCAGCTAGACGCCGTCGGAAATGTTAATAATATCGGCAATCGGTTGAACAAAGAAACGGATGTTAAGAAGCGACTCTCCAGGTCAACGGGGAGTCGCTTCTTGCGTCGTAACGATTGGAATTAATGCTTCTGATACCACAAGATTCGGCGATACATCGAAGAGTCCTTCAAGTGCCGGAACGGACGAAGGTCAGGGCGGTAATTGCCTTCAATAATCCAGATCCCGCCTTTCTTATCGATTCCAATATCAAAACCGATCTGTCTCAGATCAGGGTAGTGTACCTCCAGGCTCTTGGCGGCCAGCAGAGCAGTGCGCTCTACTTGAAGGAGCAGTTTCCGTCCACCTACACGTGCTAGTTGCAACGCTTTGAGCACAGGAATGGTACGGTTGGTCACATTAGTCACCAGATACCCGCGTGATGCGATCTTGGCGTAGGAACCGGTTACCTTCCAGGCAGATGAAGTTGCTTTTTGACGTTGAACCATGATACGAAGGTCGAACGGTCTTTGCCGAATACGAGCTAAATACAGACGCTGCTGGATGATATACTCACGATCCTTGTCAATTTGATCAAACCAATCCTGTAAATCACTTTTGTTTTGCATGGTAATGATATTATTCTCATTTTGGATTTGATAGGTACCTGTTTTCAGCCGCCGGATGAACACAATATCTCTCCCATAACGTCCGTCGCAGGGTTTCAGTACGACACTTGAATGTTGTAGAAGCATATGGTCTAAGGTTTCTTTCTCAAGCAACTGTGTTTCTGGCAATCGTCTGGCGAGCAAAGGGACATTGCGAAAGGCCCGATACTGTAGCCATTTGTCCCGTTGAAATAACATTGACATCACAGCCTTTAATCAGGGTCAAATCAGGGTCTACGACTCTCATCTTATTTTAGTTCAAACCTGTGTCTGGCATAAGCTGCCATTCGTCTAAATATGAGAATCTTTCCCCTGTCAGGTAACTACAAAAAAATCCTTGATAAAGCTATACATGTTGTCATAGATGGATATAAAAAGCTGTGCTACACTTTATCGCATAAGTTAGTGAATTATTTCACAATACAATCATGAGGGGAAAAGATCTCAGTGGAACTGACAAAAAAGAGATGGATTATTCTGATTGCAAGCTGTTTTATCAACCTATGTATTGGCTCCATTTATGCATGGAGTGTATTTGCTGCCCCAATGGCAGCTTATCTAAGTGGTCTCACAGGACGTACATTGACGCCAGGGGATTTGGCTATTGCGTTTACCATCTGCAATTCAGTCGGACCCATTACGATGATATCGGGTGGATGGATTAATGACAGATTCGGACCCAAGAAGGTCATTCTGGTTGGAGGGATTTTATTCGGGGGTGGTATGATTCTATCGAGCTTTGCCACATCTGTAGGTTTTCTGGTATTTGCTTATGGAATTGTGCTTGGTTTGGGAACAGGAATGGTTTACGGGTGTACGATCAGCAACTCCATCAAATTCTTCCCCGACAAACGCGGATTGGTTGGGGGCGTAACGACGGCTGCTTATGGGTTAAGTTCTGTGATTATTCCTCCGGTCGCCAATGTGTTGATCAGCAACTCGGGGGTAACCTCTGCATTCTTGATCATAGGGATTGCCTTTCTCCTTATTATTTGCGTAGCGTCGTTCTTTATTGAGAAATGCCCGGCTAATTTTGCTCCGTCAGGATGGACACCAAGTGCTGTCCAACTTGCCCGTTCTCCGCGAGAAGAGAAGAATTGGAAAGGCATGCTTGCAAGCCCGATCTTCTACGTGATGATCTTGCTGTTGATCAGTGGAGCTTTTGCCGGACTGATGTGCACCTCTCAAGCTTCACCTATCGCTCAGAAAATGGTTGGTTTATCGGCTGCTGCGGCAACAACAGTTGTATCGATCTTGGCGCTGTTTAACACAGGTGGCCGGATTCTGGCCGGATATATCTCAGACAAGATTGGCCGAATCAATACACTTGCCATTACGTCTCTCTTATCTGTGGCCGGCCTGATCATGCTTTATTTTTCAGGAGAGAACAGTGTAGGTACATTTTATATGGGGATTTCCATGATTGGTTTAAGCTTTGGTTCTTTAATGGGGGTATTTCCCGGCTTCACGGCAGATCAGTTTGGGGCCAAAAACAACAGTGTCAATTACGGAATTATGTTTATCGGATTCGCACTGGCCGGCTATTTCGGACCCTCAATCATGAGAAATGTGTATAGTGCAGATGGCAGTTATCAGAGAGCCTTTGTTATTGCGGCCGTCTGTGGCCTGACCGGATTTATTCTGACCTTCGTATATAAGTGGGCTGTCAGATATCAGAATAAAAATGTGAATAACAACCACAAAGTGACAGTCTGAGCAAAAGTATATCAATAGCATGTGAGTAACCCGAACCTTCCGTTTAATAGACGGGGGTTCTTTATTATTTATAAGGTAGCTGAATGATTAATATATCAGAGTGATATAGTCTGTTACGACTATCACATGTACATGAAAATGTAAAACTTTTTTACCATTAGATTACAAAAGTTCTCGTTTACGCCCCACCTTTTCGATGGTATACTCTCCTATATTCAAGGAAGATATTAACGCTAATATACAACAGATTTTCATGAAAATATGTCGAATTGGGGCTCATTTCGGATGATTATAGCAGAAGAAAAGGACGAAACGATCATCCTCATTCCTTCTCTGGAACCAGATGATAGACTTTTATCCTATGTACGTCAGTTGCGGGATTACGGTTTTATGAATTTGGTCATTGTAGATGATGGTTCTGGTGAGAAATATCAGCACATTTTCGAAGAATTAGAAGATAATGGATGCTCTTTGCTGCGACACGCACAGAACCAAGGAAAAGGTGAGGCGCTGAAGACCGGATTTCGTTACATAGCACAGCATTATGGGCAGGCTCATTACGTAGTTACTGCGGATTCAGATGGGCAGCACGCTGCAGAGGATGTGTATCGGATTGCTCAGGAAGCCAAACGTCGTCCGAATGACTTACTACTCGGCGTGCGGGATTTCAGTGAGGGCGATATTCCGCCTAAATCTTTATTTGGTAATCGGATGACATCATTTATTTTTGCGCTGTTATATGGAAAAAAACTGTCGGATACCCAGACGGGACTTCGTGCCTTCGGTACCGAGTTATTGTCATTTATGCTGGATGTACGCGGCAAGCGATTTGAATATGAACTGCAGATGCTGATCTCCTGTATTCAGTCAGGTATTGGCATTCATACGGTACCCATTCAAGTGATCTATGAAAATGGCAATGCGGGTACCCATTTCAAAGCGATTCAGGATAGTGCCCGGGTGATGGGGGTGCTGTTCTCGAATTTCTTTCGTTTTATATCATCGTCGGTTGCCAGTTCTGTCGTTGATTTGGGCATTGCCTGGTTTTTGATCGATTTCCTGCGCCCCATGATGGGGGATCAGCATTATTTAAGAATTTTGCTCGCGACGGTTATTGCCCGAGTCATCTCGATCGTCGTGAATTATGTTCTGAATCGATATTTTGTGTTTCGCAAGGAAGACAGCCGGGGCAGTCTATGGCGTTACTTAACGTTGTGCGGCCTGGTTATATTGTTGTCGAGTACAGGCGTGTATTTATTCCATACCCTATTCCTCGTGGATGAGAAGGCAGCGAAATTCGTCTGTGATGCCATCCTGTTCCTGCTAAGTTTCCAACTGCAGCGGAGGTGGGTATTTGCAGCAAGGAGGAAGCAGCTGTAGTGCAAAACGAGAAAAGGCAAAATGTATTTTTCATCATCACGATGATCCTCATGACCATCTATCTGATCTGGCGTATGTTCTTTACGCTGCCATGGGGCGAAGGGGTGCTGAATGTCATCTTTGGCATACTGCTCATTATGGCGGAGGCGGTTACGGTCGGCACGACCTTCGAGTTGTTTTTTCAAAAGATGCAAAAGAAACGGGCACAACTCGATTTTCCGGTGATCCCGGACGAATATTACCCGCACGTCGATGTGTTTATCGCCACACATAACGAACCCGTTGACCTTTTGTATAAAACGGTGAATGCCTGTACGTTTATGGATTACCCGGACAAATCGAAGGTACATATCTACCTGTGCGATGATGGTGCCAGACCTGCGGTAGAAGAGTTGGCGAAGCAGTTCGGCATTGGTTATCTAGGGTTTCCTGGTAATAAGGATGCGAAATCCGGCAACCTGAACAATGCACTGAGCAAGACATCGTCTCCACTTATTGCAACCTTTGATGCAGATATGATTCCGCAGCATACGTTTCTGATGAAAACCGTACCCTACTTCATGCTCTCCACGTTTATCGAAGAAAATGGGGAATGGCGCCTTCGCCGTGAGGAGGAGATCGATCCAACCTTTAAGCTGGGGCTGGTACAGACCCCGCAAAGCTTTTACAACCCGGATCTATTCCAGTTCAATCTGTATGCGGAGCAGGGTATTCCGAACGAGCAGGACTTTTTCTCGCGCGAGGTTAACATTCTGCGCAATGCGTCCAATGCCGTAGCCTATACGGGCAGTAATACAGTGATTGCCCGGCAAGGGATGGTAGATATCGGTGGGTTTCCGCTGAACACCATCACGGAGGATTTTGAGACAAGTATCCGTTTGCAGCAAGAGGGGTATATCACGTATGCCACGCAAGAGGTTCAAGCTGCAGGACAGACGACGACCACGATTCCGAGCATGATCAAACAGCGGATACGATGGGCGAGGGGCATCATTCAGAGCTTGCAAAATACGCGTGCACCGATCTCCAGAAAGTTGCCTTTCTGGACGAGAGTGACCTATGTGAGCAGTTTTTTATACTGGTGGTCTTTTTTCAATCGTTTGATCTTTATCTTGTCTCCCATTCTTTTCGCTTTATTTGATTTCCAGATCGTAAATACGACCTTCTGGCAGATTCTGATCTTCTGGTTGCCATCGTATTTCTTCTACAGTCTATCAATGCGTTATCTGTCCAGTAATATACGGAATCAGCGCTGGAGTCAGGTCATCGATACCATCTTCATGCCGTATCTGATCTGGCCGGTTATTCTGGAGACGGTGGGCATCCGCGAGCGTAAGTTCAAGGTGACGAATAAAAATCGTTCAACCGGACGCGAGTGGATTGCCTCGATGAAATATGCACTGCCGCATATTTTTCTGGTGATCCTGTCCATCGCTGCGATTATCCGGTACGTGAATGGCAAGTACGGCATTGCTTTATTTTTCAGCAGTATTATCATCTTCTGGCTCGTTCACAATATGATTGCCTTGTTCTATGCGCTCTTCTTCATGATCGGGCGGCGAGCATACCGGGAGAATGAACGGATACGGGCGCAAGAAGATGTGATCATCCGTTATCCGGACAGCACGCTACGTTACGAGGCCAAGACAGTGGATCTTTCGGAAAATGGCATTGCATTTTATGTGCCGTACCCGATTTATCTACCAGAGCAGAAGACCATCTCTCTGGTCGTCAAATCCAGTCGATATGAGGCCAATCTTGATGCGGTTATCGTATACGTCAAAGCAGATGGCGAAGGATGGCGTTATTCCGCAACGGTGAAACCGCTCAGTGAGGCGGATAACCGGCAGTACATGCAGCTCATCTATGACCGGAAGCATTCGCTACCGGAGCAAATGAACCTATGGGACACTGCATATGACGACATGTTGCGTAATGTGAAAAAACGGATTGTGCAGCCCAAATCGGATCAGCGGAAGATGCCAAGGCTTTCCCTTCATCTTCCCGTAACGTTTACGAATCATGCGAGCTGTACACTGCTCAGCTTTAATTATCGTTTCTTCTCTGCCACGAATCTGCAAGGCAAGATAGCAGAGGGGTCAGAGGTTACCTTTTACACCGAAAGCAACATTGAATTGGTCTTAAAACATACGGGAAAAACAACGGCAAACAAACGTGAAGTGCTTCTCTCCGTAGAGAATATCGATGAGATCTTGGGGCGTGGTTTGATTGATCAGTTACTGAGTGATTTGATTCGTCCACAAGCTGAGCGGTTCACCAAAGAGGGTTAGGAGAGATAGACATGCTGTTTTTGCTTCAACTTGTGATGGGCATTTTACTCATAATATCGATGATCGGTTATATGCAGTTTGTCCGTAAGGTGATGTCCATCCGGTGGGAGTTCATTCCGATATTTGTGTTCTCGGCTATCGCCTGTATCGTCTATTTTGCCGGACTAGCAGGGCAGCTCTTCACGGGCAGCATTGTTGTGCTAGTCACAGGCTTATTGTTGTTTAGAGGCAGAGTGATACAAGCTTTGTACCAGAGTAAACGGGGCTCATGGTCATTATCATTTTCGTTATTTCAATTGAGTTTTTTGAGCGGGGTTTTCATATTTTTGCTCATTTTGTTCCACACGGAGCTTACTCACTACGATAATTTCTCACATTGGGCGATTGTGGTGAAGGAGATGCTCAGTACCAATGCGTTTCCAACACCGAATTCGGACCTGATTGAGTTTAAGAATTACCCGCTCGGCACGTCGTCGTTTATATACTACATCTGCCGATTTATGGGACATGCCCAGCCAATTATGTTACTGGCGCAGGGGTTGCTGATCTTTTCATGTTTCTACGCCATGTTCGGCATCGTGTCAGAGAAAAAACGTTTCCTATTATATGCTTTTCTCGGGTTAGGTTTATCGACCTTATCCTTCTTCAACCTGACGATTCGTATCACCAACCTGCTAGTAGACTTCCTGCTTCCAATCTTTGCACTTGCGATTGTGGCGGTGATATACCAGTATCGTCATGATCTTAAGCGAGCTTGCATCATTATTCTGCCTCTGGCGGGTCTGCTGACGGTGATCAAAAGTACAGGAATCATCTTTGCTGCCGTGGGCCTGATCTTTCTCGTATATGTCTGGCTTACGAATAAGCAACGTGCGAACTGGAAGATTGGGCTCGCTGTACTCGGTACGATTGCAGGGGCATTATTGCCGTATTTCAGTTGGAGCTTGCGTATGGCAACGGTATTCCACGGTGTGAATAACAAGTTCGAGGGAGCAGCTGCGGCCCTAAAGCCGGGTAAAACAGCTGAGCAAAAGTGGGACATCCTGGTGCTCTTCTTGAAGTCTAGCGTGGATATTACATCCAGACCTGTGCTGGGCATTGTTATTTTTGAAGTTGTTGCGATCGCGGCTTCAATTGTAGCCTATGTGGTGCTCAAGAAGAAGTGGAACCTGTGGAAAGTGCTGATTGCACTGAATGTGGTCGTGGTACTGTACTATGCCGGAATTCTGGCACTGTATCTGTTCTCCATGCCTGTGGATGAGGCTGTTCGACTGGCTGGGTTCGAGCGTTATGCATCAAGTATCGTGGTGTTGTTCGCTGGTGGACTGGTGCTTTGTGCAGCCGTTGATATTGAGCGAACGTTCCATTACCGCATTGGTGAGGTTCCTGATTATCAATCATTCAAGACGGTACAGACGAAGAGGCATTATCAACAGGGAATCATCGCGTGTATGGCACTCGCGGCAACAACTCTCTTGTCCGAATATAACGGGATGATCTCGATCAACAAAACGTACGACAAAACCCTTCCCTACGAAGTTCATGCGGTGACAGGGGATCGGTGGTATACGGGCGGCAAAGAGGATCGAAGCAAGTATCTGTTTTACGGCTCTGACCGAGATCAACAGGTCACCAGTTATTACATGCAATACGTGGGTAGATACTTCTTATATGCTCCCAATGTGGACGGTATTGTGCTGTTCTACGAGGATAATATGGACAATCTGCTAAGTAACTACGACTACCTTGTGGTGATTGAGACAGATCTTAACGCGAAAATGTTACTGAAAAAACACTACGGCATTGATATGCAAAAAGGGGTCTATAAGATCACTCGATCCGGCGATAAAATTATGCTGACGTTGCAGTAGCAACAAGAACGAATTAAACAAAAGCTCCACTCCCATGAAACCGGGGAGTGGAGCTTTTTAATATGCAGTGAGCGGAACGACTAGTTAGGTAGCCTTACCCTCGGGTTTAAGCTTTCGCATAAAAGCTTCAATATTATCGATTAGCAGCTTGTTGTTTGGCGAATCGGTCCGGGTAATGATCTCTTTCACCGCATGGACAAATGAGCTTAGGTTGGTCGTGTCAGCCTTTTCAAATCGGTTCGGGATGGGCATGTTATCAGCAGAACGGGCCGCATCCTCACGGTATTCTTTGATCCATGCCTGATTCGTGGAGGCCTGTTTCGCAAAGTTCTGTAGAATGCTGCTCCAGTCCTTGTTGTTTACGATGGCGTCTTGCAACTTATCATAGGTCTGAGGCTGGAATTTACGCATCATATAATTAAGATCCACGTAATCCTCTGGTGCACCAACCGGCCGTTGTGGTGGTGTATCATACTGAACTTGCTTCGTTTCAGGGTTGATCGTTCTGGTTGTGGAGATTGCTCCAATCTGACGGAACGTATTCATGAACTCGGTGGCCTGATCGCCTTTCATGTAGTTGTCCGCTATGTATTGTGCTTGAGTTAGACCCAGTTCGAGTAAAGCGGATCGATCGTCCTTATCTGTTACATCCGTAATCAGGTTAGATTGAATAATGCCATAGACCGTTCCTTTAACCTCAGAAGATTGGCCCTTGAGCAGGCGTTCCAGTGACTCGTTGATCTGAACGGTGCCGAAGTAAACGGCTGAATGGTTCACGACATCCGAGGAGGCAAGCTGTCTGGAAGCGTTACTGATCTCCACGGTATCTATGTCATGAGACAAATCGAACTTCCCCGTAATCATCGTTGGTTGATTTGATGGATTCGCTTGTCCTGTGCGTTGTTGTGAATGAGTGTAGGCATTGAGGTCAAACGGCGTTGTGCTTGAAACCTTCATTCGTAAACACCCCTATTCGTCAAAAATAAATGCTCTAGTTTCCATCTCAGACATGTCTCTTTATGTTATCGGAATAATATTCCATATTTTTAATATAAATGGACAAAAAAAGAGCAACGAACGGTTATCTTTCACCACTCGTTGCTCTCCTTGATTCAATCAACCGCCATAAATACTGTAGGCGAAGTGATACACAATATCGGTCGTATTCACACTTGGGCGACTTGTCACTCTAGCCACCACAGCACAAAGATCATAATAATGTGTGAAGCTTATGGCTCCTGGCAAGTACTGACTGAGGCTACCGGCGGAAGGAGGCAGGGACAACGTTGCTGTGAACTGCCCACTGCTGTTGGTCATAACTTTGGCACTGCGATAACGATTGTTGCTGCTTTCAGACCAGGCATCATTCGCCCAGATGACCTCGACTTCCGTATTAGCAACGGCATAGTTATCGGAAGTAGCCGCAACCCCTGTCACCGTGAAGCTTGATCCTGTGATTCGGTAGTAGCGTCCATAGGCGTAAGAAGGATAATCATTGGGGCCGCCGTTTGAGTTGTAGCCCGTAATGACAATTTTGTCTGCACGTAATACAGGCTGCAAATGCAGTGAATAGTTGGTGTCCGAATAAGTGTTGGTGGTATACACCTTCAAATAATAAGTGCCTGTACCTAACGATACATTACCGTTCGTGGTCGGCATCAAGGCCATTCGATTGTTACTTAAAGCCCCGTACAATTCAGCTTTGTAACCATTCGCCGTTGAAGCCTGGTCCAGCGTGATGCGCATCGCATCATAGTTTCTGCTCTCAGGAACGGTGATTTTGTACCAATCCTGATCAATCTCCGAATTCAATGAACGGGTTGCGAGTGTAGAGCCGCCAACAGCAACGGTAAGCGGATAGGCACGTAGCGCGTTCTCGTCCGTCTCGAAGGCATCATATGTCGAGCTTGTGGAGACCGTCAGGGTAAACGGCTCATTAATGCTGGCACCAACCTTGCCGTAGGCTTCAATTAAGTAGGCTTTGGCGCCGGAAGTGATATTTTTCGTGCCTACATTTTCAGATAAGGTTCTGAACCCGTTCCCGTAATTGTTCAAATATGTCCCGTAGATGGAGTAATCAATAGGATTCGGATTCACTTCCCCGGTGGACATATCGAATTCATAGAGATATAGATCGTAATCAAGCTGCGCAGATGCGGGGGTATCCATCTGTACTTGCAGAATGTGCCCCGGCTGTACATAGATCGGGTATAAATAGCTGGAGGTGCCTTGCTCCTGGATGTAGCCAGTGTATGTAGTGGTCTCAGCTGCAGCTGTTGTGTTATCTGTATCCTCCGATTGCGGAGTAGCCAGTAGACTTTGTTGCTTATGTGTTTTGGAAGTGACAGAAGTTTCATTCAGGTTGACCGTTTCCTTGAGCTGATGTTCCTTCAATGGAGCGGAATCCAACTCGGTGGGAGCCTCGGTCAGCTCAGTGATGATCTCAGTGTCTGGCTGTATGACCTGTTCCGTAATGCGTGCCTCAGGCGAATTTTCTCCCTCAGGATCATTGTTAGCAGAAGCGCTGAAACTAAAAGCAAAGGTAAGAACTAAATTCATGACGATAAGCATGGAGAGTGTCTTTTTCAAAGTGTAAACTCCTCTCTTCTTATAATTTTTTGCTGCAATTCTATAATATACCAAATGTATGTATTTGTTAAGTGATGAATATCATGGTACAGTTGGTCGATTCATCGACAAACATGGGTTTCTATGATAGGCTGGAAGCATCCCAAGGGCATTCTACTTTTCCAAGTAGAGTGCCTTGCTGTATATTATGGGAGTTTACATTTAATGGTTATAAAATGAGGCCGTGTGGAGGTGGTGATGCTATGTTTCTCTCTTTAGCCCCCGTAGGGGAATGTTGGATGATGGTAAGTGAACGTGTACAGAAAATCATAGAATACAGAGGAGCGAACATAGCATGACTACTCTTATACAAGCGGAAACTCGTATCAAATTAAAGCCGTCCAGACTTCAGAATTTGCGCCAATCTGGCCGCCTGCCAGGTATTGTTTTTGGCAAAAACACAGAAAATGAAATGATTCATATCCCGTCGGTACCATTTCAAAAATGGTTGAACCAAGGTGCGTCCGGATTCATCGAACTGCAATTCGAAGAAAAACCTTCACTTACCGTATTGCTGGAAGATCTGCAGCGTGATCCGGTTACACGAGATTTGATTCACGTCGATTTTCAGCAGGTACAGAACGATGAGGTGCTACGTACCAAAATCCCGGTCAAGTTCAACGGAACCCCAGAGGATGCGAAGTACGGCGGGGTTGTGCAGATTCAGTTAGCTACTATTGAAGTGGAGGCTCTACCTCGTCATTTGCCAACCGTGGTCGAGTTTGATATTAGTGCAATGAAAATTGGTCAAACCCTACATGTTGAGGATGCCGAGTTCGCGCCGGAAGTAACGGTGATCTCAGAGGGCAACGAATCACTTCTCTCTGTGATTAAACCTTAATAGGTAAATACTTGCGTAATCGGGGTTATTCTTTAATTACGAGTACATTTTTTTAAATAGAATGTGCTGTAAATATACAGTTGCATTAATCGAAATAAGCTGTATGGGCTAAATGTCCATGCAGCTTATTTTGGTATGACTAAAATAAAATATTTCTCATCCATGGAAGGTGATACAGGAAATAAGCTACAATACTATATATAGAAATTCACGAACAAGGTGGTGAATAGATGAAGGAATTGCATAGTCCAATGAACCGGAAGACCTATTATATATCGATGTTTCTAATGATCCTTCTAATGGTAGCCGGTTTAGCCGTATCTACCGCAGAGCTTCAGGGTATGACCATCGGATATGTCATTCATTTGTTATGTGTTGTGACGATACCTGTATGTCTGCTCATTTACCCCAGATATGAGACATTTGCATTTCGATTGAGCATTATTTTACTTGGGTTTGTCTATTTCTACACGCTAGCTTTGATCTATCCTCAGACGTGGACAACTTACATTATGATCTGTTTGCTTCCAGCACTCGCGATCTTGTTCTATGATTTCAAGTTGTTTTATATTTCGCTCAGCTTGAATACAGTCATGCTGGTGATTGTAACGACGTATATTCACAAGCAAGATAATTTGTATAAATATATACATATAGATCTGGCCGGAAATCTGATTAATATCATTGCGAGTCAACTGCTCCTGTTTCTCATTTTCTATTTAACTTTTGATCGGATCCGCAAACAGGAACTATATTTGGAACAGGTACAACAATCCGAACGTCTCCAAATGGTTGCACATCTAACGGCAGCGGTTGCGCACGAAATTCGTAATCCGGTAACGGTGGTTCGGGGATTCCTGCAGTTGTATCAACAAAATCCGGCCTTCGATGCTGCCGATCGATCCAAGTTCGCGCTGATGATCGATGAGCTGAATACGGTGGAACAGGTGACCTCCCAATTTTTATCCATTGCCAAACCAAACCGAGAGATATTGGTTGATGAGAAAGTACATGTGCAAGAGCTACTTGAGGGGGTAGCTAGCCTACTGGGCTCCTACGCCATGTTGTCCAATAAACATATCGATATCGAGATTGAAGAGGACTGCACGATCTTCATGAATGCCGTTGAGTTTAAGCAGGTGATCATTAATCTGATCAAGAACGCTCTGGAAGCCTCGGATACGGGAGCCATGGTTCATGTAACAGCAAGACTTGTGAAGCAGAAGGTGGAGATCAAAATTGTGGATCAGGGGTGTGGGATGACGGAGGAGGAAGTTAAAGCTTTGGGTACCCCGTTTTACTCGCTGAAAACGAATGGTACGGGACTCGGGCTGATGATCTGCTTCAACATCGTGGAGAAGGTTAACGGAACGATCAAGTATGTGAGTGAGAAGGGCGTGGGTACGACGGTGATTCTGACGTTTCCGGCAACAGACCGCGGCTGAAGGGCACGGAGATTGGCAGATTCCTTGTTAAGAGGAGTAAATAAAAGAAGAGTATAAGAATAAGTATAAAATAGCTCTAAAAAGTGAGTTAAGAAAGGCTGCCGAACGACAGCCTTTTTCCTGTTCTTATTCTTTATTCAACTCTGACCTCAGGAAAACGAAGGATAGCGCTCACCTGCTGCGAACCCTTTGGGCGAGATGTGTTCGATCTCGGCCAATTCTTCCGGTGTGATCGTGACCTGCAATGCACCAAGGTTCTCCTGCAACCGCTCTAGACGTTTCGTACCGGGTATAGGTACGATTTGCTCCCCCTGCGCCAGCAGCCAGGCTAGAGCCAGTTGAGGTGTAGTACAGCCTTTTCGTGCGGCAAGCTGCTCAATCAGCCGAACGACCTCCAGATTTTTATTGAAATTATCTCCTTGGAAACGAGGGAAGAAGCGGCGGTAATCATCCGCAGGCAGATCATCAAACGTCCGAATCTGTCCAGTCAGGAATCCGCGTCCCAAGGGACTATAGGGTACAAAACCGATACCCAGTTCATCCAGCACAGGCAGCACCCCATCCTCTACTTCGCGGCTCCAGAGCGAGTATTCTGTTTCTACCGCCGTGATGGGGTGAATGGCATGTGCCCGCCGGATCTGATCCGCCGTTGCTTCCGAGAGACCGAGAAAGCGGACTTTACCTTCCTGCACAAGTTGAGCCATAGCGCCGACAGTCTCTTCAATGGGGACGTCCGGGTCAACGCGATGCTGATAGTACAGGTCGATGTAATCGGTGCCCAGTTGAAGCAGGCTGGAATCGATTGATTTTTTGACATACGCCGGGTGTCCGAGTACCTTCATGTTTGGAGATACAATGCCGAATTTGGTCGCCAGAATGGCTTGATCACGACGGCCTTTCAGAGCTCGACCAACCAGCTGCTCGTTACCTCCGAACAGTCCTTGTTGCATGAAATGTTCCCCATATATATCAGCTGTGTCGAACAAGGTAACTCCGTGATCCAGTGCACCATGAATCGTACGTATAGAATCCTCGTTGTCAGGCATCATCATGGTACCAAGTCCCAGTGCGGATACCTCAAGTCCAAGTGAACCTAACTTTCTTTTCACCACTCCATTATTATTAAACTCCATCCGATCATCCCTCTTTTCCGCAAATTAAAGAATATAGTACCTTCATCGTTATGCTTAAGGCATGATTCCATTCTAATTCGCAGTTACTACCCCAACCACAGCATGCTAATGCTAGTAACGGCAGTACCAGGATGGCATGAATCTGGTTGTCTTGTATAGGACTACGGTGGTAAATGAAGTGTAGATCATACGATTTGTGAAAGAAGAGGGGCAAGCGCTGTTTAAGATTCCTGTTCCTTGACTGGAGAATAGATGCACAGATGCAGATCCGGGTGATCCAGCGTGAAGGATAACGAATTAATGTCATATGCGATAGCTTGTTCTTGGTCGGGCAGTTGGTAGTAAACGCGCGTAACCCTCTTTGCCTCTACGTGGTGCAGCTCCCATAACGATGCAAATTCAGAACTTTCTTTGGAAAGATCATCTACAAACTTGGGAAACCACGGATCATGTGTATATCTATCATAAGAGGTACGGAATATGGCAACGGAATGTGCCGCCATCTCCTCCCAATTGATAAGGCGAGCGCGCATTTCCGGATCTGTAAATAGGCTAAACATCATGTTCCGTTGTTCTGGAGCACGTGAAGTGTAGTCCAATACGTATTTGTCGACAGATGTGTTCCAGGCAAGCAACTCAGCACGATCATTCGTGATGAACGCAGGAAACGCCATCTGATTCACAATATCCCGCCAAGGTTGAGTGATCTCCGAGGTAATTGGCGGGGCCATTTCAGGTTCATTGCCATTCCATAGGCCGAGCAGATGGGTGTGCTCATCGGGAGACAATTGAAGTGCCCGGCCGATACTCTCGATAACTTCTCGGGAGACGGCGACCTCTCGCCCCTGTTCCAGAAACGTATAATAGGTTGCGCTAACCCCTGCCAGTATGGCAACCTCTTCTCGGCGTAACCCAGGTGTCCGGCGTTGACCATGAGTCTTGGCGAGCCCTGCTTGCTCCGGTTGAAGCCGTGCGCGCCGTGATTTCAGATAATCTCCCAACGTTTTGGCACGCATGCTGTTCAAGTCCACAGGTGACAGATGTGCTGGTTGCGATAGGCCGTTCGTTTCAACCATGACGAGATCACCTCCTGAACTCTTTTTATCCCAAATTGTATTGCTCATGTAAACTTAAAAAAACGTAAATCGTATGGAACTCTACGCCATCCGTACGATATATATTACTCCGTGCCCCATCTAGTATATCACTTGCTACTGGCTCGCGTTGCAAGCATGAGAATACTTACTCAATCTCCATCTCTTTCACTGTTTCTCCCTCCACCAGTTCAGGCTGATAGTAGGTTTGAGTAGGGAGGTCTTTCTTCCCCTGAAGCTTGCGGATAACCCAATCGGCAGCATCACGCCCCATCTGCTCTTGGGGATGAGTGAGTGTGGTCAGCCTGATGTTTGCATTTTTGGCGATGTACGAATTGTCCTGACCAATAATGGACAGCTCATCCGGGATCGAAATACCGAGCTGGCGGCAAGCGTGTACCACTTCCAGCCCAACTTCATCGTTGTAACAAACAATCGCGGTGAGTGCTTCCCGATTTTCTTGCAGATATGCTGTCACGTTTGCGGACAGATCTGTTTTTGATGCGGTATCAAACGAGAGCACATGCTCGGGGTGGAACCTCAGTTTTGCTTCCCCTAGTGCCTTGATGTATCCCTTCATCCGGTACTTGCCCTGCAGATCATCCATTTTGGCAATAATCCCGATCTGGGTGTGGCCTTTGGAGATTAATTCCTTAGTGGCGAGATAACTGGACTGTACATCATCCAGACAGAAAAAGGGCACCTCTAACTCCTCATAAAATGCATTGATCATCGCAAACGGCACATCCTGCTCCTTAAAAGACAGATAGTACGCAATATTCGGGTTGTACAGATTGCTTTTCGTCGGTTCAACAATCAGACCATCTACGCCGTAAGATAACATCATCTCAAGTGCCTTTTTCTCTTGTGCTACATCATTATTCGTACTGGCGAGCAGTAGCGAGTAGTTGTCCTCATTCAGACGACGCTCGATACCGCGAATAATGGAAGGGAAAATATAGTCCGAGATATAGGTGGTAATGACCCCGATCGTCTTCTTGGAAGTGTTGCCACCTGCTCGCGATCGGTACTGATTGCTGACATAGGTGCCAGAACCCTTTTCGCTGCGTAAAAAACCTTCGTTAGACAACTCCAAAATGGCCTTACGAACGGTCTGACGGCTCACGTTATAACTCTCCTGCAAGGCTGATTCAGTAGGAATCTGCTCGCCGATGCTGTAAGTCCCAGACAGGATATGGCTCTTTATATCATCAATAATGACTTGGTATTTAGGTTTCAATTCGTCCACTTCTTTCGTTGTAACGTCTATATTATATCAATATGGCTCAAGTTGTACGTACATATTCTAGCATGATTCACTTTACTTGCAAGAGAAACCGTACATTTTTATAAATGTTACGTACAACTGGCTACGATGTTGTCGAATTAAACCTTGAATTTCTACAGGGGAAATAAATTAAAATTCGTTGATGTAATTGAGTATTTTGCAAAAAAAGTCCTTTGTGAGTATAACTTCGTTATCTCATTGACAAATGTACGTACAAAAAATATACTAAGGCTGTCAGTACAGGAAAGCGCATTCTTGGAATGCTGAAATAGATTATAGCCACGAACGTAGGTGGTGGATTGCACCTTACGAGGGTGCAGTTGGAATAGATGCCATTCCACGGACGTAGATGGCGAGCAGAGAGGGGATATGCGGAAGTGACGAGTCATGTGGATGTGAAAGAAGCTATTGCCAAGGGAGCAACCTCACTTGGGATTGAGCTTGGATCAACGCGCATTAAAGCGGTATTGATTGATGAGCATTTCGAGACGATTGCCTCTGGCAGTTATGAATGGGAGAACCTGCTGAAAGACGGCTATTGGACGTACAATCAGGAGGATATCATCACGGGTTTGCAGACAGCGTACCGCGAGTTGAAGCAGGATGTGCAGCAGAAGTATAGTGTACCGCTGACGACTGTAGGTTCAATCGGATTCTCTGCAATGATGCACGGATATATCGCGCTGGATCAGGCGGGGGAAATGCTCGTACCGTTCCGTACATGGCGTAACTCAACGACAGGTGCGGCTGCACGCGAGCTGACAGAATTGTTGCAATTCAACATCCCTGAACGTTGGAGCATTGCCCATCTGTATCAAGCGATTTTGAACGGAGAGCAACATGTGCCTCAGATTGATTACCTGACCACACTGGCAGGATATATCCACTGGTTGCTGACGGGCAATAAGGCGATTGGGATCGGCGATGCATCGGGTATGTTCCCGATTGACGAGACAACGCATAATTACCACCCGGCAATGATCAATCAGTTTAATGAGCATATTGCTGGCAAAGGTTATCCGTGGAAGGTTGAGGATTTGCTACCTAAAGTGTACCTCGCAGGTGAACATGCAGGTGCATTGACGGAAGCTGGAGCGAAGCTGCTTGATCCGTCAGGAGAACTGGCATCAGGAATTCCACTCTGTGCACCAGAAGGTGATGCGGGAACAGGTATGGTCGCGACGAACAGTGTGCGCAAACGGACAGGGAACATTTCCGTGGGCACGTCAGTCTTTGCGATGATCGTTCTGGAGAAGGAATTGTCCAGCGTGTATCCCGAGATTGACATGGTGACCACGCCAGACGGCAGTCCGGTTGGCATGGTGCATGCTAACAACTGCTCCAGTGATCTGAACGCATGGATCGGTTTGTTCCGCGAGTTCGCAGAGGCGATGGGCATCGAGGCCGATTCCGGCAAGCTGTTCAGCGTGTTGTTTAACAAGGCGCTTGAAGCCGACCCGGACGGGGGCGGATTGCTCAGCTACGGGTACTACTCTGGTGAAAATATTACAGGGCTGGAACAAGGTCGTCCGTTGTTCGTGCGCTCTCCAGAAAGCAAGTTTAACCTGGCGAATTTCATGCGCACACATCTGTTCAGCGCCTTTGGCGCGCTTAAGCTGGGTATGGACATCCTGACCGAGAAGGAGCAGGTGGCGATCGACAGCATTTTGGCACATGGTGGTCTGTTTAAGACACCTGTAGTTGGTCAGCGAATCGTCGCGGCGGCTATGAACGTTCCGGTATCGGTAATGTCTACCGCTGGTGAAGGCGGCGCGTGGGGTATGGCTTTGCTGGCTTCGTACCTGAAGGACAAAGGCGAGCAAGAAACGCTGGATGTTTTCCTGGAGCAAAAGGTGTTCAAGGATGTCGAAGGGGTCGAAGTGGCTCCGGAAGCTGCCGATGTGAAGGGATTTGAAGCATTTATCGAACGCTATCGGAGCGGACTTGCCATTGAGCACGCCGCTGTAGAGCATCTGGTAGAGAACGGAGGAAACTAAACATGTTAGAGCAACTGAAACAAGAGGTATTCGAGGCCAACCTGGAGCTTCCGAAGCACGGACTGGTGAAGTTCACTTGGGGCAATGTGAGCGCAATTGATCGGGAAAGCGGTCTGTTCGTTATTAAACCAAGCGGAGTCGATTATGAGAAAATGGAAGCCAGCGACATGGTTGTCGTCGATCTCGACGGTAACGTGGTGGAAGGGGAGATGAGACCTTCCTCGGACACCGCTACCCATGCCGTTTTATACAAACACTACAAGGAAATTGGTGGCATCGTGCATACGCACTCCACATGGGCAACGATCTGGGCGCAAGCCGGTCTGGACGTACCTGTCATGGGAACGACTCACGCGGATACGTTCTACGGAGCCGTGCCATGTGCACGTTTCCTGAACCAGGATGAGATTGATCGCGGATACGAAGCAGAGACGGGCCGTGTAATCATTGAGACGTTCGAACAACGCGGACTGGATGTAATGGCGATTCCGGCAGTGCTCCTGCATGGTCACGCACCGTTTACATGGGGTAAAGACGCCAAGTCAGCCGTGGTGAACAGCGTCGTGCTGGAGGAAGTGTGCAAAATGAACCTGTACGCCCGCCAGTTGAACAACTTTGCCAAAGAACTGCCGCAAGGTATTTTGGATAAACACTACCTGCGCAAACACGGCAAGGACGCATACTACGGCCAGAAATAATCTGGAACTGTAGAGGTTGGGACGCTGCAATCGGAGTGACCCGGTGTAACTACCCTGCCCAACCCGCAGTTAAATAGAACTTTTTTACACCACTAACGGAGCAGACAGAAGAAAGCTGTAGAAGCGGAGCGTTCACCTTTATCACCGGATTTCTCCTTATACATAAGGGATTCAAAGAAATCTGGGGATAACAGTGATCGAAAGATTATTCTGTCTGCGCAGTGTCCCGGTATAACTACCCTGCCCAACCCGAAGTTGAATAACCTTTTTACACCATTAACGGAGAGTGCAGAACCAATCTGAAGAAGCGAAGCGCTCGCGTTTATCATCGGATTTCCCCCTTAAAGAGGGGAATGGAAAGAAATCCGAGGATAACCAGCGATCGAAAGATGGTACTGCAATCGTAGTGACCCGGTGTAAACCCATCTTATCCAACTATAAACTAACGAAATGAGGATGATTCCATGTCAGCAACAGCAGCAAAAGAGTTTTGGTTCGTTGTCGGTTCACAACATTTGTACGGTGAAGAAGCACTCGGTGAAGTTAAAGCAAACGCACAGAAAATTACAGATGCCCTTAACGCTAGCGGCGTACTTCCTTACCCGCTTGTATTGCAAGATCTGGCTGTAACCGCAGATAAAATCACCAGCATCATGAAAGAAGTAAACTACCGCGACGAAGTAGCGGGTGTAATCACTTGGATGCATACTTTCTCTCCAGCGAAAATGTGGATTCGCGGTACGAAATTGCTGCAAAAGCCATTGCTTCACCTCGCAACGCAATATAACGAGAGCATTCCATGGGCAACCATCGACATGGACTTCATGAACCTGAACCAAGCGGCACACGGCGACCGTGAATATGGCTTCATTAATGCCCGTCTGAGAAAACAAAATAAAATTGTTGTGGGTTACTGGGAGCGTCCGGAAGTGCAACAGCAGGTTGCAGACTGGATGGACGTAGCGGTGGCATACAACGAAAGCTTTAACATCAAAGTTGCTCGTTTCGGCGATAACATGCGTAACGTAGGGGTAACAGAAGGGGATAAAGTCGAAGCTCAAATCCAGTTTGGCTGGACTGTAGACTACTACGGCATCGGCGACCTTGTTGAGTACGTGAACGCTGTAACTGAGCAAGAGATTGATGAATTGATCACACAATATGCGGACCTGTATGAATTCGATTATGGCACTAACAGCAAAGAAGCATGGGAAGCTAGTGTACGTGTGCAAGCAAGCTATGAAATTGCGATCAAAAAGTTCCTGGATAACGGCGGTTACACGGCCTTCACAACGAACTTCGAAGACCTGCACGGCATGAAGCAACTTCCGGGTCTGGCAGTACAACGCCTGATGGCTCAAGGCTACGGATTTGCGGGTGAAGGGGATTGGAAAACAGCGGCGCTGGATCGTTTGCTGAAAATCATGGCGCATAACGAAAACACAGGCTTCATGGAAGATTACACGTATGAAATGGCAGCCGGCCAAGAAGCGATTCTTCAATCTCACATGCTTGAAGTTGACCCGACACTTGCTAGCACAAAACCAAGAATCATCGTGTCTCCACTGGGGATTGGCGATCGCGAAGATCCGGCTCGTCTCGTCTTTGACGGCAAAGCTGGCGAAGGTGTCGTCGTATCCATGGCAGACTTCGGTACACACTACAAATTGCTGATCAATGAAGTATCTGCCTTCGAACCAACGGTTCCTGCACCAAATTTGCCAGTCGCTCGTGTATTGTGGACAGTAAAACCGAACTTCCAAGACGGCGTTAAAGCTTGGATTGAGAACGGTGGCGGACACCACACGGTGGTATCCTTGAACCTGACGACAGATCAGATCGTAACGTATGCGAAGCTGGTGAATCTGGAGTACGTGATTATTAAATAATCATACTGACAAACATGGAATTATATATGGTATATATCGTTCTAGAATAATCACTAAGGTCTTTAATCCACGCCTTGATTCCAATTCCAAAGGATAAATCTCGGTTGTACTCTGCTCATACCTGAAGTATGATCAGAGTATCAGAGATCAAATTCATAAGCGTATTCAACGTTAAAGCGAGCATCTGCTTGCCGTATAAAAGTGTAATTACAGAGGCCGAGAACCTATCTCGGCTCTTTGTTTTATTTTTCGATACATCACATCGATTCCTAAGGAGGTTATTCCAAGATGACACATACATACGAAAGTCTTATCGCGCAGCTAGAGGAATTAGGCATAGATCGTCACGGCACGTTGCTGATGCATTCTTCGATGAAGAGTATGGGGGAGGTGGAAGGCGGAGCAGATACCGTACTGGATGCGCTGAGTGATTATATGAAGGATGGGTTGCTCGTTTTGCCTACGCATACGTGGTCTACCATTAACAAAAGCAATCCATTGTTCCACGTGGAAACGTCTTCCTGTTGTGTAGGTATTCTGCCTGAGTTGTTCCGTAAACGTCCTAACGTTATCCGTTCTTGGCATCCTACACACTCTGTAGCGGCATTAGGGAAGGACGCACGGGCGTTCACACAGGACGATCATCTCTTCGATACGCCATGTGCACGAGGTTCTGCATGGGGCAAGCTACTTGATCGCCAAGCGACAATTCTGCTGGTGGGGGTGGATTTGAAACGAAACACGTTTATTCATGGAATCGAGGAGTGGGTGGACATTCCGGGCAGAATGACCGATGAACATGAGATGCTGTATACCGTATTGCCAGATGGAACTAAAATTTCCGTGCCTTCACGCAGACATTGCGGACTATCTTGGTCAGAGCACTTCTGGAAGGTGGATGAGGTGCTGGTTCAAGCAGGAGCGATGCACAAAGGAAGTTTTGGGGATGCTGTCGCAAGTGTCTGTGATGCTGAGAGAACAACCGAGGTGCTTACGGAGATGCTGAAGGAAAACCCGGATCTGTTCTCGGACAATGAGCCGTTGGCAGATTTGAAGTAAGTGGAATTGAAGCGTCGATATCAGGAACGAAAAGGGAGTCTGATTTTTATGGGAAGTAAACGGTCCTCTAATGAATTGGATGGAAACAACGGACTAACTGAGGCAAGACACGAGCTTCAACTTCGTTTAATCGTTGCGGAGAAGCAGATTGCTGCTAAAGAACCTTTGATGGATCATGAGCTAGTCATGAATAGATTGAAAAGAAAAATAGAAATAGCACGGACGTAGGAGAGTTACCAGTAGTGAAGCTTTTTTTTTAATAAAATAGATTACGTATTCCGTTACGGGCTGGATGACGCTCAGTTGCAAGCTGGGCGTTTTTTTGACGTGGAGTCTTCAAATAAAACGTTCACAAAAGTGCAAAAAATGAATACGATTTCAATCAGAGGTTGGGCAGACTTCCAGTGAATGGGCTACTCAGCGTATCAGGGGTGTGGTACGATATGGGTAATTTAACCAGAACAAATTCAAAGCCTAGCAGATGTATCTCATATAGTTGTTTGTAGAATGATCCGAAGAAAAATCAAAGTTCAACGTTTGGTAACGTATCAGAATTCCGCTGATAACTATGGAACAGTGTCACTTCCAAGAAGGAGAAGATTTGTGAACCCATTAGTGTGGTATGATCTTTCGTTATTCGTGCTATTGTTTGGTGTGGGCGTGTATGTGTTTGCTACCGTTAGAATTACCAATTTACATAAGGTGTATTTTTTGTTTCACGGTTTGATGATGATGTGGCCTTTCTGTCAATTTGCGAGTACGCTCACCGATGATCCGGGCCTGCAATTATTCTATGTTTTGTTGTCCTTTGTAGCGGTGTCGCTGCTAGGGAGCGGGTGGCTGCTGCTGACGTTGTTTATTACCGGTTATGCGGAACGATTAAGCCAAAGGCGGCTGGTGTTGCTGTTTGTACCCGCTGTAATCGGAGCGATTGGGGTTGTTGCGAACCCTTGGCATGATTTTGTCATGCCTCTGGAGGGCGGTTATATCGAGCGTGCCTATGGCCCGTGGTTCTGGGTGGTCATGTTCATTTTGGTGAGCTATTTCGTGACTTCCCTCGTCATTATGTTTCGGGCTGTATTCTCGTCCAAGACCCCCGCGATGATTCAAAAGCAGGTCAAAATCACCCTTTGGGGTATTTTTGTGCTAGCCATGTTTGCAACGCTGGATGCGGTCCTCAATGTGCTACTGAGCCGTTGGTTGCCGATTATTCCGGGTCTGACCTCACTGGGTATTTTCCTGTCCGACCTGTTCTTCGTGTATGTAATCAAAAGGTACAACGTGTTCAATCTGGTCTCCATCGCCCATGAGGACGTCATTAATACGATTCCGTATGGCATCCTGGTGCTGGATGAGAACGAAGTGATTGTGGAGGTGAACAAAGCCTCTCGTTTTTTCATAGAACAACATGTAGGGGATGCCTGGGACATGGAGGCATTTCTCGCTGGGGTGTCTGTGGAGGGGAATAGTCGGAAATTCCTGAACAAGTATCGTTTGAAAAAAATGGAGCTTTGCCAGATCGAAGTGATCGTAGAGAAAGACGGCCAGCTCTGCCACTATATTCTGCAATCTTCTCCGATTGTAGACTCGGCGCTTGCACCGCTAGGGCACCTGCTGACGTTCCAGGATGTCTCGCAGGAGCGCTTCTATGCGAAAACGATGAACCAGCAGTACAAGACGCTACAGGAGCGCAATGAGGCACTGGATCTGATTCGGCAGGAGTTGTCCGATGCCAACCGCAAGCTGGAAGAACTGGTGCTGACGGACAGTCTGACGCAGTGTTATAACCGCCGTTACCTGACGCAACATCTGAATCATGAAGTACTCACGAACCTTCAATATAAAATGCCGTTTTCCCTCATGCTACTAGATATCGACCACTTCAAAGCCATTAATGACCATTATGGTCATGTTGTTGGGGACGAAGTACTGGTGCGCACGGCAGAGGCGCTTCGGCAATCTGTGCGCAGTACCGATATTCTGACTCGCTATGGCGGAGAGGAATTCATGATCTACCTGCCGCATACCGAGCATGATCTAGCGATTGATATTGCAGAGCGTGTAAGACAGACCGTGGAATCCAACCGTATTTCATTGAATTATGGGATGGGGGAAATAGCAATTACCATTAGCGTCGGTATTCTATCTATTGATGATTTTGCATATGAGGACGAAGACGTGCCGGAAGATGGCGAACGCTATTTAATTCAGCTATTCGATGCAGTGGACAAGGCTCTGTATCAGGCGAAGCAAAAGGGCCGGAACCGGGTGGAGTATGGGGTGTTGGCGCGGGGTGTGGTGTGAATTTTATATATCTGAAAGATGTTGACGGAATTTATAGGCCCCGTAGAATTAGCGTAGGGCGCAATTCAAAAAGAATAAAGTGATGAGTATAGAGGCTTCGTATTTTATTGATCATAAGTAGCGATTTATATAGAGAATGGAAGAAAAATGATAAAAGAGGGGTTATATTAAGATGATACTAGGAGTATTTATCAATGGATTTAAATCTTACGCTCAGACAGCCTATATTCATCTAAGTAAGAGTGATCTATACAAGTTTACTACTATTGTTGGTAAAAACGGGACTGGTAAAAGTGCGATACTCGAAGCTTTAAATTTCTTTTTTAAACAAGGAAGTTGGAATATTAATAGAAGTAGCAAAAACAAAGAAGATTTATTTATATCACCGGTCTTCCTCATCGAAAAAAGTTCCTTAGAAAAATGGCTAGAAAGCTCCGATTTCAAATCAAAGGTTGGGGATATAAAGTCTGGTTTAGAACAGGTAAGCAAGTATCTATGGGATGAAGCTAACGATACATTCAAAGGTGCTACCAGAAGAGCTCACATTAAGGAATTTTTCAATCAATCTGAGATGATAAGGGCGAACTATATAGAAACCCATTATCTATTGGTAATAGGGAAAAACGTAGATGCAAAAAGTATAAGTAAACCTTTTTCTAATATCGATAAGAACCTAGGAACCATAACATTAGATCAAATAAATAATGTTATTGAGAACTATTACAATTATATATATATACCTGTTGAACAGCAGGCAAATTCAACACTTCGTATTGAAAATATGCAAATGCAGAAAATAATGAATCAGAATGTTATACTTAAGATTGAGCAGCTTCTTAAGGAGAAAATGAGTGTAGATGATAAATATCAATCGTTAATAGAACATATAAATGGACAATTATCTCATTTTATTGAAGATATCAATAAGGTAATTAAGACCGTAAATCCTGATTATGAGTTTAGAGCATTAAGAAATAAACGACGTAACTTAACACCTTCTGACATAGTAGATAATATTCTAGATGGTTACTTTTCAAAAAGAACATTAAAAAGCTCTCATAAGGAAATCGAAGATTTGAGTTCCGGAGAGCAACGGAGGGCACTAATAGATATAGTGTACGCATTTTTGACAAATAGAGGAAAGGAAGACGAGGCTAAAGGGAGGAATGTTATATTAGCTATTGATGAGCCAGAGGTATCACAAGACCTATCGCACTGTTTCGAACAATTTGAGAGACTGGAAAAACTCTCAAATATGTATGGAAATCAGGTTTTGGTTACAACCCATTGGTATGGTGTTCTACCAGTAATAGAGAATGGGACATTGTTGCATTTGGCTGAAACAGAGGAATCTAGTTATCACGGTAAGTTTTCGATTTTTGATTTTTATAATTATCTTGATAGTCAGGAGTATTTCCCTGATGAAATAAAATTGAAAAGTGTTTATGACTTAGCTGTTAGTCTCTCGGCATATATAAGGAAAGAATCTTCCAAACACTTGATTTTGTGCGAGGGAGGTACTGATAAAAGATATCTAGAGACATTAATAGATACTGACAAAGTAAGGATACTTCCAGTGGGGGGAGTCAATAACGTAAGAAACATTTACAATCTATTAGTAATGCCTTTAAAAATTGATAGAAGAGCTAATAGTATAAGAAAAGTTCTTTGTTTGACGGATACAGATCCTAGTATAACCAATAATTCCGATTTAGGAAAAGATCCCTCTGGAAAAATCCAGTTGAAGCGTTTGCAAATAAACCACAATAAAAATCGAGTTGATTTAATTAGTTTAGATAACTACAATCCGAGTACAGCATATACTGTTACTAGAATAGAAGATGTGTTGGACTCTAAAATATACAAGAAGGCAATCGGTATTATAATTGAGGAAAACAAACAAGAGTATGGTCATATACTATTTGATGACTATGAGCTAGTGGGAGATTCTAATTTTACTAATCTTCTAGGTGATTCCAAATTTTTGTTTTGTAAAACACTTAAATCATTAGAAGCAAAGAGTGAGTTTATTTCATTTGTTGAGTCAAAAAAAACTCAGATATCATTCAAGTATTTAGAAGAATTTAATAGAGCGGCGTTAATTGAACCCTTCACAGTTCCATCAGTCTTTATTAGCATAAATGATTTTTTTAGTGAGGATGTGATAAGAGCAACTCCTGAAGTACTAACAGAAATTTAAATAAGTGTACCTAACGACCTTCAAGATAGTGCTACCATGAATTCATATCATGATTGGCCTAATCTCGAAGGTTTTTTTATGAAATAAGAAAAATAATGTGATATTAAAGATTTATATGCTGATATGGAACCTCTTTTAAGCTCTTTCTTTTTAATAACACTAGGTTGAGAATTAACAGAAGAAGGAAGTTTAAGTATAACTGTTGAAACTTATAAATAAAAGTTTGAATGGAGGTCAACATTATGAAAAAAAAACATCCTGATTCTCAAGATGTTCACAGCGCAGTTTCATCTTGGAGTGGATATGATTTTCAAGGCCAGGTAGCTATTTATACTGTCTTATGTTATTTAAATGAATTAAAAAGTAGAATTAATGATATAAGTGAATATTCTCTGGAAATTGAGCATCTAGAGGATTTCTCAATTAAAAAAAATGATTGCTACATATCATTACATCAAGTTAAATCGTATCAAGATAAATACTTGTTTAGCTCTTATAAAGAAGCGATTCTTGAATTACTAGGCAAGTGTGCAAAGTATAAAGTAGTAGAAAGTGTGAATCTACATACTACGTCATTAATAGAAAAACCAACAAAAAATGAGATGAAAAGAATATTATCTGAATATATTCCAATAAAGAAAATAGAAAAATTGAATGAGTATAAGCATTCAATGTTTGAGTTGAATAAGTTTGATGAGGTATATGAGAAGCTTTTCTTTAATAAATGTGAGGATAGCTTACCCTACAGTCACGTTGTTGACATCGATGAAATTGGAGATCAAATAAAGCAGCAACTGTATAAATTCTATTCAATCTACAGTTCTGAAATTAAGTTCTCGGATTCCTTAAGTCCAATATATTTTACTTCTGATGACAATATCAATTTTATATATCATAATCTACAATCGGAGCTTGATAAGTGGATTATTAAAAATCATAAGAAAATTTCTGAAGATCCAGAGATTTCGTTTAGTGTATTTTATGAAATATTATTGTCTAAAAATATATTTACATTTTCCAACAAAACTACAGCAGGTCTGTTAAAAGAAGCTCTTAAAAAATGCTATTCTGAGTACTGTGAAGATCATGAAATAAGTCAAGAAAATGATCCTATTTGTCATAACTGGGAGAGAAACTGGGACTATATTCGTCAATTAAATGACGATGATTTTATTTTATTATGCAGGAAGATATCACCAAATGTCTTAGTTAAGAGTAGAACAATAACATTAGTTGAATATAGAGAATTGCTGAATAGTAGGGGCGTTAAAGAAGCTTTGATTCACCTTACTTTAGAAATTGGGAATTTATCATTAGAACTTACAGATGTAAAAAATGTATTCGTTTTAAACAATCTGGGCAGTCATCACCTAATCTCAACAATAAGTGAGGGGAAAGCACCTAAAGCAGTGGATAATGTAAGCAAAAGAATAATAAAAAATTTAAAAGAAGATAGCAATTTATCTCATTTGTTATTCGATATTCATAAAATTATTACGACGGATTTAGATGGTACATTCGATGGAGAAATATTTGATATAAAATCGACATATCATAAGGAACTAAGTAAAAAATTAGATAATAAAACTCCCATTATGATTCCTAAAAAATTAGACTTTATAAGTCTGGAAATAGTTAAGGAGGAATTAAAATGAAGCAAATAATCGAAAAGATTTTTTATGAGAAGGGGTTCAAAATAGATAATGAACTCTTATTGAATAATAATGTTTTTTTTGCAGAACGTACAGCAAATAATAAGTTTGATTTTTTTGTAGTTTTATTTAAAAAAACAGAAGAAATAACCGAAGATTTGGATGATGAGTTTAGCAATTATTTAAATTTAATAGTTCAAAGAAGACAAAATTATATAGGCTTAGACAAAAATCTCTCATTAATAATATTCATAGAATGTAATTCACTAGAGGAACATAAAAAAATTGATTCTATTATTTTTGACATAGAAGAGGATCCTTATGACTTTAAAAAGTATGTTTTGGTACATAGCTTGGATGAGGTAAAGGAGTTAAGTGAAAATTTAAGTGATAATGAATTGAAAGTTACAGATTATATCGAACAAAAACTGGTTGATTCTGAACTGTTTTCTGATTTTAAGAAAGGGAAGAAAAACGGGGTTATAACGGAATATGAACTGATCACCAAGTTATATATTAAGTTACCCTTTTTGAATTTAAGAAACTTATCTAGGGATACACTTGATTTGTCAGCATTAATTAAGACTGAAATAAAAGAAGAAGATTATAATATTTGGATTGAATTACTTAATTTGAGTAGTTTATCAAATCAACTAGAAGATGATATACAAAAAATGGAGTTTTTTGTTAATTCATTGGAGGAAGAAGATGTTGAATAATTATTATATCAGTAGAATCTACTTTGAGAACTTCAAATCAGTAGACATGGCAAGAATTGATTTTGAGGGTAAAAATCTGATGGTTTTAGATGGACCAAATGGTTTTGGAAAAACAACTATTTTTGATGCAATTGAATTAGTTTTAACCGGAAAAATTAGAAGGATACAATCCAATAAAATAGCATCTACAAATAGAAAATATTCAGATCATCTCTTAAGCAAAAATCAGGGTAAACCGACTATTATAAAGATTGAATTCATTTCAAATGAAGATAAAAATAAAAGTATAGTTCTAGCTAGAGTATTAGTGAGCAATATTATATCAAGTACCCAGAAGCGACCTGGGGAATTTGGTAACCTTAAATTATATATACTAAATGATTTTGATGAAGATCCCTTATTAGGGAATGCTGTGGATTCCAAGGAACTTATTAAACTATTTGGAATAGAAAATATAAATGACAGCTTTATGATGTATAACTATGTTGAACAAGAGGAGAGTGGACATTTTTTCAAACAAAATGAAAAGGATAGGATGAACTCAGTGTCAAAGCTCTTCAATATAGAGAAGGAGATCTTTCAAAAAGAATATATAGAAAAATTAAAAAATAAACTAGTCAGAGAGAGAAATGCACTCGAAAGAAAAATCCAAGAAGAGACATTGAAATATAATGATGTTAATAAACAAAGTATAGGTGAAATCTCATACGAACCTCTGATACAAGATAAAGAGATAGAAATAAACTGGGACAGAGAGATTATTCCGAATATTAGTAGGGAATTAAAAGAGGAATATCTTTCCGAATTAGATCAGTTACTGTTGTTTGTTGAGAATTTGGCTGATTTTAAAATCGAGAAAAAAAATATTGAAATAGAGAAATTATCTAATCAAACTGAGAAATTGAAAGCAATAATATTGCTTGGAAACTTTCATGATAAATTTAAGGATTTAGAAAAAAAGCATAATGAACAAAAAGAGTTACAAAAAAATCTAGATATTTTAAGAAACAGAGAAATTTTAGTTAAAGATTTGAATTTGGTTATTATAAACACCAGAATGGAAACCGATTCTTATAATGAGTTGTTATCAAAAATAAAAAGATTGAAAACAATGCAAAATAGCACAAATAATATGTCTAAAATAATAGAGCAATTAAATAATTCAAGATTAAATTTACAGGCAATCTTTCAAAAACTTATTGATGAAAACCCTTCGGATTCAATTTCTTGTCCATTATGTGGCCATGAAAAGGAGGATATGGCCCAACTACTTACTGATATTGAATTAAAGACTACTGCACTTACGTTAGAACTTGATGAAACTTCTAAGCAAGTTAAAAAAGAACTAAATATAATTTATGATAATAGTTTAAATAAAGTCATACAAGAAATACAATTTGAACTTGAAAACTCTAAATCAATTGAAACAGACTTTATGGAACAATTAAAGTCATATATTAATGTTATTAATGATTTTAACAAAGCCAAAGAGTGGTTTGTCATTAACGATATTGATTTAAAAAGGCACATAAATAGTGAAGAACATGCCATTCAAAATCTTGATGAAAGAGCCAATAAATTAAGTGAAGAAATAAAGAGTAAGAGAAAGAATGTTAGTGAGCTCTGTAAAGATAATATGCAATTGTTTTCAAGGCTGTACATCGATAGATTCAACAAAAAACATAGTATAATACAAAACATATCCATTGAAAGCATTAACAAGAAGAAAAACTACATTGAATATCAGTATTATCTGCAAATGAATGAAGTTCATAGGAATTTAAAAAAAATGAAGGATAAATTCAGAGATATTAATAAACTTTGTCAATCTACAACAAGAATTTTAGAGGTATACAATAAAAATATAAATATATATAGAAGAAAAATGATTATGGAAGTAGAGATTCCGTTTTACATCTATTGCGGTAAAATTATACAAACTCATCAAAGAGGAATTGGAGTTTTTATAAAGGAAGAATCTAACAGTAACGAAGATATCGGGGCACAATTAAAGTCTATAAATTTTGTACCTCCTGGGAAAACAGATCATGATATTGTGCATTCTTTTAGTTCAGGACAACTTTCTTCAACTGTTATAGCATTTACATTGGCCTTAAATAAAGTATATAGTAATCAGAAGATTACTACCCTTCTTATAGACGATCCAGTGCAAACAATGGATGAAATGAATATGGTCTCATTGGTAGATTTGCTACGTAATGATTTTAATGACAGACAGATAATTTTATCAACACATGAGGAAAAAGTATCTTTGTATTTGAGATATAAATTCTTTAAATATGGTTACAGTGTAGGTAACGTTAACGTTAAGAATGAACTATATGAAAATATATAAATATAATTAATCGCTAACCAATTGGTGGCGATTTTTTTTTGGACTTTTTATCTATTCAGAATAATACATTTAAGAAATAGCATAAAACGGAGGCTAGAATGTGCTAAATAGTGAACATTTCACAAAAAGAATGATAGGCGCAATCAATTCCTATATTAGATTAATAAACTCAACAGCTAATGTTGAGTCAGAAGTGAGAGTATCTAAAGAATGGCGATTTCATTTCGAAAACTCTGAAAAAACATTTGTGGCCACTATTAAAGTGTACGGAATTGAAGAGAGATTATACTTTGAACTATACGAATGGAAGTCTCTAGATCACGATATATTAAAAAATGAAAAACTGAGAAATTTATTGAAAAGATTTGTTTAAGTATTTCCCAAAGCTATACAGATTTCATTTTAATTATCTGTCTTAAAAGCATGAGAAAGTTCTCTGTTAACATTTTTTAATATGATTATTTGCTGGTGAGTTAGACTTTTAGTCAAAGCAATGAACTCGTCAAGAGCTTCTTGCCTTGTAACATCTAATATTTCTGTTCTACTGCCACTGTACATTAGTTCACTAATATCCAAATTCATGGCGAGTAGAACTTTCTCCAACGTATCTATGGAAAAGTTTCTTTCGCCTCTTTCTAATGCTCCGATGTATCTATAATCCAAACCGGCGATATCAGCCAGCTTTTGTTGAGTAAGTCCTTTAGCATTTCTCATAGCTCTAATTCGTGTTCCAATCATTTCACGTAACTCTGACATTTGAATCACCTCATTAATAAGCTTAGATAAGATGAGGTAGAAAAGTCAGGATATAATATATAGCAATAATGGTTTTATTTACGCCTTTAAAGTAGTATAATGTAAGTTGAGTATTACGTGATAGAAGTAATTACAACTTTACTTTTACTAATTAAAGGAGGCTTCCTTTTTTGCGACCATCTATCCTGAAATCCCTCAAACCGGACATTATCGTTGAGATGCTGGATATGGCTGTTGCATTTGAAAATTGGAACAAGGTGCTGGAGACGGCGGATGTGTTGTACCAGTGCGCGCAGTGTATATATGAAGAACGGGTGGAGTGTCAGGAGAAAGGTGGGTCCAAACTTCATACCCATACGGAACGTCCATTGGTTTATTACATAGGATGGAGTCATATGATGCGAGGTATGGCTTATCAGAAGCTGGGGCAGATCGATCAGGCGCGAGCTTGTATCCGGCAGTATGCAACATTGGGGTGTATGGAAGGATTGGATGAGGCAGAGCTACAAGTTGTACAGGAGTTCAAACGTAAAGCTGAAATCTATCGGTATGCACTTGAGATTGAAGCAGGGCAGGTTGAGTTGCTGGAAGGGTACGTGAACCTTTTGCTGGAGTATCCGGAGGAACGTTTGTCAGGGTTGAAGGTGATCACAGAGGCCGCGGTGCGGCATGGGTGGCGGATTGATTTTATCATACATATGCTTGAGGAGAAGGTTGATGGGTCAGGAGTGGGTCTGGGTTCGTTAAACAACGATGATATGTACCACTATTGTTATCAAAGGGCTTTATATGAACAGTGGATAGGAAGGCCTCAGGAGGCGGTGGATTTTATTTTGAAGGCGATGCGTGTAGCGGACAGACCGGGGATGGAACGGCAAATTATCAGGTGTACAGCGGTATTGGAGTCGTTGCGAAAAATGGCGACGGAGGAGCAGATTGAGCAGTATCGGGTGTTTTTGGCGGGGATAAAGTAGGGAGTCCTTATTGGGTTTACTGAAAATGGTAGGATGTGCTTGGATGTGGGTATATGCATATAGGACTATAGCACCGATGAGTGGTGTGTCAGATGTCGGGTTATAGGTAAATTCAGGATGTTAGCCGGATGGTTTTACATATTATACTTCTGCTAACATAGGATAATCCTATTTCAAATGAGCGGAGAAAGCGTATGAGTACAATCAAAGTGACCCCTGAACAATTACATCACGTATCCAATCAGGTGGATCAGGCGAGACAACAGTTGGAGCATATCCAGGATAACCTTTCAAGGCAGATCATGTTTCTTCAGGCTGTATGGCTGGGTGTGACGCAGGAGCGTTTTTATGGTGATTTTGCACGGTCACGGCCCGTATTACAGAAAGCACTGGAGAGCATGTTGTATACTTCAAAAGAGTTAACGGATATTGCTACGAGGTTTGAGCAGGCAGATGCCGAGAAGGGCAGTCTGGGTGGTGTTATTGGCGCTGTGGGTGCGGCAGCGATGATGAAGAGCTCGGGGAGTGATGCGGGTTCGGAGGATAAAGGCTACCGGATGGCGCAAGTCAACGTGTTTGGTAAAATGGTGCAGATGCCTGTGAATGAGGATGGTGTTACTGATCAGGCGGCCTTGCAGGCGTATCAAAAGGATCAGGGACATTTGGACTTTAATCGGATGCAAGCCGTAGGGACTGAGGAACCTGGGGAAGATATTTTTGCTTTGCAGATTGAAGCCTTTGAAAATCGAATTCACCCCTTCACAGGCGAACCAGTGAACGATCGATATGCGCAGATGATGGTGACTTCTCTGAAGTTCAGTCAGATTTTAATGGCTTTTCAGATGGTTCGCGGAAGTATGCCGGGGCGCAAAGGCCCGTTTCGCTTGCCTTCTTCTCATCCGGCGGTGGCGAAGTTGAAGAAGAATATTGCGGAGGTTAATTCAAAATCGGAAAAAACTAAATTGAATGCAGGTGGAGGAGAAGCTAAACCCAAGCCTAAAACTGAAATTATTAATACTGGACAATACTCTGGAGGATTAGTTAAAGTTCCAAAAGGTGATGCAGCGGCTGATAAACTAGCTGATAAGCTGGCTGGTGAGTCGAGAGTTAAGTTTAAAAATGATCCTAAAGGTAGGGAATTTGATACAGTTAGTGATGAGTATATAGCTCAAACTAAACCTCCATTAAATAGCCTAGATAAACAGTTTAGAAAACAGGCAAAAGCAACGATAGAGGCAGCTATTGAAACAGGGAAAAAAGCTTATTTTCATTTTGAGGGTAAACCTGATGATAGGGTATTACGACAGTTAAATGAATATGCCGAAAGATACAAAGTGGATATTGTTATTGATACAAGACCTTTATAACTAGGGAGGATGAATGATATGTTCGAATACCATGGATGGGCAACGATAAGAGAAAGCGCGTCGTTTGAAGAAGATGAGGATCAATATGATGAAGCTATTCAGGAGTTACAGAAGTACATTGAGAAGTTGAATTGGACTTCAGGTGTACTAGATCTGAGGGCTGTTAATGGTGACTATCAGCTTTGGATTGCTGGCCTTGATAACCACAAACCTGAAATCCAATTTAATCCGATTGAAGTGTTCAGAAAAGCAGGTGAAATAGCTCCGGGTTCCTACGGCATTCTTTACGTAAGAGATAGTGATGATTTAGCATCATCTAATCAGTTCAAGGTGTATACGTTAATACGAGGTGAGATCGCAGAGCAAGAAGATCCATTTCTTTCACCTTTTGTGCCGAAATTAGAGGATGAATGCTGAGTATTTGCTCCTAAGAACGGAAATGAACAAGAGGTGAGCAGAGTGAATCTGCAAACAGCAGTAACCAGGATTAATACGATTAATTGGGAAAGTGTAGGAACGCGCTCTTCTGAAATAGAAGCCGATTTAGCGCGAGAGTATCTAAGAAGATTAGCGCTCTTCTTTAGAAATACGTCTACTAAACCTTTGCCTCCTTCCATAGCTAATGTTGCCAATATACTTGGTGATGAACAAGAGATTGAAATTTCAAAATATTGCAACGTGGAAGCCATGGGAACACACGGTAGTAACGTTTATGTGTATAAAGTTTTTGAATACTACTTGCAGTTAGCAAAGTTGGTTGATCTGGATCATGGTTATGTTAATTACTTACTTATATATGAACCATTCATCAAAATCTTTGAAAGAGAAGGACTGGTTGTACTCAAGCCAGGAGAATTAAACGTGGTAGGGCGAGCGCATATTCCATTAAATCATTGGTACGATAAGTTTATAGATATGGAACCGCTCGACTTAAACAACTTGGAAGAATAATGATCGGGATGGGTCTTCTTATGGAATTAGCATTGTATGTTTTCAATAAACAAGATACGAAACACCTAGCGACATTATTAATGAGTGCTATACAGTCATTTTCGCCAGAGACTCGCATGAAATGCAAAGATGATTACTACACTTTAATGAATGCTACCTTTTCTTGTATTGTACAGGATGATGATTCAGTGAGTTTTACAAGGGAAGAGTTGAGTCTGGATATTAACTATTGTATCTCTATCACGATTTTCTCACATTCGCCAGAAGAAGCACTGCGGGTTATCTTTCAAGCGGTGAATAAACTAACTGCACAACTGGATAAGGATGTAGCACTGACAGACAGTGCATCTGGGGTGATATTCATACGTTCTAACGGTCAGCTTATAATAAACTCACATTGCCGAGAGAACCCGGACATCTATGCCTGGCCTTTTGATGCACTGGAAGGCGATTTTATTGAAAAGGACATGGCGGGATTACTCTGAGAAGGATCACGAGGAGAGGGGTAACAATATGGGGGCTACATTAGCTAAAGGGATCGAGCGTTTGTCTGCGATTTCGTTTCAAATGGATAGCTTTTCTCCCCAAAACTCACATCACATATTAATCAGTGAGTATCTAAGACGTGTGAATGTATTCCTAGACAAGCTGAGCCTATTCCCAGATGGTTATCCCCTATTTAGCTTTGCCAAGATGATTGGAAGAGAGATAGATGCTGATGTGTACCGTGCTTGTCCCCAGTTGGATACACTTCATAATGTCTATATGAAGGCTATTTGTTATAGCTATCTGGAAGTGTGCGAATTAATCGATCAAGGAGTAGATGGTGCGATTCAAAATGCTGATTTGCATGAGCCAATGTTGAAATTCTTCGAACGAGGTGGGACGTTTACTATACGAAAGGGTGAACTGGAAGTAGATAATGCAGCATATCCACTAATGTATTGGAGAACTCTGGTGATCCCCGTTCAAGATATTAGCGATAATTCCTTGGATCTTATAGATTGTAGTGGGCTGGAGGGATAATGATGTCGGTGGGGCTGTATAGATACAGCGGAGAACTAGATGACCGGGAATCGGAACTAACGCTTAGTGAGAATATCTCCACTCAGGACTTTTATGATGAGCACTGGGAGAGAGCTATTCATGAACTGGGCATCTTGATTATACAGGACGGCTCCGAGATTGCCTTTCATCAGCTTGGGGATGCACTGGATGAATTGGAACGTTTGAGAGAGTGGGCTATCCAGCGGTTGGAGGGAGCCGATCTGGAGTATATGAAAGGTAGAGTAGAGCATTTACAGCGGATTTTACCGAATGCTTTTGACAGTGAAGAAGTTATTTTGTACATATTCTAGGGTTGTCGGCTTGGTCAACTAGCTCCGGTTCCTACGGCATTCTTTACGTAGATGAGTGCTAATAAAAAAGACAGGGAAGTATTACTTTTGGAAAGGAGAGTTTGCTTGTGGATGCATGGCTGAGCAATGAGAACCGCGCATATGTTGGTCTTGAGCCTGTTGAATCGCACTGGGATAGGGTAGACATCAAGAATGGCTATTATATTTATTTTGATGGAGACGTTATTCGTAAACGAATATCGAGCCTGCCGGAGAGTTATGTGGAAGAGGACGTGTATATTGAGGTGCGAGATCGGCAATTTGTTGTGCCCAAAACGAGCAGAGGCAAGGAGAAGAAACTAACCTACACCACAGTATCCGGCTTCAAGGCAGAAGGTGTTACGTTCTCCGCTGGAGTCAGTCCATATGATGGCAAGAGCTACGTTACAGCTTATAATAAACGTAACAGCGTGAGTCTACCGATTTCGGACTGTTCCCACATGACATCCAAAGCAGAGATCATCTCCTGGCTGGAGCATTTTCCGGGCACCGTGCCAGATGACTATGACCGCAAGCTTGATCGGTTGAAAAATATGCCAAACCAACGTTATCAGGCGGTGCCAGGTGATATTTTCAGAGTAGAGCTGGATCTGCATACCGATGGGTATGTGCTTGTGATTGGCAACCTTCGTCAGATGGAAAAGGATGATTTATTTTCCGAGCAAAGCATCTGGAGATCGGTCATGACCATGCCGCTATTTGTACGGCCCTTCTTATGGAAGACAACGGAGCGTTCCCCTTCGCTAGAGGATATTTTGGCGGCCCCGATGTCGGAGACAACGAGGATTGTGATGGATGACTTTTTTCTGCGCGGAGGATATGAGTTTGTGTATCATAAACCATTGGAGGAAGAGGATATCCTGTTTCCTATAGGGTACGGACCGACAACGAGCGTGACGAATGAGCGTGTAGTCCGTTTGAGCTGGGGCTTGGGCACGTTACATAAACCAGAGGAGCAAACGCCGTTTAGGCTGGAACGGAATTTCATGAATCACGGAGTCTGCTCGGGTCTGACCACCGAATGCTTTGGCCCGCCATCTGAGCGTATGCATGAGAGGGACCTGGCCCATCCGCAGTATGCGAAGGAGCGTAAACTGGCATTGGCGGAATTTGGATTATCCGAAGACATTACATATGATGAATTTTGCCAGAAAACAGGGGCTATGACACGCTTGCAGTATATCGATTATGTAAAAAGAAAGTATCACATCCCTACAGATGGTGAGAATTAAATCCTGCGCATCTCATATACAAAAACATACACATCCCAAATCCGCTCTCATTGGTGAGACGGATTTTTTGCGTCCAATCAACCAAAAATATCTTGTCAAAACGTAATCATTACGATAAGATAATACTCATTGTTTAGATGATAATGATTACGATTAACAACCATATGAAACATAATGAGAGAGGGGCATGACCTTGTTTACGAAAAAGAAGCCTTTGCTGGCGCTAATCTCCTTGGCCCTAAGTGCGGCAGTCTTACTTACCGCTTGCGGAGCATCCACATCTAGCCCGGCGGAGCAAGGCGATACCAATACCCAAGGGAATAAGAACGTTCACTTCCTATATAACTTCTCCACCAGTTCACTTGATCCACATGTGGATTCAAGTTATGTGCCGCTGCGTGCGGGCATTACGGAAACGCTCTTGCGTCTGGATGAGGACAATCTGACCGTTGCGCCGTGGCTCGCCGAGAGCTGGGAGAGTAAAGATGGTCAGCACTGGACGATTAATCTGCGCGACAATGTGACGTTCCAGAACGGCAAACCGATGACAGGGGAAGCGGTTAAAGCATCTCTGGAGCGGGCGTTGAAGGAGAACGTAGCCATCCAAAATACATTGAAGGTGGATACGATCAAAGCCGAGGGGAACAAGCTGGAGATCACCACGACCGAGCCGTTCCCTGAGTTTGCATCCGAACTGGTGAACCCGAACACGGCGATTATTGACGTTAGTGAGCCGGACATTGTGAACAAGCCTGTCGGTACAGGCCCGTTCAAGCTGACTTCTTTCACGGCAGGCAGCAAGCTGGAGCTGAGCAGATATGACGGATATTGGGACGGGGCTTCGCCGCTGGATTCCGTAACATTTTCGTTTAATGAAGATGCTAACGCCCGTTCACTTGCACTGAAGTCCGGTCAAGTAGACGTCGTTTACCGCCCGGAAGTGGAAAGTCTGGAATCTCTCAAAGCCATCGACGGGTTGAAAGTTGAATCCACATCCACGTTCCGTGTGCACCAGTTGACGATGAATATGCAGCGGGAGAGCATCAAGGATGTGAATGTCCGCCGAGCGCTCGATGCGCTGATTGACCGTAAAGGTATTGTCGATACGATCCTGCTTGGCTACGGCGAGCCTGCCATTGGCCCGTTCCTGCCATCACTGCCTTTTGCACCTAAATATACACATGCAACAACGGAGACCGGTTCAGATGTGGCCGTGAAGTATCTTGGCGAAGCTGGCTACACCCAGCAAAACGGCGTAATGACCAAAGACGGCAAACCATTGAAGCTGACGCTACTCACCTATTCGTCACGCGCCGATCTGCCGCTCATTGCACAAGTGTTCCAGTCGGATGCGAAAAAGATCGGAATCGATGTACAGATTCGTCAGATTGATGCACCGGAAGAATACATGGCTTCCAACCGGGATTGGGACATCGCTACATACAGTAATCTGACCGCTCCACGCGGGGATGCGGGTTATTATCTGAATGCGACATACCATCCGAAGGGCGCGCTGAATTTCAGTGGATCGGAAGATCCTGCATTGACCAAGATCATCGACGAACTGAACCTTACCGTAGAACCGCAGAAACGCGCGGAGCTGGCAGAGAAAGCAGCCAATTATGTGCATGATAACGTGCTGAACTCGTTTGTACTGCATCCAGCAACGATTGTGGCCTACAACGGCAAAAAGGTGAAGAACTGGGTCACCACGCGTAGTGAATATTACATGATTACCAACAAGCTGGATGTGATGTAATGTTTCGCATTTTGCTTCGCAAGTTTCTGGAGGTTTTTGTATTTCTGCTCTTCATTATGTTCGTGAGTTTCCTGTTCATCCGGCTTGCTCCCGGCGATCCGGTATTAACCATCCTGAATGTTGAGGAATTATCGGTGAGCAAGGAGCAAGTTGAAGCACTGCGCGAGGAAATGGGCTTCAATGACTCGCTTCCCGTGCAATTTGGCCGCTGGCTGCTTGATTTTGTGCGGATGGACTTCGGTGTGTCCTATTCAACAGGTCAGCCGGTAATGCAGACACTGATGCGCGCACTTCCGGCAACAGCCGAGCTGACAATCGGGTCACTGCTGGTCATGCTATTCGTGGCTATCCCCCTGGGCTCCCTGTCCGCACTATATCGGGGCAGCTGGATTGATCAGGGGAGCCGTATCTTGTCTATTCTGGGTGCAGCTGTGCCCAGCTTCTGGCTGGGACTCATCCTGATTGACCTGTTCGGCGTGCGATTTGGCAGTCTGCCCACGATGGGACGGGACGGATTTACCTCACTTATTCTGCCATCACTGACGCTGGGACTCGCCATCTCCAGCGTTTATGTGCGTCTTTTACGTTCCAGCTTGCTGGACTCTCTGAGCCAGGAGTTTGTGCGATCTGCCCGGGCCAGAGGGCTTTCGGAGGGGCGTATCTTCTTCCTGCATGCGTTCAGACACAGTCTGCCCCCGGTGATCACCGTATTTGGAGTTAGTCTGGGCAGTCTGATTGGCGGCGTTGTGGTAATTGAAGTGCTATTTGCTTATCCGGGGATCGGCAAGCTGGTTGTGGATGCCATTCGCCAGCGCGATTATCCATTGATTCAGGGATACATCCTGATTATGGCGGTTGTCGTGTTCCTGGTGAATACGGCGGTAGATCTGTCTTACCGTTATTTAAATCCAGAGATGAAATTGAAGGAAAGGGAGGCCCACCGATGAAAACGATACCCCTGCGCATGCCGTCAACCAAAACAAAAAAGCACAGCTGGCAGGCCATCATCGGCATGCTGTTTGCATTGCTGGTTATCGCGGCCTCCCTGTATGCCTTTCTATATCTGAAACATGATCATACCCTCACCGACCTGCGCAGCAGGTTGCAAGGGATGAGCGCGCTTCATCCGCTTGGCACCGATCATCTGGGCCGTGATGTGCTGACACGTCTGCTTCTCGGCGGCGGTCAGACGCTCGGTTACAGCCTGCTTGCACTCGGTGCGGCACTACTTATCGGCATTCCGTTTGGTCTAATCGCAGGGTACAAACGCGGATGGATCGACAAGCTGTTCATGCGTATTGCAGATGCATTTCTGGCTTTTCCGGACACCATTGTCGCAATTGTACTGAGTGGTCTGCTTGGTGCAGGCATTGGCAATCTGGTGCTGGCGATTGTTATCGTGAAATGGGTGAGTTACGCGCGTCTGGTTCGAAGCACTGTCCTATCCGAGTCGCAAAAGGATTACATTCGTGTAGCCCGAACCAACGGTCTGTCCGATGCACGAATCATGACCAAACATCTGCTACCGCATATTGCAGGTCATGTGCTGGTACTGGCGAGTCTGGATCTCGGCAAAATCATCCTGCTGATCTCATCCTTATCCTACATCGGACTAGGCGCACAGCCGCCGACACCTGAATGGGGAGCGATGCTGAATGACTCGCGTCCTTACTTCCAGTCCAGACCTGAACTAATGGTCTTTCCGGGTCTGGCTATTGTATCGGTTGTACTACTGGCGAATATGCTGGGCGACTACTTGCGAGATCGGTTTGATGTGAAAAAGGAGGTGCAGTCATGATCCTCTCTATCGAGGAACTGAGCATCTTCAGCCAAGAGCGGACGATTGTGGACCAGGTGTCCCTTGCCGTCCGCGAAGGGGAATTCATGGCGCTCGTGGGACAGAGCGGCAGTGGCAAGAGCCTGCTCTCGCAGGCGATCGGACAGCTGCTGCCGCCCAACCTGCGCGCATCTGGACGTATCCTGTTCGAAGGCAGTAATCTGCTCGAACGGAAACCGAAGGAGATGCGTGCACTGCGTGGACGCGATATCTCGTATATTTTTCAGGACTATCAGGGAGCATTTACCCCTTTTCGCAGCATTGGCGGACACTTTGATGAATATCAGAAGGTGCATGGCGAGAAGTCTGCTACGATCCGTAAAAAGCGTGCCGCAGAAGCGCTGGAGTCTGTTGGACTCAGCCCGGAACTGCTTCGCCGCTATCCGTTTCAGCTGAGCGGCGGTCAGTTGCAGCGCGCATCCATTGCTACATCGCTCATGCTCTCGCCTCGTCTGCTCATTGCCGATGAAGCAACGACAGCGCTGGATAGCATGTCCGCGCATCGCGTAATGGAACTACTCGCACGCAAGCAAGCCGAGACGGGCTGTGCGATCCTGTTCATTACGCATGATTGGCGGCATGTGCGCCGATATGCGAACCGCTTGTCTGTCATGAAAGAAGGGCAGATCGTGGAATCAGGCGGCAAACACCGGATTCTGGATCATCCCCAGCATGAGTATACACGTCAATTAATTGAAGCAGCGCCCGTATTGACTAATGAATTGAAGTCTGGTTTGAAGGAGGTGGGCGCGGAGTGAGAAGCCAAGCCAGCCAAGTCGTGTTACACGTGGAACAGCTCACCCGCACCTATGCTGGTGCGGAACATCCTGCCGTCAACGCTATCTCGTTCACCCTGAATCGCGGCGAATGCCTGGGTCTTGTCGGAGAGAGCGGCTGCGGCAAAAGCACACTGGCCCGCTGCCTGCTACGCATCGAGGACGTGGATCAAGGTTCGATTCAACTTGGCGGGCAGGATATTGCCCGGCTGGATGGGCGCCGCTTGCGCCCGCACCGTCGCAAGATTCAGATTGTTTTCCAGAATCCTTCGGCTGCACTTAATCCGAAACTTACCATTGGAGCATCTTTGATCGATCCCTATGAGCAACTAGGTCGGGATGCGAAGCTCACACACTTCACCTATACATCGAAAGAAGCTTACATCCGTCAGCTACTGGAGGCCGTAGAACTGCCGAGTGAACTGGCGAACCGCTACCCGCACGAGCTGAGTGGTGGTCAGCGGCAACGTGTTACGATTGCGCGAGCCATCGGCATTGAGCCGGATGTGGTTGTGCTGGATGAACCGACGGCCAGTCTGGATGTTATTTCGCAGGGAGCGATTCTGCAGCTACTCACCGACCTTCGTATATCTCTCGGCCTGTCCTATGTGTTCATCTCACATGATCTGGCGGCGGTGCACCGAATGAGCCAGCGAATTATCGTGATGCAATCCGGACAGATCGTAGACCAATTTGGCGCGGATGCGTTGTTCGCCGAGGAACGCCACCCGTATACGAAGGAACTGATTTCGATATTCTGAAGACATAGCGCGTATGAGCGTGTGGACTGACTTCTTACTATAATAAGAGCCGTTATGCGAAGGTTATGATGCATGCGGCTCTTTGTGCACTCTTTTTCACAGCGAATCATATGTTTTAAAAACAGGCCGTTTGCCTAGCGAATGCAAAGTTCCTTCTTTGCTTTGAACAAATAAATCTTTCAGGCCTATAACCGGGCTAACGAACCGCGGCAAACTAGCGTATACTGAGGGAATAGCAAATATCTTGAAATTGCATATTTAAATTGCTCCATATTATTGATACACTAGTTCAAGGTTATATTCATTCAGACAAGGCGTGAACCCTCGAAGAGTGGGCTTGCAGCCAATGCCAAATCGATAACGCTTACATCCTTTTGGCAAATATAGGATATAAGGACGGTAGACATGAGCCAGGGACAAACGAGTACAGATGTAATCTTGATCGGTGCCGGAATTATGAGTGCAACTTTGGGAACTTTGCTTAAAGAATTGGCACCAGACTGGAATATTAAGGTTTTTGAGAAGCTTGCCACGGCAGGAGAAGAAAGCTCGAATGAGTGGAACAATGCCGGAACCGGGCATGCTGCGCTGTGCGAACTTAACTATACTGTTGAACGACCAGACAAAACCGTAGATATTAGCAAAGCCATTAAGGTGAACGAGCAATTCCAGGTTTCCAAGCAATTTTGGTCCTATCTGGTGAACAGTCGTCTGATTCGGAATCCGAGGGACTTCATTATGCCGATTCCTCACCTCAGTTACGTGCATGGCGAGAGTAATGTGCAGTTTCTGAAAAGACGGTACGACACCTTGTCAAACCATCCGCTGTTCGCAGGCATGGATTTCTCGGACAACCGGGAAGAGCTGGCGAAGTGGATGCCGCTAATGATGAAAGACCGCACAAGTAGCGAGCCGGTAGCGGCGACCAAGATTGACTCCGGTACGGACGTTAACTTTGGTGCTTTAACGCGTATGCTACTGAAACATCTACAGGAACAAAAGGTGGAAGTCCACTATAAACATAGCGTGAAGAGCATTAAACGCAAAAGCGATAAGTCATGGGAATTGACCGTGAAAAATCTGACGAGTGGAGCTGTTGAACGTCATCGGGCGAAATTTGTTTTCATTGGCGCGGGCGGCGGAAGTCTGCACCTGCTCCAGAAGTCCGGTATTCCGGAAGGTAAACATATCGGTGGCTTCCCGGTAAGCGGGATCTTCATGGTCTGCAAAAATCCAGAAGTCGTGGAACAGCATCATGCCAAAGTATATGGCAAAGCTTCCGTAGGTGCTCCACCGATGTCCGTACCGCATCTGGATACACGTTACATCGACAACCAGAAGTCACTGCTGTTTGGGCCTTTCGCCGGTTTCTCACCGAAGTTCTTGAAGACCGGATCGAATGCAGACCTCATTGCTTCGGTGAAGTTGCATAACCTCTTAACAATGCTTGCGGCGGGTGTGAAGGAACTCTCACTCACCAAATATCTCATTCAACAGCTCATGTTAACGAAGGAACAACGCATGAAGGAACTGCGTGATTTCGTGCCGAGTGCGAAGAGTGAGGACTGGGATATGGTGCTGGCAGGTCAGCGTGTGCAGGTGATCAAGGACACCGTTCAGGGCGGCAAAGGCACACTGCAATTTGGAACCGAAGTTGTAACTGCGGCAGATGGCTCCATTGCGGCATTACTAGGCGCATCGCCGGGTGCTTCGACGGCGGTTCAAGTCATGCTGGAGATTTTGGAACGTTGTTTCCCGCAGAATATCAAGGCATGGGAACCAAAGATCAAAGAGATGATCCCGTCTTACGGCATCTCGCTTGCAGAGAACCTCGATCTATTACGTGAGGTGAATCTGTCTACGGCGAAATCGCTGGGGTTGTCGGATGAGAAGCAAGCATTGCATGTGTAATGGATAAAGTGCTTCATGAAGCCAGGAAATGAATCAAAAAAGCTGAGCCCGGATCAAGTCCAGGCTCAGCTTTTTATGGTTTAGTTTTCCCGAAAATGAACTTATAACGAATCCATTTCGGTCTGGTCAGGGATAAAAAAGGAAACCTTCGTCCCTTGCCCAGGGGAGCTGACGATCTTTAACCCTTGTCCATAGAGCTGATTCAAGCGCCGATGGGTATTGGTTAAACCAATGCCTCCAGGTTTTAACGGATTCGGTTTAGGCCATGCGAGCGCTCGTTCAATCTGCTCCGGATGCATGCCTGAGCCGTTATCTTCGATCTCGATCAGTGTGCCCGTGGTTTGGGCAACGATGCGGATCCATACCGTCCCACCGTCCACTTGGCTGAGTACACCATGGCGAACAGCATTTTCAATCAGCGGCTGGATCGTGAGTGGAGGAAGAATCACATCGATGTCTTCTGGAATGTCCCAGACTACGTTTAATCGTTCTGCGAATCGTTCCTTCTCAATGTAGAGATAGGCTTTCGAAAGGTCTATCTCGTGGGTGATCTCCACCATTTTCTCCGAATTCACAAAGTGGAAGCTGGTCTGCAAATATTCGATAAAAGCATCCCCCAATCGCTGCATTCGATCTGTATCGATCTCACTGAGCATCATAATGGAATTGAGTGTGTTAAACAGGAAGTGAGGCTGGATCTGTGCCTGCAAATAAGCGGCTTCCATCCGCAATCTCTCATCAATCGATTGTTTCAACACAATCAATGAACCAATGCGATGTCTCAACTCTACAGCGTCAACAGGCTTGGTCACATAATCAGTAGCACCCGCCATGAATCCGGCATAAATATCAGCAGGTTCGTTTCGGGCCGTTAACAACAGAATAGGAAGCTCCGATACGGAATAACGTTTACGCACGCTCTCTGTCAGTTCATAACCGGACATATGAGGCATCATCACATCGGCAATTAATAAATCCCATGACTGCGTATTTAGTAATTCCAGGGCTTCTAACGCTGAAGTGGCAGGTTGTATATCATAGGGTTCATTCGACAGCATCGAGATGAGTACACGTAAGTTGACCGGATCATCATCGACAGCGAGAATGCGAGCAGTAGTTTTCCCAGGTATGACGGGGTTCACAGGATGTTGCTCTTCATCTAGGCTCACAGCGACCTCACTCAGATGCTGGACACCCCATCGCGAATGCTCCGTCTGATCGGTCTGTTCGGTTAAGGCAGGTGTATCTTTTCGTGGCAACGAAACTTGAAAAGTAGATCCTTGTCCCAGCACGGACTGCACGGTAAGTTCACCACCATGAAGCTCTGTGAGCTGTTTGCTGATACTTAACCCGAGCCCAATCCCACCACTCAAACGTGCTTGAGCAGTACCTTGCTCGTAAGCTTCAAATATTCGTTCTTGTAACTCCTCGCTAATTCCCGTGCCCGTATCCGAAACTTGCATAATGACGCTATCTTTATCTGCCCTGACCGATACGGTAATGGTACCCTCATCCGTGAATTTGAGCGCGTTATGCAGCAGATTGTACAAGATCTGAACAAGTCGTCTCTCATCTGCCTGAACAAGCGGTAATCCCTCGGGTGTATCTACGATGATCTGGACTCGCTTGCCCTCCGCCATGAATCGGAACATACCAATGACGCCGGATATGACAGAGGCGAGGGATAACGGTTTTTTCTGCAATATGATGCGTTTTTCTCTCAGACGAATGACATCCAGAAGATCATCAATCAATTGCGACATCTGTCTCCCGATATTGACGAGCAGTTTCATGTCTTCCGTATGTTGTCCTCCGGATTGACGCTGTTCGCGCACCGCAATACTTTCGGCAATGTTAATAATCCCATGCAGGGGAGTGCGCAATTCATGCGCGGTGTTCACCAGGAATTGATCTTTTTGCTGGTCTTCCACTTTGAGCTGTTCATACAGTTTTTCAATTTCAGTGGCATTGCGGAAATATTTCCTGAACCAGTAGGCCGCAAAGCCAAATATGGCAGCAATAACATCGATCGGATAATACACATTGGTGATTTCGTTGTGTGAGTTTACAATTCCCCACAGCACACTGGACATACTGCTCATTGCTGCAAAGAGCAGAAAGCTTGCGTCGCTTTGTTTGGCTGCGGCCATTTTGAAGAACAGGAGCACAGACCAACCAATGGCGAACAAATACAGGAAATCAGGAATTTGAGTATGAAGTGCTTGGTACACAAGCGTTACGGGAGCAAGGAGCAAAAATAATAGATATCCTCCTACAATACCGGCATATGCAAGAAAGAGCTTTCGCCCATGATTCGGATTCGCAAAGCTTCTGGCCAGCATAAGAAGGAAAAGCGCAAATGAAGCATATGAAATCGCCTTGGCTTTAACCATCCAAGTGAAGTTCAGTGGCAGCCAGTTTAATAACAGCCCGTCATGGTCAGAGACCACCGTTAAGGCCGTGGCCAGTATTAACAACGAGAACGTGAGCAGTGCCCGCTGCTTCCGGATAAACAGAAACATGACAAAGGCATACAGGCTGTGTAGAAGCAGTATAGCGAACGTAATTTTCTGCAAATCAATCGATAAACCTCGCTCACTTCCGATGGCTTCAGGAGAACCCAAGTATAGAGAACGCGTAATGCCTCCACTGAATGGATCGTCGAAATTGGCTGTCTGCACAAGTAGAGTGAGTTCATTTGTCCCATCTAGTGCATAGGAAGTTACAAATGCAGTCCTTTCTGGTTGATAGCTTTCGGCATCGCTGGCAGGTTGACCAAACTGGGCAACAACCGTTCCGTTGATCTCAATGATGGATGAGGTTTGAATTTTCTGAGCCCAGAGGGATATTTCCTTCACCGAAGGGTCGAGCAGTATACGAAGCTGGTACGTTCCATATCCGAATGACGAAGCAGAAGGTGGTTGTAACGCCTTGCGCCAGTCACCCGGCACTTGGACCCAGGTGGAAGGCTTGTCCGACCCCATATCTGAATTCGTATGTTTATCTTCTCCGCCAGAAATCAATGCATGGGTTGTGAATCCCCATTCTCCATCCAGAGAGATCGGGGAAGTGTCAGCAAAATCCCAACCGCGAAGATCCAACACGCCTCGAACGGGTTCTGGATGATCCGGTATAACAAAAGAGGCGGACCATATCCAGCGAAAGCTAAGTAAAATGGTTAAAAAGACAAGGGACAACACGACATATCTAGGTATTTTTATATTGGTTATTGGTTTCATGGCAGATTTTAATTTCGACAAGTTTCGTCTAACTCCTGCACCGTCGTGTTCGATGAGCGCCCTTTTTTTATTTCGAATTTTAGACGTATTACCAAATTGATAGCGTTCGCAATCCAAAGTTTATGGTAAAATTATAGATTAAAGGATCATCAAGTGAGTCGGAGGGCTGTGCATATGAGAGTGATTTTGGTAGATGATGAAAATCTCGCTCTGAGCAGGTTAAATAAATTGTTAGTTGAGAGAGAGGATTGCGAGGTCATCGGTTCTTTTTTGAAGGCAGAAGAAGCGATAGAGCAAATTAAGCAACATTTGCCTGACCTCGTTTTCATGGATATTGAGATGCCGGGGATGAATGGAATTGAAGCAACTGAACGAATTCATGAGGTATCTCCAAGAACAGAAGTTATTTTCACAACAGCCTATAACGAACATGCACTAACAGCTTATGGTCTTGAAGTGCTGGACTATATTATGAAACCCGTAACAAGGAATCGTTTGGATAAAACGATGAAGATGTATCAGCGCAGGGCTGTACCGGCACCAATGGACGTGATCGAAGACACAGCGGAGCGAGGAATGTTAATTCGTTGCTTGGGAATGCTCCAGGTGCAGTTGCATCCGAATGAGGCGCCCAAACATCTGAAGTTTAGAACGACCAAAATCAGAGAACTCTTCGCGTATTTGCTCCATCATCGCAATAAACCGATCAAGCGTGACACCCTGCTTGAGCTGTTATGGCCGGAGCTCGATGAGAGGAGAGGTATAACGAACCTGCACAGTGGCATTCATCGCTTACGTGGTATGCTGAACGAATTCATGGGTGAGGACCGAATTTCGGTACGCTATCAACAATTTGGTTATATATTGGAAACTGGCGAACTCCGGATTGATGCGGAAGAGTGGGAGAGCCGTCTTAACCGATTGCCTTCATTATCGCCGTCTACACTTGCCGAGCATCGGTATGTTTCGGATCAATATGAAGGCAAGTATTTCGGTGAGGGTGATTACGCGTGGGCGGAACTGGAACGTCAGCGATTGCATGCGCTCTGGCAGAATCATGCGCTGAAGCTGGCGCAATACTACATTGAATCAGGACACCCCAATGAAGCCCTGATGTTGTATCACCAGATGCAACAATTTGATCCGATGATGGAGGAGGTCAGCCTTTCTTTAATGAAGTTGTATGATCGGTTAGGCAATAAAGAGCCGGTGGTTGCTCAGTATCATCAATTGGCAGCAGCATTACAACAAGAGGCAGGAGTAGACCCTGGCCCCGAAGTGGAATCATGGTATCGGGAATGGAAAACCAGGAATATATGAGCATCTGCTCACTGGGATATTTGGCGTATGGAAAAAATCAATGTGTTGTACCTTGTGACAGCCTCATGAATGAGGCTGTTTTTTTTATACCAACGACACTGCCAAGAGTACTTGTTACTCATTGTTACTCGTTGCAGGGGTACTACAGAAACCACTCCGTAGCCTGTTCATTAAAAAATCGGGTCACCTCGGGATACTCGTTCAGATCAATCTCTTGCTGGCGTATGATCTTATTGAGAAAAATGGTGTCTGTGAACATTTTGCTGATGATGAAACGGCATTCCATGGGGGTATCCTGGAAAGCATTTATGAGCACTCGAATTTCGTTGAAATCAAAGAACAGGATATATGAAGCGTAATTTTGAAGCAACACGGTAAAACAGTAATCACGATATGATCTGGAGTTCACCGAAGCACTTTCAGCGGCAACTCCCAGTGTATCCGTATTGGCAGTGGTATCGGAATCCGAATCAGCACTAGCGTTTGTCTCACACGTCACCTCCATCATGACATCAGCGAGCAAATCTCTAATGATCTGGCAAAACGCCGCAGGATCATCCTTGTATAGCTTGAGCATTCCATCGACATCGTTAATGAGTTGAATGGCGGGCTCCAAACTTTTAATAGAAGGTATGATTAACTTGGGGGAACGTCCCTCAATGACCTGTAACAGCTCCAGAGTTAACGCTTTGCAGGCTTGAATCTCGTCTGCTGAGATCACGATATGTTCCGCGTGCTCGTCGCGATGTGTGGTGTAGTGATTATAATAAGCAACGAAATAATCCTCGAGTGGAATGCCCGTATTGGTATGAATCAAACGTTGTTGGTCAAATGTACAGGCGTATAAAGTCTCATCATTCACCGGATGAGCGTAGAGATAGATAAAGAAGAAAAAGTCGCGCAGCGACTGCTTCTGTGAAGTCTTTAAACAAGTTATGTCATGCAAATGGGACAGCTGGAGGAAGCTATATTTTTTCATCACATCATTCATCTCGCTGTAGGTGTTGTGTGTATTGATGGATAGTGTGCTATTAATCGTGAATAGCAGGTAGTACAGAATCATCTCATCATATACATTAAGTTGCTCAAACGTTTCAGCTAATACGGGCTTCCAGTCTGGCTTTGATCCATAGTAGGGGTCTTTCGGACGTAATCGGACGATCCAGCTTGAGAAGGTTTCCTCGGGGTGATCATTAAAGAATAACGCTGCACTGTCATCCTCATATTGACCAAATGCCATTATCATATCTCCGTGTGTGGGTTCCGGGGGGAGATGGAATTTAAGACGAATATAATCATTATATAAAGTGTGGAGTCTCATTTTCGGATAACCTCGTTTCATAAATACGTTGATTCCTGTACTTCTGCCTCGCTCTTCATTGTACTCTCTGGTTTCTATTCTTTGCATCCTATTCGACACCCGTTCGAGCACTCCCTCTGTATAAATTCATGTCGTAATACTTTTGCCCTGCTCATAGATGCCAAAATCTGAGATGATGAGTTCACCAAAGGTTCGGGTGACGAACTTCGGAACCTCGAACTCTTGGCCTTCAGGCTATGGCGGTCCTTCCTTCTACATCATTGGAGATTATTAGGGTCGCCGCTCTCCTGAAGATTTCAAATCAGAGAGGAGGCGTCCAGGCTATCATATTCCTTCCTTCTCAAGCTAACCACCAAATGTTAATTAGGGATATGGCTTTCCTGGACTCTTTGATCATGAACAATAAAGATGTAAATTACAGCAATATAAAAATGAACAGTATCTATGTGCGCAGAGCCGGCAAATTAATGATCGAGCCTGACCAACAGAGGGTGCATCGATTGCCCAAAAATCTTCTGGCAACAGCGCTCAAAAATATAGAGTCACTTGGGTTTACCTTCTCCAATGAGCTGATGCAGGCATTGCGGACGCTGTCCGAAGAACAATTTGCAGCATTGATTGGGCAGCTGGTAGAAGACCTGAAAGTGATGGTCGGTGCCCATGTGAAATACAAACCGATGTATGCGGGATTCCCGGAGCAGGTGATGGAAGCAGACGAAGCGGAGCTGTACTTGAATGCTGTTTTTTATTACCTGACACATCATACGCTGGGTGATTTTGAGCTTTCGGCTATGGCTGCTGGCGCGCGGTCTCCTTTCCTGGAGCAAACGAAGCTGAGAATCATCGATCTGGGGAACAAGCAAGCGTTCCAGAAGCTGATCCGTCAGGTAATCGAAGCGAATGGCTCCATCTCGGATACGGACAAAAAAGATATCAAACAAGCGTTGAAACACGCTGATCCGAGCGAGGTCGAGACCATACTACCGGAGGAGATTCCGTTTAAGGAGAATGTAGGGTTCGTTGTTGCGGTGTTATTGAAAAATGAACTGGCAAGCATGGAACGTATCGGGAATTATTTTAAAACGGCAAGCGATGTACTCCGACTGGCAGTATCCTGGTCGGAGGGGGACGTCAGTCTGGCAACCGCCACGCCTTTCCGTAAATTCAAACGCCGTGAGCGCCGCTTGCTCCTCAGTTTACTGGAGCAATGCGGCTCCATCACGGAGGATATGCTGCGCTACAAGGATCGCTGGATTCGGCTGGGGGAGATTTTGCACCCATCCGAATACAAGCTACGGTATCCGCGGAGCCAGGAAGCCTTCGATATCCTGCGAAATAACAAGTCGTTTACAACCTTTAACGGTAGCGTAGAGCTCGCGTTCCAGTATCGGAATATCTGGAGCCTGATTGACCTGTTGTCCCAGCGTCCGGGTGAATTTGCGCGGAAGCTGGATCATATGCTGCGCATTACAGACAATGAAGAATATGTGCTGCTTGCTTTTGGAGAGGTCGCTGCACAGGTGTCTACGCCAGTGTTATTACAGGTGAGACAGCATTTCGCACAGCGGAATGAAGCGTCAAAAATGCGGGTCTTTTTCCCGAAAGGCAATGTGGCCAAGGCGGTTGGCATCCCAAATGAGCTGCCAGAGCTGAATGAAGCAGTCTGTCAGGAAGTGGTGCAATTATGCGAGCAGGCCCTGATCACACGATTCGCTGAATTCCCTTCCCTCGGGAAGACGTATGTGGATGAGCGGATGCGACATTATCTGGTTCCATTTTCACAACGATCCGCGAGCAAAGCCTTACGGACGATTGTGAGAGGAAGCCGTATCCCGATGGGAGAGGGCGACACAATTCGTTTCTTCAGTTGGTGGAAAGAGGGCGAGGTCGATGGTACGCCTACAGGGCGTGTGGATATTGACCTGTCTGCGATCATGTATGACAAGGACTGGAACTATGTTGAACATATCTCATATACGAATCTGAAGTCTGTGAAATATAAGGCTGTCCATAGCGGGGATATTGTGACTGCACCTTATGGGGCGAGTGAGTTTATTGACCTGCATATCCCTTCGATTGTGAATTATGGCGGAAGGTATGTGGTGACCACACTTCACTCCTTCACCAGCCATCCGTACTGCAACTTGCCGGAATGTTTTGCAGGCTGGATGATGCGTAAGAAACCCGGCTCGGGCGAAATCTATGAACCATCCACGGTGGAGAACAAGATTGATATTACGGCGGATACGCAGATCGCAATTCCCGTCATTCTGGATCTGGTTGATCGTACGATCATCTGGACGGATCTGGCGCTGACAAGGTACCCGGACTATTACAACAATGTGGAAGGCAATCGGGGAGGCATCGTGCTGATGGGGAAAGCAATGACCTCATTACGCAAACCTCACCTGTATGACTTGTTCATGCTGCACGCCAAGGCGAGAGGTGAACTGGTGGATACGAAGGAGCAGGCCGATACGATCTATGCGGTCGATGAAGGTGTGACACCGTATGATATCGAGCAGATTATGGCGGAATATCTGGCTTGATCCGTACAAGGACGGCATGATTTGGAGTGGATTGGGTAATGTGAGGTACTGTGTTGTGTTGGAAGTCCATGAGTATGTATGTGCGAGCACAATTAGCACAACTGGTGAAGAAGGAGCAGTCATAAGGCTGCTCTTTTTTAGGCTGGTTCAGAAGCTATGCAGGAACATATCAATGGGAGAGTCATGTTAACATGACTTCATTTGACGATGAGTTCCATTTTATAGTAACTTTGGCGTGACTATAAGGGGTGATCTAATCTACATGAATAATAACTCAAGTCAAAATACAAGCGTGGATTCCATTCTCGGCCAGTATGCATTTAACGAGCATTCATCGTCCACTGAATTGATCGAGTTCACATTAAAATCATTGCAGAGCTTGTTGCCACTCGCTGGCTTCAAGATTGTCAAATCCCGCAAAGCCCTGGAGATGAAAACGAGGAAATTGTTGATATCCATCTATTTGCAGGCCAATAGACATAATACAGCAGGAACGAGTATAGAAGTTATGCTGCACTGTAAAGTTACGCATATCAAGCATAAGTCCTACACAGGACTGCCGGAAAGTTACTATGAGCATTCGGAGATAAAGTGGTATGAATTATTGGGGAAAGAGGCATTCGAGGGCAGCCTCCTATCGATGATGGAGTACATTACACAACACGAGATTCTATTAATCGAGCAGCTTATATCTGATCCTCAAGGTGTGATAGAGGCAAATAGAATTTTCAGCCCTTATTTTTACTATCGCTATGGGACGATGCGCAATTTGAACAGGCGAGGCAGCGATACGTTGCGAGTCTAAGCGAAGCGCAGAAACAGCAGTATGACGAGGCCGTCATCAAGTTTCAAGAAGATGTAAACAGTCCGATTAAGCGTGGAGAAGATTGGGCATATTTGACGGTGGCCAAGAAGGAGGGGCGTGAAGTATGACTATTACCCCTGTCATTTTGGTGTTGTTTGCGTTGGTTAGCTATTTCTTTATTTACTTTATGTGTAAAGTGATTAATCCTCAGGCACCCAAAGGATATGTTATGTGGGCTGGAGTTTGTTTTGCAATTCTGACGGTGATGTTGTGTATTCTATTGCTTCTTCTCCCTCAGCTGGTCTAGAGATGCATAAGTTAGCTAAGATCCAGTCCCCGAAGCTTTGGACAGCGGCTAACGATCACAGATGACGCTATTTGCGTTTTTTCAGTGGAAAATCATCATCTTTAATGCATTTTGGCCGAAATAGCGTCGCTGGAGATCGTTAGATTTCTAAATGTGTGAAAATCAGCCTAATAAGGTCACTGGTGATCGTTAGAGTTGAGCGTGTTGCCTAGGTGTGTCTTAAACCTCACTGAAATGGATTTTTTCACCTTTCAATCCTGCTGCGTCACTTTCCCTTCACAAGCTGCCCCGGCACGCCTGCGAGAAACTTCCTCCTCATTCCCCTACTGCTTCCACGCATTCGCTTCTTTCACCACTTCTGCACCGCCTGCAGACATGAACTCCTGTACAAACTCATCGAATTCACGGAGTGATCGCTCACCTGTAATAAATGAGATATAGGCTTTGTTCTTCAATCGAATCAACGAATCGCTATATTTAGACAGTGCGGGTGTGGCGACCTCCAGCGCATTATAAATGCCGTTCTGATCGAGGTGTAGCGTTGAAGCCCATTGCTCCCGTTCTCCCGTCTCTTTCAGCGGAACCGTCATGCCGATATTGGCACCAATCGTATTCTGATACCCGAACATGGTGTCATATGGCGGCATAATGACGATGTTTTTCGGCTCGCCCGGTGTCCAGACCCAGTGTTTATTTTGCACGCCATAGGTCATGCTTGTTGCTTTATCTGGATCAGGGCTTGCACTAACCTCATCCAAAATACGCAGGATCATCTCCAGCTTGCCCGGCTCCTTGACCGCATCCGCTCCGATGGCAGTGAAGCTCATTAACATGTCATTTCCTTTGGAGCCACGTTGTCCGTGAGGTCCCATGAAGGGTTGGCCTAATGTGACCCCAGCTTCAGGGAACTTGGCCGTTAGTTCTTTTACATTAAAGGTTGCTTGGACTGGACTTTTCACCACTTTACCGTCACGTTCAGCATGCCAATCCTCATAATCGCCATCCTGAATCCAGTGGTAGTAGTTACCCATCGAGGTCATCCCGATTTTACCGTTAATAAACGCATGAGACAGATGTTTGTAACCGCCTTTATTCTCGCCAGTGACAAACTCGGGATCGATTACACCGTCCTTGTACCATTTCCGCAGATAGGTCAGTGCTTCCTTCATATCGGGCTGCAACGCACCAATAACTTTCTTCCCATCCTTCGTGCCGAAGTATAGTTGATCTGCAAAAACAATCTGACCGAAGGCTCCGAATACCACATTCATGCCTTCACTAGATAAACCATACGTGTCCTGGATGCCGTTGCCGTCGGGATCATCAAAGGTAAATGCATAGATAACCTTCTCGAATTCCGCCAGCGTCTGCGGAACGGACAAACCCAGCTTGTTCAGCCAATCCTGCCGATATACCACCGGTGTACGGTAGATGTTCGTTGGATTGATGACAGGAATGCCGTAATACTTCCCGTCTATAACTCCTGCATGTTCATAGGCCGGGGCTTGTTCATGGATAATACGCATGAGATTTGGGGCATATTGTTTCAACGTCTCTACCGGAATCTCGGCAAGCACCCCTTGCTGCTGATATTTCAACAAATCCTGCGGCTGACGAATACGGAAGAGGTCGGGAATGTTACCTTGAGCCAGCCTCATATCGAGAAGCGACTCATATTTGTTGTTTTCCATATTCCAGATGTCCAGATCTACATCAAATTGCTCTTCCACCTGTTTCAACATCTCGGCATCTTGCGGAACGGGCAGATTCTGATGCAACGTCCACGAGATGTGATATTTGGCTTTGCCCGAAGGAGAGGATGGCGTGCCGTTCAGTTCTGATTCGACTACAGCACTGGGTCCGGTCAGCAGATTACAGCCGCCAAGAATAACGCCCGCCAACGTCAGCAGTGCCGTAGTCAGAAACACTCGATAGCGATAAGGAACTTTCGCTCCTGCCTGCTGTTCCTTCACCTTCATCCGATCCATCCTCCTCATCCTTATGATCCGGCTTCGGATATTGCTGCCGAAGAGAGATTGCGTACATAATTGCCCGGTGTACAGCCGTACATTTCTTTGAAACGTTTAATGAAATAGGCGGTTGTGCCGTAACCAACCGAGCTTGCAACCCGGTCAATGGTCATGTTGTTGTTTTCAATCAACAGCTTGGCCTGCTCCATCCGCCTTGATGTTACATAGTCGGTGTAGGTGACACCCATTTCTTCCTTAAAAAGCTTGCTCAGATACTTGGGACTAAGGAATACCTTGCTTCCAACAGCCTCAAGTGAGAGGTCTTCCGAAAGGTTGGCTTCAATATATTGCTTCGCCAGCTCGATGGTGGAGACGGCTCGATCACTGTTACGATTCTCGGTTTCTTCTATAAATGTAGTGATCGATGCTGTCAGCCAGCTACGGTATGCCAATATATCATGCAGATTGGTATATTCGTGATACAGATCAGGGTGTCCGAACTGCAACGGGTGCTTATAACGCACGTTCTTGGCTGCATCCGAGTAGATAAACACCATATTTGACAGGATAAAATGGCAATAATCCGCAGGGAACTGTCCTTCCCGCATAAGTTCAACCACTTGTTCGATGGTGCCTACAGCCTCATCAAGTTGCCTGCTCTGAAGTTTGTCTCTGAACTTGGCAAGCAAAGTCTGCGGAATTTCATCCAGGCTGTGCTCACGCTGAAGCAGGGAGTGATCTTTCAGAATGTGCAGCTCTGGCAAAAGATAAGCATATTTCATCAAAGCTTGCGCTTCGTTGAAGCTCTGATGAATATCACGTAGATCCTTGACCCAACAGCCTGTAGACAGCTGAATGTCTGGTTGTAGCTGCTGACGTGTCTCTGCGAGCAGTAGCTCGGCGAACTTGTCCAATAATGCTTCTGAAGCCACATCGGTACAGAGAATGACGGCAAATCGATTATCTGGCAGTTCTTCTGCAATGAGACGGCTATCTTGCAAGGACAAACATTCCAGCCCATGCATCAGTTTGGCAATGGTCTCAGGCTGTTTCGATGAGCCACTTTCAGCAATCGCTGAACCGGTATTCATCAGCATGCAGCAGTATTCCTTGTATTGTCTTGCGATACCGAGAGCAGCACGTTCCTCTTTCCATGGCCTGTGTTCCGGATTACCTTGCAAAAGGTTAAGCACAGCTTTGTGCCTTACAGCCGCACTGTTCGCATGTACAGTCTCTTCGAGATGATTCACTTGTTCTTTGAGATGAAGAAAGGCATTATCGATCAGGCGAAATTCATTGGTAACCTGATGAGATGTAGTCCCAGAAAGATCCTTAATGCGGCCCACCAGTCGTTTGATCGGACTATAATTCGCGCGTACAAGCACAGCGGATAAAATCAGCCCGATCAACAGCGCAATGAGACAGATCCCGAGAATAAGTTTCTGGATCATGATGGACTGTTCATAGTAGTAGCTGGATGGCGTAGCACTGTAGATCATCCACTGAGTCGATGGTAACGTTTGATAGGAAACCACATATGGTGCATCGCCAATCTTCTCGTCGAAGCTACCTTTGGCGTGGCCTAGCTCAAGCGTCTTCTTCAGACTTGCGGTGTACATATCAGACTGTCCGGCACTTTGTTCTTGCAATCGACTCACTGCATTCCCGGCAGCGTTGACGATTACGGTATGTTGATACTGGGAAGGCATCATATTCTCAATGATTGCATTCACGGCCTCTTCTTTGACATCTATGGCGATAATGACATCACTGGTTTCTCCTGTTGAGCGAAAAGGATAGCTGTGCGCATACGTGAACAAACCATTGGTATTCTCGCTTGTCTGACTGGAGAAAATGTCCTTTGGAATATGACGTACTGGCGTCCACAGGCTGTTATGTTTACTGGTGCGCATCTCCTGAAGCCAGTCCGCATAATACACAGACCCTTCGCTCTGATCTGCTTTATAGCGCAGTCCATAGAGCGAGGAGAGCATAATATTACGTGCAGGATAATAGAGATGAATGCCTTGAACAATATCGGTATTGGCGGCAACCTTGGCTTTGAGCAGTTCTTGCAGGTCTACCACCTGATTTAATTCATTTCGATCCTCCTGATCGGTAAAGAGACGAATATTGGCTGATTTATTAAGAGAGAGGTCAACATACATCTGTTGCACCCGCTTGAGTACGGTTCCTTCAATAGTACGTGCTGTATTTTCAAGAATCAGCTGATTCTTATTTCTTAATTCTTCATTGTAACTGCGTGAGAAATAGATATAGAAAAATGAGCAGATCAGCAGCACAATAACGATGACGATTGAACCATAAGACAGGGCTAGTCCCGCCCATGCAGAGCTCCACTTTTTCATCAAACATTCCTCCCGGCCCAAATTATACACTACCCGAATTCAGTAAGGTTCACGATTTATATTAACTTGATGTAAAATGTTGAGGATTTATGATATTGCGTCGAAATTGATACAATGACGAAATTGTTTTATTGCTGGTTTTGCGGCCCCAATGCTACATTGAGACCGTACCGAGACCAACTATTAAACGATGGGAGTCGACATGATTTGAAAACAAAAGTTGCTACAAACAAAAACAAGAAAAGATTGTTCACTGCTGCTCTAGGTTTGGTCGTTCTGACAAGTTCTATTGCACCAGGCGCCGCACTCGCAGCACAGAATAATGATACCGTGGCTTTACCGAAGCAACCGGCATGGGGTTACTTCGTAGACACGTACAAAAATAACAAACCGGATAATATGACGGTATCCAGCAATCCGGCGATCGGCACGTTATCCAAGTTCCTCGACCTGTGGACACCAGGAAGTGCATGGGATAATGGTACGAAGCTAAATAGCGCCGTATTGGACTACAACATTGATTATGTGGCACAACGTGCTAAAACACGTTCCAAAGCGGACGAGGATGCTGCGTACTATACAGACCGTACGAATCAATCCTATGGCGCGGTTGAGGGTCTGGGAAAACTGGCCGGTGTATATCGGGAAAAGTCGGGCACGTTTACTTCCATTACAAGTATTCCGGCAGATGCGGCGACAACCAAGTATTCGGATAAAAACGATTCCAACAAAGCAGGGGATTCCAATTCCGAGTTGGGAAAAATGGTGGATCTGATCGGCAAAGTTCGCGGTGATTACGCTTCAACACAACAGGCGAAAATGTTCTACCAATATAAGCGCCCGTTCCGCTGGCAGGGTGAACAACTGATCGTACCTTCGCTGGTTGCTGTGCAGAGCAGCAAACCGGAGACGGATGGTGGTTTCCCGAGCGGTCACACGAATGCGTCCTACCTTGCAGCTATTGCTCTTGCTTACGCTGTGCCTGAACGTTACCAGGAGCTTATGACTCGTGCTTCTGAAATGGGTGATGACCGAATTGTAGCCGGTATGCACTCCCCTCTGGATGTGATGGGCGGCCGTGTGCTGGCAACGGCATTTGCAGCATCTGCACTGAATGATCCGGATAATAAAGAGTTGAAAGAGCAGGCATATGCTCAAGCACATGAAATTCTTTTGAAAGAGACGGGCATAAGTAAAGACCGCTTTACCAACTATGCTCGCAATAAATCCGAATTCACAGAGCGCATGACGTATGGATTCCCGCAAATCGGCTCCACAACGGAGGTAGTACAAGTGCCTAAAGGTGCGGAAGTACTCATTGAAACAAGACAGCCTTACCTGAACGATCAACAACGTCGCGCGGTACTGGCGACTACAGGTATTGCATCAGGCTATCCGGTACTGGATGATCCTGAAGGTTGGGGACGTCTTAACCTCTTCGCGGCAGCAGATGGATATGGCGCATTTAACACCGATGTAACCGTGGTTATGGATGCGGCGAAAGGTGGATTTAACGCAAAAGACGCATGGCGCAATGACATCTCTGGTACAGGCAAGCTAACCAAAGAAGGTAGTGGTGTTCTTCATCTGCAAGGCAACAACACCTATTCTGGAGGTACTGAGATTAAGGCAGGTACATTGGAAGGTAATTCAGCTAATGCGTTTGGTGCTGGCTCTGTCATGAATAATGGCGGTACGGTTGCAGAGAAAGTTGAGGGTAAATGGAACATTAAAGGTGACTTCACACAAGCCTCAAGCGGAACGCTGGAGCTGAATGTGAGTACTGCGAGTGATGTATTGGATGTCAAAGGTACAGTGAATGCGAACGGTAAGCTGCAAGTGAACTTTGACAATAATTATGTACCTGCACAAGGCAACTTCACTTTGATCAAATTTGATGCAAACAAACTGAATGGTAAATTTGCATCGGTAGAAGTGAAAGGTCTGCCAAGCAAATATACAACTGAGGTAGTGTATCAAAATGACCGTGTTGCTCTTGCTGTTAAGGATACTACAAATCCTGGTGGCGGAACCACTAATCCGTTCAAATCGGATGTTGTCAGCCAAGCTGACGTATTGAACAATGTTAATGCAGCGATTGAAGCAACGAAAAATGAACAACTGGCGATGAGTGATATCTCTACACATTGGGCTAACCAAAATATTAATGCTGCATTGAAACTACGTGTCATCAACGGATATGAGAACGGCACATTCAAGCCAAATGCCTCTGTAACGCGTGCTGAATTCACAGCTATGATTGCCCGTGCACTTGGCCTTGGTGAGAATAAAGCAGCCAACAGCTTCAAAGATACAAACACAAGCTGGGCAGCTGGATACATTGGTACATTGGCAGAAAAAGGTGTAATCGGCGGATATGCGGATGGCTCCTTCAAGCCAAACGCAACGATCACTCGTGCCGAGATGGTTACCATCATTGCTCGTGTACTGGATCTGAACACACTTGCAACAGGTACGAAAATCAGCTTTAGCGATGTGAAATCCGATAACTGGGCTGCTGAAGCGATTGAACTTGCTTCATCCGCGAAGCTGGTTAATGGATTGACAGCTTCCGAGTTCGCGCCAAACGGCAAATCAACTCGCGCTGAAGCGGTAACGATCATCATCCGTGCGCTGGAAAGCGACAGCACAATCAAATCATTGATTGCAGGTCTGTAATTCAAATCTCATCCCATCTCATCCTACTATGATCGATTAAGATTGCCGGGGCGGTTCGCATATGCGAGCCGTTTCGTTTTTTTTTGTTGTGAATGATGCTGTAGACATCTATGTCATCCGAGTTTGTAGTAAAATATGGATTATTACCTGTACGAATATAACTTACGTAAAGGGCGGGGATAACTTGAGTCGACTGACTAATAGTGGATTCTACAAAATCAAGTTTTGGATCACACCGGAAGAGTGGGGTGAGATCCTGAAGCTGTTTAAGGATCGAGAAGCTTCGTTTGTATCAACGAACTATGCCCGGACCTCATACGACAAACAACAGGTGCTTCAGGCGTATGAGCAATTTTATGATTACTATGTAGCTAATGAGAAGGTGGCGGACTACTTCCCGCACTTTGTATATTCCATCGTACTTACTATGGATCAGGGGATGTCTGGGTTTTTCGTCAGAAATGAAGGCATCAGTTTCCCGTATCATGAGCAATGGGCTGTGGATGAGCTGCCTAGCATTATGATTTCGCTTCCTAAAGATATCCGAATTCAAGCCGAAAGTGGAGAAGGAACAGATTATACGTATGAGGATATCAGGGAATATCGGCCTTCCATATATAAGTTGTACGAAGAACTGGTGAGTGAGATTAAAAACAGAACAAAACTGCTGCGGTTTTCGGTGCCTGAACCAGATGGGTCGCGCGTGCAAAAACCTTCTGTGCGTATTAGCGAGAAGGCTGCTGAGCAGATCAGGAGCGGCTGGATTTTTGATCGATACGAGCTTGTAATGGACACCAAATAAGAAAAAGAAGTATTCATAGGGACGGGAAGCTTATCATTGTATGGATATGTAATATAATGGTATTATGATAATGTAACTGTAAGAAAATCGTATCAAAAGGTGTTTTGGGAAAGGAGGTTAATACGCAACGAAGTATTGCAACTATGAGGTATACATCAAACGATGTGGCACATCACAATCCACCGTAGAGGTTGAGCATACATTAAAATGTAAGCGCTTCATAATGTGATGATAATCAGGAGGGATATTCACATGACTCAACGTTTGGTAAAAAAATGGACGAGTATGCTGCTGTTCATCGCCATGGTTGCTTCCGTTTTTGCTTTTCCTGCTTCAAAGAGCCATGCAGCCACCATTCAGGTGACAGACAATGGTTCCCGAATCGAGGTAAATACCGGTTCAGGACTTGTGTATGTGGTCAACAAAACGAATGGAGATATCATCTCGGCCAAGATGAACGGAACGGAGCTGAACAGTAATAGAGGATCACATATTGGTTCAGGTTTAGGATCATCCGCGAATGTGACGTGGAATAGATCACCTTCGGGTTCAACGGTATTAATCACCGTTTCTACCAGTACATTAACGCATTATTATGCTTCGCGCGGCGGCGAGAACATCATCTATATGGCCACCCATATTACGGCACAGCCGTCTATTGGTGAGCTTCGTTATATTTTCCGCGGCAATGGGAGTGTGCTGACCGGTGTGCCGGTGAACTCGAACAACAGGGGTAATACGGGGGCGATTGAAAGTCAGGATGTATTCGGATTCTCGAATGGGCAATCGGCCTCCAAATATTATGGTAATGATCAGGCGAAAGACCTGTCTGTTCGAGGGGTAACGGGCAACGGAGTTGGTGTATTTATGGCGTACGGCAACCGAGAGAAAAGCTCAGGCGGGCCTTTCTTCCGTGATATTCAGTTCCAGAGCGGCTCTGAGACGGAAGTCTATAATTATATGAACTCGGGGCATGCCCAGACGGAGAACTGGCGTCTTGGTCTGCATGGGCCGTATGCACTTATTTTTACAACTGGAGGAACACCTGCCGCACCTGATTTTAGCTGGATGTCAGGATTAAATCTGCAAGGATGGGTGAGCAGTCGAGGTAATGTGGTGTTGAATGGACTTTCTGGCATGGAGGCAGGTTACGCCTACACGATTGGATTTGCGAACAGCAACGCTCAGTATTGGACAAATGCATCATCTGGCGGGTCTGCTACCAGGTACGGCATGATTCCGGGAACATATACCATGACGGTGTATAAAGGTGAGCTTGCCGTATACACGGAAAATGTGAACGTGAATGCGGGACAAACGACAACGGTGAATACCCGCACCATCAACAATGATCCGAGCAAAGCCTCCAGCATCTGGCGGATTGGGAACTGGGACGGGACACCACGGGAATTCCTGAACGGACAGACGATTCCGATTCGTCATCCTTCGGACAGTCGCAACCCAAGCTGGGGGCCGGTAACGTATACTCCGGGCAGTGCAACGAATCGTTTTCCGGCTATTCAATTCCGGGGTCAGAACTCGCCTACAACGGTGAATTTTAACTTGAGTGCGGCACAAGCATCCTCCTCACATGTACTGAACATCGGTATCACAGCTGCTTACAATAATGGCCGACCAAGTGTAACTATTAATGGACGCACATTAAGTAATCCAGCTCCTTCCGCTCAGCCTAATTCACGCAGTTTCACCATCGGCACGTACCGGGGCAACAATACTACCTTTAGCTGGAATATTCCCGCATCTCATTTTGTTAACGGTGCTAATACAATCACCATTACACCAATCAGTGGCTCCAGCGACTTGGGCAACTGGTTAAGTGCAGGTTGGGTGTACGATTGTGTGGAATTGCTGAATTAATCAGGGGTTAACCAAGAACAAGAGTTAACGAAGGAAGCAATAGCTTGAGTGGCCTGACTGAATGGATAACATGAGGTCGGGCTACTTTTTTAGGCTTTTCAATGTTAAATGCCATTGCGATGTAGACCGTTTCCCTCTTCGCTGGAGAAGCGGTTCCGTATAGTGGTATAATTTTCAATACATAATGATGAGAAGAAGGAACGGAGGCACGATGATGAACGAAGAATTATTGGAGCAACTGGAAACTTGGCATGAGCAAGACGAGTACGAGAAAATTGTAGAAGCAGTGCAGGAGATTCCTGCGGAAGAGAGAGACTATGAGCTAGTGAATCACTTGGGCCGGGCTTTAAACAATCTGGAGCGTTATGAAGAAGCTGTGGAGCAATTCCTGACCGTGGCCGAAGAGGGAGCAGATGATCCACTCTGGCAGTATCGCGTTGGACTGGCTTATTACTATCTGGAACAATACGACAAGGCAGAGCAAGCTTTTGAACGATCCGACGAGCTGGAGCCTGGGGATGAAGATACGCTGGAGTTTCTGGAATGGATTCGAAACCGGGACGATGAGGAAGAAGAGGATGAGGACGCGGACGAGGGCGAGGGCGAGGGCGTAACGGGTGAAGATGACGAAGACGGTGAGTTGGAAAAAATAACAGCCGAAGAGCAACCGGTGGTGATCTCTTCTATACCTTTAGTCCATGATGATCCAGTACCCGTATCCGGTGAATTCTGGAATGACAGTGAATTGGCTCTGGAGCAGTATGTGTCTGATCTGCCAAGCGATGGCTTGATTGAATCGGTGGAAGAACAACTTGTATTCCGCTTGCCTGCCTCTTACATTGAGATGATGAAGGAGCATAACGGAGGCATTCCATATAACCGCTTTTTCCCCGTGACAAACGAAGAGTCTGGAGAAACCGGACATGTCGAGATTGAGGGGATATTAGGTATTGGCCGTGAGAAGCGCCATTCCCTGTGCGGTGAAGAAGGAAGCTGGGCTGTGATTGAACGTGATGGTTATCCCGAGATTGGGGTGGTCATTGCGAAAGCGTCTGCCGAAGCAGGGGTTGTCATGCTGGACTATCGTTCCTTCGGCAATGATGGTGAGCCAGAGGTCGTCTACGTAGATAAGAACCAGCGAAAGATTACACCGCTCGCACCGAACTTTGAAACGTTTATCCAAGGGTTAACGCGATAAACACTTTGATGGACAACCGGGTTTACGCCTTACGTGCCAAAAGATGAAAAGCAGTTACAATTAAAAAAACATCCTAAATGAACGAGAAGCCGCAGGGTGCACCCCCATGCGGCTTCTCGTCTGCGGTGTACCATATGTTGCAATGCCTTTATCTGCCATTGTTGTAGTTTACAATCCTCAATCGCAGATTCGAGGATGTTTTCCCGTACGTTCTTTCGTTATTATGCCGGGAATCCGCCGCCTGGAGGCGGCCATGCGCCATAGAAACGGCGAAGCAGCACAATCTCGCCGAGATGATAAGAGTTATGTGAGGCGATATTGCGCAGTAATCCACCTTTGGTTTCGCCTGGGAAAAAGAGAAGCGGATCATTCAGTTGTGCGGTTTCTGCGATGGATACGCCTTGATCAATTCCGCCCAGGAATGCCTGAATATCCTCTTGCCAAGTCGCTTCATCCTGTGGGCCTGTCTCTACCGGCCAGCTCTCGCTTACGTTGGCTGGCATCTGCGGCTTGCGCCCCTCAACATGCTCCAGCATGAAATTCTGCCAGTAGTGCATATGTTTAACCAATTGATAAATGGTATAGGGCATAGCCTCGTGCGTACGTCCCGCCAGCTCCACATCAATATCGGGCAGTGCTTTGGTTATGCGAATATGTCCGCGCTCCCCTACGAGGGATTTAACAAGGGCTTGTCCAAAACTCTGATTTACATCTGACATGTGTGATCTTCCTCTCTATAAGAACAGGCTCTGGCCTGTCATTATGTCCATTATACAATTAAATTGCAGAAAATTAAAAAGTGGAAACAGGGACCTGATTTGGAAAACACGTATGATATAATAGTATAAATAAAAATCAAGACCTCTGGGTCGAGGAGGAAGCTCCTGTGAAGGTCATTCTGGTTGATGATGAACGCCTTGCGTTGATCGGACTGCAAAAGTTATTAGAGAAAGAAGTAAGCGGCATTCAGATTGCTGCCAGCTATATGAATCCGGCTGAGGTGATGGCAGGTGTTGTGCTGCATCGGCCGGATGTGGTATTTCTGGATATCCATATGCCAGAAATAGATGGAATGGACTTGGGGCGGCGAATTCAGATCGCGGTGCCCGGTACTGAGATTATTTTTGTCACCAGCTATGATCAATATGCAGTTCATGCCTTTGAACTTCAGGCATTGGATTATGTAATGAAGCCCTTGCAGACGGAACGTCTCAAGCGGACGTTGCAACGTGTGCGGGAGAAGCTTGCCGTCAGATGTGAACAGCGAGTGATGGATACAGAAGTTCCCTTGATCTGCTGCTTCAATCAAATAAGCTTTAAACTGCCAGGCAAAGAGCCGCAGATCGCCAAGTGGCGTACCAGCAAAGCTCAGGAGTTGTTTGCCTACCTTCTACATCATCGGAACCGGGTTATTTATCGCAGTGTGCTGCTGGACCTGATGTGGCCGGGAATGGAAGAAGAGAAGACAGCGCATCAACTCTACACTACGATGTATCATGTTCGTCAGACATTGAAGGCTTGTGGTATGGATATGATTAAAATTCAAAGTGCGCATCTGGAAGCGGGCTACAAGCTTGAAGTGGGGGATGCTCAGCTGGACAGTGAGCAGTGGGAGCAGGAGATGAAAGCATGGGGGGAAGTGCAGCCCGGAACGGTTCAAGCTTATGAACAGGCATTATATCGGTACAAGGGCACCTATTTTGGACAATACGACTTTATTTGGGCTGAACCTGAGCGGGAGAGATTACGTTACCTGTGGTTGTACCATATGAGACAACTCAATCTCTATTATCTCAAGCAGGATGAGAACGAACGTGTAGTCGAGAACATGCAGCAGATTCAGCAGATGTTACCTGACGAAGAAGAAAGCTACTTCATGCTCATGAAACTATATGATGAGATAAATCATGACCTTGGTGTAGAAGAGCAATACCGGCTCTTAATGAGCAGAATGGAGCAGGACTTGGGCATTCCAATTAGTGAAGAGATTCGTCATTGGTATCGTGACTGGAAGCTGGGCTTAACTGAGCCGGGGCAAACGATGGGATGAAGGCACAGGATAAAGGATGGGTAAAGCGTTATCACTACATATGGATAATGTTGGCTATTTTTGCTGTATTGCTAGGTACGCGTTGGGTGTGGTTTCAGTTATTTCCGATTACGGATGAACATCGCGCCGTGAATGGCGTCATTGACTTGCGAGGGGGCGATCTGGAACAGTCTCCTGTGATGTATCTGAACGGAGAGTGGGAGCTGTACTCGCATGAACTATTAACGGGTCAGCAGCTTATGAACAAAGGGGAGAATGCCAAAGGAAAGCTTGTTCGGGTTCCAGGGGACTGGAGGGAAGAGCTTAAACCGGATGGGGGAAATTCACTTGGATATGCGACATATCGATTGCGTATTTTGACTGATCCACTTCAGACATCCGTGACCTTCTGGTTCAAAGATATCCGCAGTGCATCCGATGTCGAGATTAACGGAGAGAACGCTTATCGTATGGGACGAGTGACGGACAATGAAGTGAGCTATGTACCCAGGGGCACGGCTTTTACAGCCACCTATGATCAGGAAGGTACGACATCCATTGAACTGCTTGTTCGTGTAGCCAATTATGACAGCCCTTATAAGGGTGGGATTAGCAAACCTGTCCGTTTCGGCTCGGAAGCTGCTGTAGAATATGCGCGCTGGTGTTCCATTGGTTTTCAACTGGCGATCTTTCTTGTGCTGATGCTGCATGGAATGTACGCCTGTATTTTGTATGCTTTCAATCCGCAAGAGCGGGGCTTGCTGGTTTCAGCTATTCTTACATCTTCGGTTGGTTTCATTATTATGGCTGGTCATGATAACCTCTTGATGCTGTGGCTACCGATAAACTATACATGGGGAGTCAAGCTGCGGGTCATCTGTGTAATGTTGCAAAATGCTTGTATCCTGCTGTTATTCCAGAGACTGGCTCTCGTTCATATCCGAAAAAAATGGCTTCAAATTTATGCAGCTGTCACTTTAGCTTATATTGCTGTCATTCTGGTCGTGCCTATCAGCGTTGTTTATGCGATGAGTCATTACTATGTGATTAACCTGTTCACTATGATCTCAGCGTTCTGGTTCTTTTCAATTGTAGCAACGATGATCTTTAGAGTATCACTGGATCGGGATACGGTCTTCCTGCTTCTAACTGCTGGAGGTATTATATCGAACCTGTTATGGAGTGCAGCGGGGAGGTTCGGGGGCGACATGACCGTTTATTATCCGCTGGATATCGTGTTTGCGATTACGGGATTTTCGGCCTATTGGTTCAAAAAGTATTTTAGAAATGCCCACGAAATTATAGAGTTGAATAAGGAGCTGCAAAAAGGTGACAAGATCAAAGACCAGTTCCTCGCGAACACATCGCATGAGCTGCGAACACCGCTGCACGGAATCATTAACATTGCTCATAATGTCGTTATTCGGGAAAAAAGCAAGCTTGAAGCGCGCAGTGTAGAGGATATGGAGCTGCTTATTACGATCGGGCGCCGAATGTCTCATCTGCTTGGCGACCTGCTGGATGTTGTACGACTTAAAGAGCACCGTATTACACTGCAGTGTTCTCCGGTATCCGTGCAATCTGTTGTGCCTGGCATCATGACGATGCTGGGATACATGGTTGAACGAAAGCCGGTGCAGCTGCAAATGGACATTAAAGAAGGTTTCCCTCAGGTCATGGCCGATGAGAAGCGACTTGTGCAGATTATGTATAACCTGTTGCATAATGCCCTTAAACATACAGAGGGAGGTACGATTACGGTAAGTGCCGAGCTTATTGAGAGCCATGCTCTAATTCATGTTGCCGATACAGGTACAGGTATGGACGAGGAAACGCAAGCGCGAATTTTTCTTCCGTATGAGCAGGGTCCCTATGATGAACGGGACGGACAGGGCATCGGGCTTGGATTAAATATCTGCAAACAGCTTGTTGAGCTGCATGGCGGATCACTGTCCGTGAGTTCCATGCCAGGGGCGGGCTCAATTTTCAGCTTTGATCTGCGGCTGGCTCAGCCAGCCGAGCAGGGAGATCCGCAACCGCAGCTGGCTGAGCCACTGCCTGCCGTGTGGGAGCAAAGCTCCAAGATGATGGAGGAAGCATTAAACGGCTTTGTGTTACAGCATACTGCTTCAGAACATGCCGAATCCGCAGCGGCAGAAGAAATGCCCCCTCTTTTGCCAGAAGGAAAGTCATTCATTCTGGCTGTTGATGATGACCCGGTTAACCTTGAGGTGCTGGTCAGTATTCTTTCTAATGAGCCTTGTCTGATTACAACCGCTCGTTCAGGGCAGGAAGCGCTGGAATTATTAAATACACGCCAGTGGGATTTATTGATTACGGATGTAATGATGCCTTACATGTCGGGATATGAGCTGACCCGGAAGGTGCGTGAGCAGTTTTCCATGTCAGAGCTTCCCGTGCTGTTGCTCACGGCTCGAAGTCAGCCGCCAGACATTTATACCGGATTTGCGTCCGGAGCTAATGATTATATTACCAAACCGGTGGATGCCGTGGAGCTTAAATACCGGATACGAGCACTGACGATGCTGAATAAGTCTATCAAGGAGCGGCTGCGGATGGAAGCGGCCTATCTGCAGGCACAGATTCAGCCTCATTTCTTGTTTAATACGCTGAATTCACTGATGGTGCTGAGCGATATAGATACGGATCATATGCGCAGGCTGGGAGAAGCTTTTTCATCTTACCTTCGCATCAGTTTTAACTACCTCAATACTGGAGAATTAGTGAGGTTGTCCCATGAGTTGGAGCTCGTCGAAGCGTATCTGTTTATCGAAAAAACACGATTTGAGGACCGGCTGTCTGTTGTCTTGGACATGGAGTCTAATCTCACGCTGCGTCTGCCTCCTCTATCCATTCAGCCTTTGGTGGAGAATGCGGTTAAACATGGTTTATTAAGCCGTACTGCCGGAGGAACGATATGGTTGAGCATTAACCGGTGTGAGGGTTACACCCGAATTGAGGTCAAGGATAATGGCAAAGGCATGCAACCTGAGCAAGTCGCCGCATTACAGGAAGCTTCCTGGAGCAGTAAAGGCGGGATTGGGATCGCGAACACAAACCGTAGATTGCTCCAGCGTTATGGCCGCGGACTAACCATTGTAAGTGAGCCGGGCAAGGGGACCACGGTATCTTTCGAGATTCCTGACAGTGAAACGGAATAACCCGTAGCTACGGAGTTCCGTTTCGGATCGAATAGCTAAACTCCTAACCTCCAAGGAATACTCACGTATGACCAGAATCGTTGAGCGGAAAACCTGCAGGTAGGAGCCAAGGATAAAAAAGGCTGTTGAAGTCAAACTTCCAGCCTTTTTATGTTGTTTAACAGTGGAATGACACAATCCCCAAATTTTAAATATTTCTAATGTTTCTCGCGTATGTTAGTATATTTAACATCAGAAGCATGAGCCGTAGCAGTGTGGGCTTGTGAACGTTGCGATAGTAGGTGGATTAAGGGATGCGCAATTGGGTCAAAAACGAGAATGTGCAGATGGTTGCCGTTGCATTGGCTACGTCCGTAGGTGCACAGTTCAAAATTAATCCCTTTCGGGAAGATTATTTCCGGATCGGCCTCGGGGTCAGCATTCTTTTGTTTTTGCTGATGATTATGCCCCATTTATCTTATATAAAAACAGGAATCCTGACGGGGCTAGCGAGCATAGCTTTCCAATCGGCTGATTTGATTCACCATATACACACCATCTCCGTACTAGAGAGCATGCAAGATAACCTTGGAGCAGGTTTATACTATGTGGTCTTTGCCTATGGGCTAAGCAAGCTCAAACACCGTTTTCATGAAATTCCCCCGCTATTGCTTGGTGGTATCATCACCGGTATAGATTTTTCCTCCAACCTGGTGGAGTTATTCGTGCGAGGTGTGCTGGGCGGGACGAATATTTTTTATATGCGTGAATGGCTCTATCTGCTGATTGTAGGTGGTTTGCGAAGTTACTTTGTCATCGGGCTGTATAACAGTTTTGCGGTCAGACAGATCAGGCTCCTGCATGCAGAACAGGAAAAGCGGATCGAACAGATGTTAAGTGTGAATTCGGGACTGTACGGCGAAGTTTTTTACCTGAAAAAAGCGATGAATACGATTGAAGGTATTACGGCTAACAGTTATGAGCTATATCGTGATCTGCGTGAGCAGGACATGAACGAATACAGCCAGCGAACCCTGGGCATTGCTCAACAGATTCATGAAGTGAAGAAGGATTCGCAGCGGATTCTGGCCGGATTGTTGAAGCTTTATGATAACGAGAAGACGGTCAATATGAGTCTGTCGGAAGTGGTACATTTTGCAGGCAGGGCCAATCGGAAATACAGTGAGATGTTGCACAAACAGGTGAAGATCGAGATTGAACAACAATATGAAGGGGAGTCTCCATACTACATCCCACTGCTTACGGTCATGAATAACTTGCTGGCTAATGCGGTTGAAGCAATTGAGCAGGAGGGCATGATCCAAGTACGGGTGTTTGAACAGGATGCGGATGTGCATTTTGTGGTGACCGATTCGGGAAAAGGTGTACCTGACGCGAAGCGCGGGGTTATTTTTGAACCCGGTTATACGACCAAGTTTAATGAAGTGGGCATTGCTGCCACAGGTATTGGTCTCTCCCATGTACGTGATATCGTTCAGTCGCTGGAAGGACAGATTCAGGTAGAAGGTGCTCCATCTGGAAGGGGTACGGTGTTCACAGTCATGATCCCCAGGGTCAATCTAATGAAGGAGGCCGATGCCCATGACACTTTCGATCCTGATCGTGGATGATGATGTGGTGAGCCGCAGCATGCTACAGGATATCATCGAGAATTGTGGAACCGGGGAGCTTACGGGTATGGCCGAGGGCGGTCTGGAAGGACAGCGTATGATTCTGGATCTCAAGCCCGATGTCGTATTGATTGACCTGTTGATGCCAGATCAAGACGGGATTGAAACCGTGGCGAACCTGAAGCAGAGCGGCTATAACGGCAAATTTATTATGATCTCACAGGTGGTCAACAAAGAGATGGTGGGAGCGGCCTACCAGAAGGGGATTGAGTTCTTCATTCACAAACCGATCAACCGGGTGGAGGTAGAGCATGTGCTCAATAAAGTGAATGAGCAATGGAAGTATGAGCGTTATGTACAGGAGATCAAACAGTCCATGGCTCGCCTGAATCTGGTAGAAGCTCCGGCCCTGGCTCCTGCTCAGACCCGAACGGTGCGAGATTCGGCGCGAAGCATATTAATGGATCTGGGCATCATCGGTGAGAGTGGGAGCAAAGATATCATAGCCCTGATGGAGTACGCTATTGAGCAAAAGCAGGCCTCTGAGCTACCGCCGCTGAAGGAATCCTATGAAGCTGTGGCTCAGAAGTACAAGCTAACGCCCAAGGAAGTGGAGAAGGAGTGCAAGGCGATGGAGCAGCGCATCCGCAGAACGGTTCTGACGGCACTGACAAATCTCGCCTCCATTGGGCTTACGGATTACAGCAATCATAAATTTGAGCATTATGCGCCGCTTTATTTTGATTTTCAGGACGTGCGTATGAAGATGCGGGCGATGGAAGAAGAGCAGGCGAGCGACAACAAGAGCAAGGTAAACATCAAGAAATTCCTGCAAGTATTCTACATGGAGACAGTAGAGAAAATAAATAGCTAGAATAGTAAGTGAATAAAATCCATATCACAGCGCAGGTATGTGTAAGTCAAAATTCTAGAGACCCTTTCCAAGGGTCTTTTTTTATTTTTGTGTTATATAAAGTTACATAAAACGAGGGTTTTTCATATAATTATTTAGAGTTTTGTACAAAAAAGTAGTCAAAAACAACATTGTGTTAATTTATTTTTCATATGTTGTTAATAAAATGTGTAGGATTGCGTAAGTTCTCGTAGGTGTAGAAATACAATACGTACATAAATACAAATGATCGATTCGGTCGATTCCAATCTAATCAGGAAAAGGGGTTTTTCCATGAAAAAGGTAGCATCCATCGTTATGGCTTCAGTTCTTGCTCTGGCACTTAGTGCCTGCGGCACAGCAAAATCAGGAGAAGACAGCAGTGCCCAGTCTGCAAGTGGATCGGCAGTAACCAAATATACATTTGGTACGGATGCAACATATCCTCCGTTTGAGTTTCAGAAGGATGGAAAATACGTTGGGATCGACATTGACCTGATGAATGCCATTGCGGCAGAAGAAGGCTTTGAGGTAGAGATCAAGCCGATGGATTTCAAAGGTATCATTCCAGCCATTACAGCAAATCAGTTGGATGGCGCAATTGCAGGCATCAGTATTACGGATGAGCGCAAAAAGGTTGTAGATTTCTCCGAACCGTACTATCAAGCTGGACTGTCCTTAATCGTGAATGAGGATAACAACGACATTAAGAGTCCGCAGGATTTGAAAGGTAAAACAATTGCGATCAAAAAAGGAACGTCAGGTGCGAATCTCGCTGATGAATATGCGAAGACCTATGGCGCAACCGTGAAATATTTTGATGATAGCCCATCCATGTATCAGGAAGTAGCGAATAAAAACGCGGATGCGACACTCGAAGACTTCCCGGTGGTTTCTTATAAAATCGCTGTGGACCCTAACTCTAAACTTAAGATTGTTGGTGACCGCTTGAACGGTGACTTCTACGGGATTGCTGTAGCTAAAGGCGATGCTGAATTGCAGAAGAAGATCAATGACGGACTGAAAAAATTGCAGGCAAACGGCGAATACGACAAGATCGTTGAAAAATATCTAGGAACAGCAGCGAAGTAGAAAGGAACGGTGGTACGGATGGATTCCTCCTGGCAAGTCATACTGGATGCATTGCCTCTTCTGTTAGAGGGAACGGTCGTTACGTTAAAAATTGTTGTGATCTCGCTCATCTTTGCAATGGTGATTGGTCTGATCTCCGGCTTGATGAGCACTTCCCTGAATCGGTTGTTGCGACTGGTGGCTTCGCTTTATGTGGATATCATCCGTGGCACACCGCTTCTCGTGCAGGTATACTTCATTTACTTCGGTCTGCCGGTGTTTCTGGATATGCGCATTCCGGCCATGACGGCAGGCATTATCGCGGTTAGCTTAAATGCTGGTGCATACATCTCGGAGATTTTCCGGGCAGGGATTGAATCTATTGGCAAAGGGCAGCATGAGGCAGCAAGGTCACTAGGCCTAAGTCGTTTCAAAACCATGTGGCTCGTGGTACTGCCGCAGGCAACACGGCGTATGATTCCTACTTTTGTAAACCAGTTTATTATTACGATTAAGGATACTTCGTTATTATCAGCGATAGGGATTGCGGAGCTTACACAGAGCGGGGAAATTATCGTTTCCGCGAACTTCCGGGCATTTGAAATCTGGGGTACAGTCGGTGTGTTCTATCTGATCATTATTGTGCTGTTATCCCGGGCATCCCGATTCATTGAAAGGAGGTATGCAATCCGATGATTATTGTAGAGAACTTAAGAAAGCAGTTTGGTGCGAACGAGGTGCTGAAGGATATCTCCACAACGATTCGGGAGCAGGAAGTAGTATGTGTCATTGGCCCTTCGGGGTCTGGCAAAAGTACTTTCTTGCGCTGCCTCAATCTACTGGAGGAGGTCACGTCAGGCAAGGTCATGATTGGCGAGGTGGAGGTTACCTCCCCGAAGACCAATATCGACGAGCTACGCACCAATGTGGGCATGGTATTCCAGCAGTTCAATCTGTTTCCGCATCTGACCGTGCTAGAGAACATCATGCTGGCGCCCAAACATATCCGGAAGCTGAGCAAAGCCGAAAATGAGAAAAAAGCAATGGAACTGCTTGGTAAGGTAGGGCTGTCTCAGAAAAAAGATGCCTATCCCGATCAGCTGTCCGGTGGACAGCAACAACGTGTAGCCATTGCGCGCGCACTCGCCATGAATCCGAGTGTGATGTTGTTTGATGAGCCTACCTCGGCTCTTGATCCCGAGATGGTCGGGGAAGTGCTACAAGTCATGAAAAACCTTGCGCATGAAGGCATTACGATGATTGTTGTGACACATGAGATGGGCTTTGCCCGTGAGGTCGCAGATCGGGTGATCTTCATGGACGGCGGTTATATTGTCGAAGAAGGCACGCCAGAGGAACTTTTTCAGAATACGCGTCATGAACGAACCAAGGCATTCCTGGGTAAGGTGCTGTAACGCGCAGAAGAGAAGCCGGAAAAGGCTACCTTTTTCCTCCGATAATCAAAAATAAATGAACATATCCCTTACGGGCAAACCATGGACTTGAGCACATCTGATATGATGAACTTAAACAGGGTTGCTTGCAGGGGATTTTTGCTGTTGTGCATAATAATTATAAAAGGTCTATATAAGTAGGAGTGTCCGTGTAAACATATAGATAGATTCATCAGTTGTGTCAGTACATATCATGACCAGGGAGGGCATGGGTTTATGGAGCGAATAACTCAGATGGATAAAGTAATCTTCCGAGCACATCTGATACAGGCCATCGAAGAGATTAGGGAGCGGGACCAACTGGAGTATGAAGAGATGGGCTTGCTCATTGAACCTGCTCCCGAACTGGACAAATCGCTGAACGGTGCAGACGAGATGATGCGGTTGGTTGTGCTTGCTCCGCAGAATGTAGAGCATCGGCAATTTACAGTGGATGAGGCCGTGGATCTCCTATGCTGGCATGCCCCGTTGGTTCCTCTATGGATTGATGTTTCATTGGTGGAAGTTGAACAGAAGCGGGCTATATTTAGACTGGTCTGCAGTCTGCGTCTGCGTAAACCCACACAGCTTCTTCATGCGGAAACAGGGCATGCTCCATTCCGGGTGGTAGTATCCGATAAGTGAGAATATAACCATGAATTGAACAGGAGGTTTCCTATGAGTAACAGCTCCAATGGAGAATTAGAGGTTATCGCTATTTCGAATGTACAGCATGTAAAAATACACGGTAGAACTACGACCGTGCGGTCACCATTGACCTTGTTTTGGACAGGTAGTGCAGTCGAATTGAACGTACAGGGTGCGGAATTTTGGGTTGAAATAGAATCCTCCTATGATCTGCTTGAGCCCTGGATCAGCATTGTTATCAATGGTGTTCCGGTAAGCCGTCAGATGTTAACCAGGGGTAGAGCCTGGATCTGTGTATTCCGTGGCATGAATCCTAATGCGGTCAAAAATGTGCGTATCATCAAGGATGTACAGGCGATGAGTGGTGACCTGAACAACAGTCTGCAGTTTCATGCGCTGAAGGCGGATGGCATGTTCCTACCTGTAGAAGAGAAACCTCTTAAAATCGAGTTTATCGGAGATAGCATTACCTCGGGAGAAGGAGCAATTGGGGCGAAGACAGAAGAGGACTGGGTACCCATGTGGTTCAGTGCACTACACAATTATACGTTCATGACGGCTGAGGCCTTAGATGCAGAGTATCGTGTCATCTCTCAGAGCGGATGGGGCGTGCTGAGTAGTTGGGACAACAATCCGAATGGCAATATTCCGGCGTATTATGAACAGGTCTGCGGTCTGCTGAAGGGAGAGCGAAATGAGCAACTTGGCGCGTTAGAGCCACATGATTTTAGCTCTTGGCAGCCTGATGTTATTGTAGTCAATCTGGGTAGCAATGACGATGGTGCATTCCAGTCTCCAGCGTGGACAGATCCACTGACCGGACAAGTGTACAAGCAACGCCTCAACGGAGACGGGACGTATCATGAGGCGGACTTGGCCAAGTTCGAGAATGCAGTGGAGCGCTTTCTGATCAAGCTGCGAAAAAATAACCCGCAAGCGCATATCATCTGGGCGTATGGCATGCTTGGATCTTCTCTGCTTCCCGCCATCTACCGTGCGGTGGATGCCTATCACGGGCAAACAAGAGATCGTGCTGTGTCGATCCTTCAGTTGCCAAATACGACCGAGGAAACGATCGGCGCAAGGTCACACCCTGGCGATCAATCACATCGCCGGTCGGCTGATGTTTTAACAGAGTACATTCGGCGAATTCTATAATATACAAGTTGTGTAAATGAACTCTCCAACTTATATCGATTCTCCCAATGGTTGTTATATACCCAAGGGTAACGAAAGACCGCGTAGCAGGACGCTATGCGGTCTTCTTCGAGTTGTTTTTATTGAGTCTGGTCGTCTAATTCTAATCAACCATCTGTTGCAAGACTTCACCGTACCTCATATCGGATGGAAACGATCTGCCCAAGCGTCTGGGTACGAATCGTTTTCAGCAGGGTCGGTACGGTGCCCATTGGAAATAAGGGAATACCTTCACCCAGTACTTTCGGGATAATAGCCACCTCAATCTCATCCATTAACTGTTGCTCCATCACAGATTGAACAAGCTGGCCTCCGCCTAAAATCCAAACATCTCCCTCGAAAGACTGTTTCAGCTGGGGAATGAGTGTTTTTACGCTCTCGGTTGTGAATTGTACATGCGGTGCAGGTGGGTGTTCTGAGCGAGAAAGCACATAAGTCGGACGATCTGCATAAGGGAAGTCTCCCGGCATGGTAAGCACTGCCTCGTACGAGGAACGTCCCATAACCACACTGCCAATCGTTTCATAGAATGTGGCATAGCCGTTATCGCCGCCATCACCTTCCACATCAAGCAACCAATCGAACGTACCATCCAATCGGGCAATATATCCATCCAGGCTCATGGCAATGTAAAGAATCGTTTTTGAATTAGAAGTATTCATCGTTCATCGCTCCCTTCCTGTGATACCTGTAAGATACACCATAACTATGACAATACTTGACGTAGTTTAAATGCTTATTTACTTAAAGTACAGCCAAGGAGGGAGCTTGGAAGCATGGATAAGCAATGAACTACCGCACCGTTTATCCCTGGAGCGGGCTATGTTTCATTTCATAGATTTTCTGGAGTATATGCAGGTTTTCTTCCTTCGCCGCATCGGACTCGGCATGTACATAACCCTCGACAAGTCTGTATCCGAACACGAACAGAATCATCTCGTGTACACAGTGGTCGGCGAGTGGAGGAGCATCGGCATATTCCGCAAAGCCCTTATAATACGCAGGAACACAGCGCTGATAATATTCCACCATATGCTCAATATCGCACTCATCGGCAACCAGGCTTGCGATATCCTCTCCAAAGTATCCCCACCCCGATGTATCCCAATCGATGAGCGCGATGTTCCCATCGGCATAGATCAGATTGGTCACCCAGAAATCCCGATGGTTTAACACAAGTGGCAACTGTTCGATACGAGCGAACATTTCGTCCGAGTGTTCATCCATATCAATCAACATTTGCCGGATATGGGGTGGGAATTCGCAGTCTTCAGAACGGATGTAATTATAAACGACAGGCCATGAGCGATAGTGCAGATACGTATTTTTCATGAGATCGGCATGGCTCAGGTTGTTCAGACTCTTCAGCACTGCGGGCTGTTCTGCGTATAGTTTACCTTGATAACGCCCTAATTCCAGCGCAGCCTGTTCAACCATTTCAATAGACAGATCCAGACCGGACACACCATCGATATATTCCAGCCACAGTTGAAATTCATTTTCCTCGGCATTCATCTCCGCGTAATAACATTTGGGCCAGCGGAAGGTCCCCGAGAATGTTGTTCCGAGGTCAGACATGTACAGATCATATTCCCGGCGCCAGGAACCGGGATCATTATAACGTTCCCATTGTTTCTGAACCTTCAGTACAAGTTGGTAAGGAAACTTTTGGTCATCTTCGGTTTCGGCTGTTCCTGTTACCAGATTGACGTTACCCACAGTTCCGCCATGCAGAGTAGTTGTATGATATTCCGCTACAATAATGTTCTTCTTAAAATATTGGTTTAAAACATGAGTTAACGTTTGCATCTTTATTTTCGTCATCTTCGTCTTATTCATTTCTTCCGACCTCCGCTTTTGTTGATTTGTTTACTCTGAATCCTGTTGATTTTGTTTTTTGCTCTTTTTTCGATGAGGTAGTTCGTTTTGTGTTGTACATACTTGTTCTCTGACTGCTGGGAAATATAATTCTCCCACCGTTCATGCTGTAATGAACCGTCCGCGAGTGCTGAGAGAACTGCACACCAGGCTCGGTCTGATGGCGGCAATCAGTAAAGCGGCACTGAGCGAATAATGCTTCGACATCGGCAAAGCTTGCATGAATACCTTCGTCAGCATCGAAAAGCCCAAGCTCACGCATGCCAGGCGTATCAATAACCATTGCGCCCGAAGGCAACATAAAGAGTTGACGATGTGTTGTGGTATGGCGTCCACGGCTGTCGTCCTCCCGTATGGCCTGCACTCTCATGACGTCATTTTCAATTAATGCATTGAGCAGAGAGGATTTACCCACGCCAGACATGCCGAGAAATACAACGGTTTGACCTGGTGCTAGATAAGTGTCCAGTTCGTTCAGCCCCAAGCGAGTATGACTGCTGATCACGTGAACAGGTACATCGGAGATCCTTTGTTTAACTTCCGTGAGCATGGCATGATCTTCTGTAACGAGGTCTGCCTTAGTCAAAATGATGACCGGTTTACCACCGCTTTGTCTGGCTTGTGTCAGGTAACGCAGAATGCGATTCACATTGAAATCTTGGTTTAGCGAAGAAAGGATAAATACGACATCGAAATTGGTGGCGACAACCTGCTCCACTATCGTTTTGGCATAGCCTGCAGCATGGCCTGCATAGTCTGCGCGCGAGAATTTGGACCTTCGGGGCAGCACCTTAACAATCAGGGAATCACCGATATCGTTGTAGCGCAGCAGGACAAAATCCCCCACACAAGGGAAGGCGGTTGGCATATCTGCCTGATAATAAAATGATCCTTTTAGTACAGCGGTGACTTCACCGCGCTCTGTCATGACCGTGAATTGCTCCCGCCGAAGTTCTGTGATTCTTCCAGGTATTAATCCATCGGGGACCTCTTCTGTTTCGATATATCCGTAGGTTTTTAAATTCATCATGGGTATAAGGTTAGCTCCTTTAAATGTTGTTTTTGGACGCAAAAATGCCGCAAACAAGCAGCCTCTTACGAAGCTACTGTTCTGCGGCATCAGGACGCAAAAAAGATACGACCTTCATCGTATCTGCAAACAGCAATATTCACGAAAGGTTTCTTTGGATGGCATAACAAAGAATACGGGAGTCATCCCGTTTTTTTCAGATATGCCAGCTATTCGGTTTTAATACTGAACCACCATATTCGTATAAGTAGCAGTCATATAAAACCTCTCCCTTCGTGTAAGGAACTTGCTTATCGCTAAGCTTCTTAACCATACCCTGTAATGGAAAATAATTCAATGTTGATTTTATGCAAATTTCAAAATTTTATAAACTACACTATTTATGTTTCTGACTCCGTGATAAGCGTGTGAATTTTGCTTAAATTCGATTTGAAGTAGGTTGTAAACGACCATTCCTTATAGTTGTGCGGTACTTCAATATCATCTATAGATTGTTTGGTCTTCACGGCTTCTGTCACCAGAGCCAGCATATCCTGAATATATCCTTTTACATCATGAAGCTCTTGCAGAGAGCATACCTCTCCATGCCCGGGAATGATTGTCTCCACCCCAAGCTGCTCGATCTGTTCCAATATACGCCGCCACTCCTGCGGGTTGGCATTAGCCAAAACCGGATGGTGTTTGGACAGGACCAGATCTCCTGTAATAACGATTTTCTCTTCAGGAATACACAGGATGGTGTCACTCTGGGTATGTCCCCCACCAAATGTAAGGAGTTGAACGGTGCATTGACTACCGTGAATCACCAGCTGTTGATCAAAGGTTATCGTGGGAACGGAATGTACCAGATCGGGAAGCATCTGCATAAACTCACGGTCACTGGCATTATCCCAGGCCATCTCTCGTTTTAACTTTTCATCGGTCTCTTGCTGCAGTTGTATTTCTTGTTGATGAATCGCCTGATTCATCTGCTCCGTATTCTCCCGATATTGAGCTATTCTTTGTCTTGAAAAGGTATCCATAATCTCGCGGGTAGCCGTTGTCGAGATAATGAGAGCTTCGGGTACAAACACTTGATTTCCAGAGGTATGATCACTGTGCCAATGTGTATTTACAACGTAGGTTACCGGTTTCCCTGTAATAGAAGTGGCTGCTTCTTTCAGGTCGGATGCGGCCTGCGGGGTTAGGAAAGTATCCACGACCATTGTTGCATCGCCCAGATCAATGATGGTTGCATTCCCTAATGATCCTGTTCCTGGAACCGCAATGGCAGCAATGACGTGATCCGTGATGTATTTTAATTGAAAATGCTTGGAGCCTCGAAAGGCTGCAATCCGGTCTCTCAACATCATCTCTCCTGTCTCGGACGACTGTAAATGACGAAGTGCCCTTCACTGGCAGATTCGCCACCTACCCAGCCTACAGGCAGTCCTTGATTTTTATAGATATTAAACATCTCTTCAAAATACGGATGTGGCTCCTTGCATAACAATCGCGCTCTCGCAATCTGAAATAGATCACTGCTGATAATATCAGCAAGGTGGTTAAGTTGATCAGGCTTCAGGCCCAATTCCGGGGCCTGTCCCTCTAATTTTTTCTTCATCATGCCGTAGAAGTCTTGCTCTTCTTCATACAGAATAAATGCTCGGTCGAGGGATTTTTGCTCCTCTCCAGAGGCAGGTGGAATATCTCCTAAGGCGTCTGCGGTAATGTCCAGTAGAAAGTAACAAGGCGGCTCAACGTCTTCTTCCTGATAAAATATCAGGGCTTCCTCCAGATTCGTGAACGAATCTTGTGTCTCGAATGCTGTTCCAGTCACTGCACCGTCATGGGTAACCGAAAGGTAAGGCCCCTTCAATACATCGCCATGTTCTATGTAATCAATAATCTCACGTACATTTACAGGAAAGATTTCTTTACTGGTCATTGTTGGTCTCAACTCCCGACATTTAATGGTAGATGCCTTAATATTCTACATCTATGTGCGGAGAGCCTGCCTGCAAAGCAAAATCATTCAAGGATGCTATAACGTCTTCGCGTTCGTGGAATAGCTCGGATATGTTACAATTTTTCTATGACAAAAAATGACGTAGTTTAGGTGGGGATATGATGAATCAACGCAGGCTGGCGATGATGCGCCTCATGGATTCCAGACATAAGTTCACGGCTCGGGAGCTTGCAGAACGATTCGAAGTGTCGGTTCGAACCATTCAGCGTGATCTGGATGCATTACAGGCGATGGGCTTTCCCCTATACACGGAGGTAGGTGTTAACGGTGGATACCGTGTGCTGCCCAATCGCATTTTGCCACCTCTGCAGCTGACGCAGCAGGAAGCATTAGGTTTGTTTATGATGCTTGAATATTTGGAGATGGTTCCTGATTTTCCGTATGGTTCGATTCGTGGACATCTGGCAGAACAGTATTTCTCTACACTGCCTTCGGATGTACAGGAACGGATTGTAGGGCTACGGGAACACATAGCTTTTATGCAACATCCGGGTGAGCATCACGATTCCCTTACATCGGATCTGTTAACAGCCGCAGTCGAGAAGAAAGTGATTTCATTTTTGTACAACGCTCGCAGTGGCTGGAAAAAGGTGACCGTCAATCCCGTAGGCATCTATTATGAGCAGGGGTATTGGTACATGCCTGCACGGCATAACGATCGCGTATTGTTATATCGTGTGGATCGAATAAAGCAGCTTACAGTGCTGGATCAGATGGATGAATCTGTACCCACACTAAAAGCATGGCTGAAACAGGCAGCGCACACGGATGGCGAAGAGGTTGTACTGCAATTTACAGCATTCGGGGCGAGAATAGCCGCGTCGGATACATTATTCAAGACCGTATCAGATCAAGAGTGGCGCGGCGTTGTGCCACATTCGGAGTTTGCTTTTACAGCGCGTAGGCTACTCTCCTATGGACCCGAGGTCAAGGTGATATCTCCACCAGAATTTCAAGAGCAGGTCCGTACGATGCTGGAGCAAAGTGTAGCGCAGTATAAGGAGGATTAAAGGATATCAGTTTCCTATATGGAAGATATAGGAGTGTAATTCGAAATGCCGGGGCATGACTTAACGTAATCTTATATCGATTCAGCGAAAGGGGGGCTACCATGATTCGATTCATAAGAGGTTTCACGAGAAGCTCTATGCAGAGTCCATGCGAGGAACAACGGCGGTTGTTTGCATAGAGCCTAATATCCATTCCCGCCATCATTGACGCGATGAAGTCAGAAGAATCTTCGTAAGACTCTGCTACCTTAAAGATTAACTTTTTAAGGAGTGGAGTACGATGAAATATGTGAATGCGGATGCCGTCCTTCCGAAGGCATTGCTCGAAGAGATACAACGTCATCTTCCCGGCGGATTAATCTATATTCCGAGGCCGAAGGATACCCATAAGAAATGGGGAGAGAATTCAGGCGGTCGACAACTGATTCGGGAGCGGAACAACGAGATTCGCCAGAAGTTTGCTACGGGAGCAACGATCGATGAGCTTGCAGAGCAATATTGTTTATCCATCGAGAGTATTAAGAAAATTGTATATTCTAAAAAGCGAAGCGAAATAGAAATAGAAATGAATTAAGATTGGATGAAAAGGAAGTCACATTCGAGCCATCGGATGTGGCTTTTTACTATGTTCTTTCAATGAGTAGACATGTGGATGTACAGAATGATTAGAAAACGAATATTACATATCTGTCCACCCCCAGCATTCGTACAATAGAGTTCAGAGGGCACGTTTACTTATATAGAACCAGTGGAAGGAACGGTGATTTAGATAAACATGAATATCCAAGTGGAACTGACGAATCCAGACAAGGCGTATATCATCAAAAACATGTATCCGTTATACCTGCATGACCTGTCAGGACATTATGGTCTGCAGGAGGGACATCGGCCGAATATACATGGTATTTACGAAGCGAGTTCTGACTACCGAACATTACACGACCAATATGATGTGCAAAATATATGGTGGGAAAAGCCGGGCTGTCTCTATCCTTTTCTGATCATGGCTGAGGATAGGCCTGCTGGATTTGCAATGGTGGCAACACCGCCTCACTGTGCACCGGGTATTGATTTTTTCATGCACGAATTCTTCCTGTTGCAGCCGTATCGGGGAATGGGTATCGCGGAGAAGGCGGCGGCAACGATCTTCGCTATGTTTAAAGGCAACTGGGAGATATTCACCAATCCAGGGGAGAAAAACAAAACGGGTCAGCATTTCTGGCGCAAGACGGTAGCGAATTATACGCAAGGATTGTATGAGGAGAACGTTGCAATAACCGCAGATGCAGACGAGGATGGACGCAAATTAATCTTTCGTTTCAGCATATAGATAGGGAGGGGGGCTTGCTCCCTAGTTATCTGAAAGGGCTACATCAATGGAAAAGTCCAACAAAACCGAAGCAAGATGGAGCTTCGGTTTTGTTGGACTTTATCAATATGAAACGACATTTTGCCAATATTTCTAAGGGCTTTGAGACATCTACATATTCCCTTAGAAGGGGAATAGGAACTTGAGCACTATGGCCTAGAAGAATGAATGTCCGCCTACTCGGTTCCATGTATGATAATGTGCATAGTAATAGAATCCTGGGATTTTATCCACATTTAATTCTGGACCTACTGGTGTTACTCCACCACCGGCTGTTCTTGCCACTCGTTCAGCTCCTAGCCTAGTTGTGGACCAAACATTTTGAGCAGCAGCTGAAAACATAGGGTTTATCAGTCTAGCTGAAGCTGAAGCTAAATCGATAGCAGGTCCCACATATAACTGGCCGCCCATTATATTTGCTTGATAGTATTCGTGGTTTTTCTGTCTCAACGTCTCTCTTATTTCAATTACTGAAGCCCAAGTTTCATTTGTTACAATTAAGATAGCACCAATTGCAAGCAACCCTGCTATCACCTTTTCGCCAACTATAATTCCAAGCTGAATTGCAAACGATGCTTGGAATTTATCTTGTTCAATAGTGTAAGTTTGATTTGTTTCTAGATCTGTAAAAGTCGCATGAATGTCCCCTAACGAATTGATTTCGTGAATGTTAACATCGTAAGTGCGTTGATTAGCTGAGCTGATTTCTGATTTCTCATTTGTTACCAATGTCATTGATTTAACATTCTTATCTATTGTCATAGTTCCAGTTATATCAGTAGTAACATCATACTCAGATGTTAAGGCGTTTATCTTAGCAAAGGAATTATTAGGAGTTATAGCCGGGATGGTAGCACTTACAACCATCTTTTCTTCGTTATCAATCAGAATAGTTATATCCGATTGGGATTCCGAAGAGAAATTAGATACTCTAGTTTCTTGCGCGTGAGCTTGGAAAGCGAGTGAAAATGTCATAACAAACGCAAGTAAACTTGCAATGATTGATTTATTCAGAGTTTTTTTCATTATTTTTTTAGCCTCCAATAATTTTCATTATTTGTTTTCATCGAAAGACAAGGAACCATTGCCATAGATTGGATCATATCCAGGTTCTCCGAGATCTTTTGACATGAGAAGAAGTTCATTTTTGATATGTTCAATCATGTTCTCGTTTTTTAAAAACTCTTTAGTTGATAGAAGATTAGCAACAAACCCAGTAACATGAGCGGCAGCAAATGACGTGCCATCAAAAACATGGTATTCATTGTCAGTCTTTAGAGTTAGAATATTGACCCCAGGAGCACTAAAATCAATTTTTCCCAACGAGACATAGGGATACGAATTCTCTAAGTGATCAATAGCGGTAACGGAAATCACATTTTCGTAAGCTGCTGGAAATTGAGTGTGCATATTTGGATTGTTACCTGCTGCTGCCACTAAAATTATTCCTTTTTTTGAGGCATCATCAATAGCATTTCTCAAACGAGGGTCGTCCCGTTTAACTCCAAAGCTCATATTAATGATATCGACATCCTTTTTAATTGCCCATTCAATTCCTTTTACAAAGCTGTTTAAATCGCCTTTTCCTTCATCATCTAGAACCTTTATAGAGATAATCTCTACATTGGAGGATATCCCTATAATACCTTTTCCGTTGTCATTTGCTGAAATAATACCTGCTATAGCAGTGCCGTGGCCCAGCTTATCTACTTCCTTACTGTGGGGAGAGATAGCATTATAATGTGATATGTAGACTCCTTCAAGATCTCGATGTTTGCTATCTACACCACTATCCATAATTGCAACTCTTATTCTTTTCTTATTAACATTTTTCGAAAAGTGAGAACTAGACTTTATGTAGGAAACTCCCCAAGGTTCAAATTGTGAACTGAAATCTAGATTTTCAACTTCTTGATTAGTAAGTACAACAAAAGAGTGCTTAGTCTCCTCACTAAGTTTTAAAATAAAGAATATAGATGTTACAATAACAGAAAAAATAAGAAGTAATATCCACTTTCTTTTTATTATAAACTCACCTCGCTTTATTCTAGTTTTTAAAATTAATTCCAAAAGTAATATTATTTAATAAATTTAATTATGTAAATACAGTAAAATTTTATATATTAACATTTATATATTGAATATTTTGTTAAAATTGTAATAGAATCATAATGAGGCTAATGAAGGAAGGATGGAGTACAAGATGAGCTTTGAATACTACATAGCGTCTGATCGTCCGATCCCTGAGGTTAAACTTCGTGGGCAAGAGATTTTGACTGCTGGCGATATGATTAGGATGAATGTTCCGGATGGCTTGATTCCTTGGAAAGAGATGAATGAAAATGCAAAGGTGCTTTATGGAGATCCAGAAGCCTCTAATCGTTTCCATATAGATAGGGCTCCATATGCTTTAAAGATCATGAGTAAGTATACGGATCTGACTCATATTTATAAATTTGATGCTCCTCATATCAGTTTAACAAAGGATTTGTATCAATATATAACCTCACTCGATAAAAAAACGAACTTGGAAATCTGGCATCTATGGTTTGGCTATGATAATGAGGATGAAGTCATACTAAAAAAGAATTTTTCCCTCTCTACGATTACTCTATCTGATTTGGATGTCGTTCTTAATGAAAGCTGGTGTATCACTATAAAAAGTTGATTCTTGAAGCAGGAAAAATAGTTACAAAACTGCAAAGTAAAAAGAGCCGAAGTATACTAATCCCGTGCTTCGGCTTTTTTATCTATGGTGGATCACTTTCATCAATCATTTATTCAAAGGCTTTCGATACAGACTACAAATTCAATCGCCCAAACGTAGCATCTGCTTTTGTAGTCGTATTGCTGGCGGCATTCACGGCATCCAGTTGCAAGACATAATCATAATGTCGGATGTAATATCCCGGTTGGCTGTAGGATTGCAAAGATACTTTGGTGCCGTCTGCCCAGCCGGGGCTGATCAGGAACGTGGCATCGCCTTTATATGCAGTGGTGTTTGTGAAGGCTTCAAGTACAATTTTATTACTCGCATTACGCTTCAGGAAATAACCAGGGTAGTTGATTGCCTCCAGCGAAACACCTGTAGAGCTGGCAAGACCCGGTACAACGCGGAACTGGGCATCCAGAGCGGGGGTGACATTTGCATCAATGCGAGCAACATAGTTGGCGTGACGGATCATGCGATCCGGTACATTGTGTGAAGCGAACTGGCTGTAGCCTGTAGCTTCAGGCGTGGATGGGCCCAGCATTTTGACTTCATGCAGTGTTGGGGTGTACCAGTTGCCCGGATTGTTCCACAATACAGCGTTAACCATATTTATTCGCACATAGCGGGCCGTGAAATGCACCGCATCCGTGGTGAAACCATATGTCAGATTATTGGTGCGATCCAGCGTGGAGTAGTTTACACCATCGTTGCTAATTTCGATTTTGTATTTGTAATATCCCTCGGAACCTTTATACATAAACCACGAAGTATCTATCTCCGTAATGGTCTTTGGTGCTCCAAAATCGACCTGCCACCATGCAGGCCAACTGTTGGAGGAAGCCACCCACGAGGTCTGATAGTTACCGTCATTGACAAGGGAAGGCGACGAGCCAGAAGCCGTCGAGCTAGCGGAGGCTGTCTTGCCTTGGGCATGATTGACGAGAGCAGGTAACGTGATCTGACCTGTTGCCGCATCAATATTCCATGTGGTATACCATTCCAGCGATGCCGTTCCATTGCCGTCATTCAGCGTGAGGGGCAACCAGATATGTTTATGCTCGCCCAGATTCATCGGATTCCAGCGATCCGCCATATAGATATACGAAGTGGTGCTGCTGCCCTGAATCGTGGCAATATCATGGATCTGGGAGCCGAAGGCAGACGGGTTGCCATAAGGCGTTAGTGCAGACCATGGCCCGGTCATTGAAGTAGCTGTAGCGTATGCACCCTGATTCGGATACCAGCCGGCCGCTTGGGAGGTGAAGAGGTAGTAGCGGTTTCCTTTTTTCACAACAGCCGGGGCCTCTCGGTATGCATTCTCGAACAACCATCCTTCGAACGACTGTATCCCTGTATAACTTGCATTCATTTTAAAAATAGCCATCGTATCATTCGCACCGCCGTTTTTACGGGAGGCCGTTACGAGATAACCTGTGCCGTCCGTATCCACAAAAACAGTCATGTCACGAGATTCATAGTCAAGCGGGCGGAAGCTGCCTTCATACGTAAATTTGCCGTTGGGTGTACTGCTTGTGGCTACCGCAACGCGGCCGAGATTATAATCTGTACCGTTCTCATAATGAGCCCAGAGTACATACTGCTTGGTGGAGACATTATAGATCACTTTGGGACGTTCAATCTTGCTGGAGGCGAGTTCCGTCGCGGAGTCTTTGGTCAAGATGGCATTGCTGAAGGTCCAATTTTTCAAATCCGTTGAGGTGTAGACGTTCACGCTGTCAAACTTACCGCCCACCGCGTGTTCACCATACAGATAATACGTTGAGCCTACCTGCAGGATGTTACCGCTGTTGGCATGAATGGGATTACCAGCCGTATCAAGCCAATCGGTACCATTGGTAATTGCTACACTTGCCGCGTTGCTTCGTTCAGGATGTAGACCAAACATCGTTAATGCGAGTGTGAAAACCAGAAGCCAGACCGTCTTACGTTTCCCCATTACGTACACCTCCATATAGATTAGAGAATAATTAAAGCGCTTTCAAATCTATTGTAGTTGATTTACAATATTTAGCAAGTGAACAATTCAGAGATTGCTGAACATAGCAACATCTGATGGAGTATAAGCGGAAAGAGCATGAATTCTGCCCCAATTGTCCGTGATATGAAGCCAAAGATCAGATGAAGTCGTATGTAAATGGTAGTATGTTTGTAGGAAGATGAAGGATAAACACATATAGGTGCTGGAGGTGCTAGATTGCTATGAATGATGCCGTATGCTATGAGATGAAATCGGTAGAAGACTATATAGCGATGATCGAAGAGTTACCGAATGGTCAGGAGGGGTATTATTATCGCGGAGAAAACAGGCGATATGCCACTCAATCCTCGCCTTTACTTCGATCAGGAATAGCGCGATTGCTTCGAGATAACCCGGAATATTATGTGGATGCAGTAAATGATTATGTCCGAGATATGGCAGATCAAGCGGGAGAGTGGGAGCGCGAGCATGTGTTAGCCTGGTGTCACCATGAGGGTCTGCCTACGAACTTGCTCGAACTTACAGCGTCTCCGCTACGCGCTTTGTACTTTGCCTGTTTGAGCCGCACCGATCATAGCGAGGAGCCGAGTCAGGCAGGGTACGTATATGGTTTTGCGAGAGAGAATACAGCCGATGTGACTGAACTAATATTGGAGAATGTGGAAATGAAGTCATCTCGTTATAACTTGATTGAGGATATGGGCGATGACCCGCGATGGATAAGTCTGTTGTCGGATCACGATAAAAAGGGATTTCACAAGCCTGATCTGGCCCAAATGCCTTACCTGATTTATCAGGCACCGTATAAGTATAGAGGCTCAGACGAACCGAATGGCCTATATTTCTATCAGTTGTTTCAGACGGTTCCCTCATCGTGCAGTCCGGAGTTTTCTTTTGAAATCATGCAACAGCAGTACACGCCTGCGCTGATCGTTAAAGTACTCAATCAAACAGAGATTCGAGAGCAGCTTCATCACCGTTTGGGACTGTACAAGTGATTGAGGTATCGCCCGAATATAAGAGCAAGATTGTGATTGTCGTCTCGTGATATAACTGTCCTGAGCCTTTGAGAAGGTCAGATTATTCATTGAAGGGGATGACGTTATGAACGAGACATGCAGAAGACTGGAAGGACAAGTAGCCTTAGTAACAGGTGCGAGCAGAGGTATTGGCCGAAGTATTGCGATCCGCCTGGCACAGGAGGGGGCATACGTTCTTGTGCATTTTGCAACAAGGCAGGCGGAAGCGGAGAGTGTGGTGCGGCACATCATAGACCGTGGTGGACAGGGGCAGGCCATCGGAGCTGATTTAAGTACGCTGGATGGCATTCATGCATTGTTTTCCAAGGTTGATGCTGCTGTTCAGAAGCACGGACAAGAAGGCAAGTTGGATATTTTGATCAATAACGCTGGCATAGGACAGATCCTTAGCCTGGAGGAAACGACGGAAGAATCTTTTGAAGATGTCATGAGAATTAATGTAAAAGCACCTCTATTTGTGACACAGCAGGCCGTCTCTCGGCTTCGGGATGGAGGGTGCATCATCAACATTTCCTCTTTTGTTACACGTGTAGCTTCCCCAGGAGTGTTTGCTTATAGTATGACCAAAGGGGCCATGGATACGTTCACGAAGCTGCTTGCTAAAGAACTGGGGAGCCGCCAGATCAGGGTTAACGCCATACAACCGGGTATCATTAACACCGAGATGAATGCAGGAACACTTGCGAACCCACAGGGACAGGCGTACGCAGCCGGGCTCTCTGTAATGAATCGCTGGGGAGAGCCCGAGGACGTGGCTGATATCACTGCATTTCTTGCCTCGGCGGATAGTCGCTGGATGACAGGACAATGTCTGGATGCCAGTGGTGGCTCTCATTTATAATTTCTGACGATATAGCCATGGATTGAAGGAGGAACGGTTATGGATCGCTTTGTGATCAATGCGAATGCTCTAGTGGTCTTGCAGAAAGAGAACGGAGAGGCGGTTCTGGTCAAAGGCGGGATCACTGCTGATGGTTTCGAAGTCTTATCGACCTACCCCAACGGCTGGCTGACATTTGCCTATCTAAAAGATTATCAGGGTATATGGTGGTTCAATGCACGTACGAACAAGGCCAGTTTGTTCAGTCAAGATACGGAAGCATTCCATGTCGTGCACGAGGATTACAGTTCTGATTCGCAGCATGTCTATCTGGAGGACAAGCCCGTTTCTCCCTCCGATCCAGGCAGTTTTGAGCTGTTGCCAGGGACGCCTTATTTTGCAAAGGATAAACATCAACTATACGTCAAAGACAGCCAGCATTTTCATGTGTTCGATGAAATTGATACAAGTTCAGCCATTGCGCGGCATGATTACTGTACGGATCTGGATCATTTGTTTCACTTGTCGAGCGGCCTTCGTTACGCCAATGAATATAAATATGAGATCGTAGATTGGCTCCGGGAGCATTACCCAGATATACCGGGCTGGTGGCGGACTAACTACGCTCATCATGCAGATGATGCGATGCAGCTTACGGGGGATTGGTATGCCACGGCTACCTCCGTATTCTATCGGACAGAGTCCGGCGGTGGGTACAGGCGAGATGCTAAAGACACCTTCCATTTGGTTCGCAGTGCGGATCGAAGTTCATTTGAACCGCTAGACGAACAGTTTGCGCGTGATCGGAATTGGGTTTATTTTCAGTGCCGTATCATCCGTGAAGCAGATCCGAAGAGCTTCGAGTCACTTGGAGGCCGATTTGGTCGAGACAAGCAGCATGTTTATTATAACGGGTATCGTGTTGAGGGAGCAGATGCACTAACGTTTGAAGTGTTAGGCGGTACGGAGCATCTGGGTTTTTCCAGGGATCAGAATCATGTATATCACGCGCAGTATGCGCGTACGAGTCAGCCTTTCGGTCATCCTGATGATGTACTTCAACGGATCAAGGGAGCGGATGCGGCAACTTTTGAAGTACTCACACCATCTGGTAGTTGGGCTGTAGATGCGAATCAGGTATATCTCTGGGGCATAGTCAATAAAAAGATAGATCGTGCTAGCTTTACTCATTTGCTCGAAGCTGATCCCCAGAGCTGGGCCAAGGATCGAAATAGTCTGTATAATGCGAATGGCAAACGTACCGTAAAAGGCATCGATGGAGCATCTTTTGTCATGTTAAACAGGTATTGGGGCAAGGATGATCAGGCCGTATTCAGTTTTGTGACAGGAGGGGTATACAAAACGGCGGATGCGGAGACCTTTCAGGTGACGAATGATCAAGGTAGCGCGGAGGATAAGCTGTTTCGGTATTCTATCCACGATGGAGCGGTGCGTAAGAAGAAAAAGTAGATCTGAATATTACGGTGTAGGGATTTAAAAATGAGATAAGATCTATAGCCATCCTAGATGGAATGGCATTGGTTATATGTAGATAAAAAACCAGGGACAGACTTTAAAAGTCTTTATCCCTGGTTTTGATTTGATTCATAAGCGAAGAAATGGATTTGTTTCTTCTTTCGTTGTTCGTTGTTTCGTTGCTTCTTCGTTAATTTTTGTGACCTTTACGTACCTTAAGCTGCATACGTTTAATCGTAGTATGTTGCATGACTTCCAGCACGAGCGGTCCTTTACCATTCAGAATTTCCACATCCGTCACGTTATCCAGAATCGTGATAATCCCGATATCGTCCGCGCTTACGCCTTCAATCTTCGCAATCGTTCCTACAAAGTCAACCGCACGAAGTTTCTTCTTCTTACCTCCGTTGAAGTTCAGCTTCATGATCTGCTGGTTCAACTGCTCACGCTTGTCCTTTTTGCGCTCAGGTGCGATCTTGAGGCGTTTCTCGAATGTTTCCCGGTAGCGATCTACCTCATCTTCTGAAGGGGCTTTGACCACAGGAATCTCAAATCCAATGTAGGATTCGATCTCTGCAAGACGTCTGCCATCCTTTGGCGTGACCAAGGTGAAGGCTCTTCCTGTTTTACCTGCACGGCCCGTGCGGCCTGTGCGGTGTACATAGCTTTCTTTTTCAAGCGGGATATCATAATTGATGACATGGGTGATGTTCGTGATGTCAATTCCACGTGCGGCAACGTCAGTGGCGATCAGATAACGGAATTGTCCTCGTCTGAAGGCATTCATCACTTCAATTCGCTCATCTTGCTCCATACCGCCATGGATACGATCTGCCGGATAGTCCAAATCAGCCAACACGCGGAACAGCTTATCGACATTCTCTTGTGTGCGACAAAATACAATGCAGCTGTCCGGGTTTTCTGTAATCAACAAGTCCTGAAGCAGTGCAGTTTTGTTCACTTCCGACGTGCGAATCACGGCATGTTCAATCGTTGCTGTAGTCAGTCCGCTAGCCTTAATCTCGATTTCTACAGGAGTGTTCATGTATTGACGGGACAGCTTCGCCACATCTTCCGGGAACGTTGCGGAGAACAGCATGGTTGTCCGTTCCTGCGGTAACGCCTGAATAATCGCTTGTACCGTCTCAATAAAGCCCATGTTCAGCATCTCATCTGCTTCGTCAATGACCAGATATGCGATGCGATCCAGCGGCAGCGTGCCCCGTTCAATATGATCCAATACTCGGCCTGGTGTGCCCACAGCCACATGGGTCCGTTGTTTCAGCTCGGCTTTTTGAATGTGAAAAGGAGATTGTCCATACAGCGCAGTTGCTTTGATACGTTTAAAGCGACCAATGTTGGTGATATCTTCGTTGACCTGCAAGGCCAGCTCTCGTGTTGGAGTCAGAATCAGAGCCTGCGGTTTATTTTCGTTCCAGTCCACCAGTTCGCAGAGCGGTATACCGTATGCGGCTGTTTTGCCGCTGCCTGTCTGTGATTTCACAACAAGGTCTTGATTCTCAAGAGCAACGGGGATAACACGGGTCTGAACTTCGGTGGGATTCTCGTAACCCAGGCTGTCCAGTGCTTTGACGATCTCTTCCCCCAAGCCATAATCTTTAAAATACTGCTTACTCATCGTTTACCTCTTTTGCTTTTAGTTTTGAAATGCAGTCTGCTCACGTTATTTTGGTCTCGGTAACCATGTGAATGATCTTACTTACCAGCATTGCACCGTACATGTAACATATACCTGCCTATTATACTCTATGTGCACGGGAAGCGCGTGGAAAATAAAGAGACTCACCTTCTGAATATCGGAGCACCCCTATATACCGGTGAAGGTAGTTACGGTCATTGTCCGCACCCGCATTATTCTAACGATCTCAGATGAGCTTATTTGAACGATATAGGGCTTTCTGAAATTGTAACGATCACCAGAAAGCTTATTTTGCTGAAAATACGATAAGAACATCCGATCTCACTTCATTTTGCCCAAATAAGCTCTCCTGAGATCGTTAGAAAATAAAAACGCGTAAAATCGCTTAAATAGCGTTTCTGGAGATCGTTAGATGTGCAACGTTCCACGTGAAACGATTTGTATCATTCCAAAGAGAGCTTCCTCGAAAGTGAACCCATAATAAGAAAAAGACGATACCTCCATCATTACATGGGTGTACCGCCTTGATACATACAGTGTTATTTTGAAATGCTTACATATTTGCCATAAACGTATGCCATCTGTCCATTCAGCTTCACTTTGACCCAGCCATAGGCATGGCCTATGCTAACTACTTCAAGTATCGTACCTTGTGGTACGGAAGTAATCACTTTAGATTTGGAGGATGCACCCGCACGTACATTCAGATGAGTGGCTGTAACCCTCGCTTGTTTGCCTGGAGCTGTGACACTTGGCTTACCATTGTCCGAAGAAACAGGTGGTTTACCTGGTTTCGGAGTACCTGGTTTTGGCGCTCCAGGTGTAGGAACCGAAGTTGGGTTCGGCTTTGCTGGAGATGGGGAACCCCCGCCATTGTCTTTACCTTCTACTGCTTTGCGAGCCTTGTTCAAATTCTGGTAGAAAGCACCTTTCGTTTTTACGCCTTTGAATTGTGCTGCATCTATCCCTGCTTTGGAAGAGAGAGCTTCAATCTCGTCCGAAGTTACAGCATCCAAAATATTAATGGAGGCAATATTGGTGTACTTGCCATCTTCCGTTGTCGGCACAGTCATAACGCCAGCATTAATCAGTTCCACGACATCTGCACGCTCCGGTGCAGTCAGGTCTACACCAGTGATTTTCCAATGTTGCTGAATCTTCGGTTCGTAGACACCTTTCATCACGTCTTTCAGATATGCGATAGACAGATTACGGATCGTGCCTTGAATCTCACCAAAGGCTGAAGCATCCTTGGAGGACCAGAGTTGCTTGAACTTACGTCCTTCAAGCGCCCCGCCTTTGGCAATGAGTGCTTCCATCCGATAAGCATTCATACCGAGCTTGAGCGTATCACCCTCCTGAACGGCTTTTCCATTAGTGTATTTCAAATTCGTGATTCGACTGCCATATGGCTTGGTCAGATCAATCTCATAGGTCACACCGCCGAAGAAATCATCGGTGCTGTACTTGGAAGCACGTCGCTTCGGATCAAAGCTGATGGTTACATCCCCTGGGCGAGTGGAGTTAAAGTATCCCGCAGACCATTCCATGTAATCCTTAAGATCTCGTCCGGTCACTTCATATACCGTCACTTCACCAAAAGTGTACTGGTAGTTAAACGCAATATCTTTTTTCTTGATCGGGCCAACGTCCAGCTTGGCTTTGTCATTATCAATCTGATGGGCAACAACGTCAGCATCACTGTAATGGAGCATGACCTCGGTGAAAAAATCAGACAGCGGCGTTTCCTGAATCTGCACGGCAGGGATGCCTTTGATCTCATCCGCCGGAACCAGATTCATTCCTTTCAGTTCCGCGACCACGATATTAGCATCGGCACGAGCGAACTCGTGGAACGGATGCAGTGTTTTTTCCAGAGAAGGATCGGAAACTTCATAAGTGCCGTCTGCTTTTTTGACAGCGAGTGCCTTGGCTTCCTTGCTCTTCAACACAACCTTGCCGTCCTCTTTGGCAAATGTCAGGTCAATACGTGACATGTGTGTACCATATTTGTTGGGTTCAGAGATCAGCACGCCGTTTACAGTCTGTGATTCAATCAGCTGATGCATATGTCCGGCAAAAATAGCAGCCAGTTCCGGGTTGGCATTGGCGATGTCCGTGACGCCGGTTCCCGGTTTGCCGTTCTCGTTATCCAGTCCCATATGCATGAGACCAACCATCACATCCACTTTGCCTTTCAGCTCAGCAATGGCTTTGCGAGTCTCTTCTACAGGGTCTTTGACAATGACACCATCCAGGTGATCGGTTCCTTTTTCAAATTCAGTAATCATCGGGGTGTTCATACCAATCACGCCTACTTTGATACCATCGCGCTCAATAATGGTATATGCAGGCATGTAACGGTCGCCGTTTTCTTTGAAAATGTTACCGACAAGCGCCTGGCCTTTGAACTGAGAAGAGATTTTCTCCAGCACGTCCAGGCCAAAGTTGAATTCATGATTCCCCATAACCCAGGCATCATAGTTCATCTCGTTCATGGCCACCATCATCGGTGACTGGGGCTGATCATTGAACAGCTCAGCTGAGTTGTCCTGAATCATATCTCCCGCATCGAGCAGGATGGTGTTAGGGTTCTCAGCACGAACCTTTTTTACCATCGTATAGAGCTGTGTCATGCTTCCGGCAGGGTTGGGGCCGTCCAGTGCGTAGTCCCATGGCATAAAGCGACCATGAATATCAGATGTGCCAAGCAAAGTAATCTTAGTCTCTGGATTTGCTTCAGCTGCGTGAGCATATTCCGAAGCGAGCGGCGCGAGCAACAGGGAAGTGCCTAATAGAATGGATAATGACCAACTAGCAAAACGTTTTAAACCATGTGTGCGCATGTGTAATCCCCTTTGTGTTTGAATATTTGTAATGATATGTATCATTCCATACTAGAGAAACATCAACGCAATGTAAACGCTGATGTAACATATATGTCCGATACAGTTGCGTAAAGCAGAGAAAAAAGATAAAGCAATAGGAAGTATACTTTTCAAAGTAAATAGTATGTTTTATATGTGTATAAAACCAAAATTATCCATTATGATGTCCTTGTAAGCGCTTTATAAAATAAACCAAACCAAGGAGGAATATTATGTTGAAGTCCAAATGGTTTAAGACGGTAGGTACGCTTGCTCTGGCAGGTGTGCTGGCCGCGTCAGTCGCGGTGGGCAGTGTCAGTGCCGGATTGGCTAAAGGCAGTAAATTCTTGGGGAATATTATAGCTAACCAGGTACCAAACAATTTCAGTCCGTACTGGAATCAGGTGACGCCGGAGAACTCCACGAAGTGGGGTGCGGTAGAAGGTACGCGTAATGTGATGAATTGGGGCCAGGCAGATATGGCTTACAACTATGCGAAAAACAATAAAATGCCTTTCAAATTCCACACCCTTGTTTGGGGAAATCAGGCACCTAACTGGATGAATGGCCTTTCTGCAACAGATCAGAGAAACGAAGTAATTCAATGGATCAGAGCTGCAGGACAACGCTACTCTCAGTCGGAGTTTGTTGACGTAGTCAATGAGCCGTTGCATGCAAAGCCAGCCTTCCACAATGCGATTGGTGGAGATGGACAGACGGGCTGGGATTGGGTCATCTGGTCATTCCAACAAGCAAGACAAGCCTTCCCGAATTCCAAGTTGCTGATCAATGAATACGGCATTATCGGTGACCCTGCGAAGGCAGATCGATATATCCAAATCATCAACCTTTTGAAAAACAGAGGTCTCGTTGATGGCATCGGTATTCAAGCGCACTACTTCAATATGGACAATGTATCTGTGAACACGATGAACACTGTTCTGAACAAACTGCAAGCAACAGGCCTTCCAGTGTATGTATCTGAGCTGGACATGACTGGCGATGACAATACCCAATTGCAACGTTACCAACAGAAGTTCCCTGTACTGTGGAAGCACCCGGCTGTTAAAGGTGTTACGCTGTGGGGTTACAACGAAAACCAAACTTGGACTAGTGGTTCCCACCTGGTAAGAAGCAATGGCACAGAGCGTCCTGCAATGCAGTGGCTGAAAACCTACATGGCGAACAATCCATAAGCCCAGGTACAGACCTTGGAGTGGGCATTTGTATAAACTTTAGTAAAAGTACAATCACAGGCAGAATGGATTCACTCTACCCGTTTGAAATCAGTTAACATGCATTATCCCCTCAAAAAAGATCCTGTCCTACTACGATGTGGGACAGGATCTTTTAACTTGCATCAGTATCATGCCATGTTTGCGTTTCTTGCCGTTCATACGGTGTTTTAATTCGCTGTAATCACCATACTGTTAAAGGAATCGGCTTCTAACTGCACATGAACCGTGTGTCCTTCGGCGAACGTCAAGTGAAGGTCACGGCGATCCGGGAACGGATTGTTAACAACGATAACGAGGCTGTTATCCGGGTTGCGGAAAGCAACGGCTTTGCCGCTCCATGCTCCAGACAGACCCAGCCGGCGAGCGCCGTTAACGATATGATGAGCAAAATGTTTCATGACATAATACTCTGGATTACGAGTGACGTCCTTACTTGCAGGATCAACAGTGATCATTGAATTCTGCTCCCAGCCCCATGTGCTACGTCCTTTAGGCTCAAGCACCATGTTCCAATAGATATAGGCGTTGACGCCATTACTGAAATAGTGCTGATAGAGGTTATACACGTGCTTGGCGTAGTTCCAAGAGTTGTTCCCATCCCCGCACTCATTCTCGGTCTGCATGTAACGAAGCTCCGGATAACTTGCTACGGTACGTTGAATGGCGTGTTTGCCTGCCCATTGATATCCGACTCCTTTGATATAGGAGTAGGCTTTGGGATCGCTGAGCACCAGTCCGGCATATTCATCGAATCCGGTTGTTTTCTTTTTCATCAGTTCTTCCCACGGATCAGGCGCATTAATCGTACCCAGCCAAATTTCGGTGTCCAGCCCATGTTTGTCAAAAGCCGGCCCTAGATAATCAGCGATAAATTCACGCAGCTGCTCGCCTGTCCACATGCAGGAAGGAAACTTCTGATCTGCGATCACTTCATTCTGCACATGTACCTGATGAATTGTAATGCCCGCTTCACGGTAGGCTTTAACAAACTTCACAAAATACAAAGCGTAGGCTTCGAGAATGTCCTTTTCCCAGCGCAGTGTTCCGTAGTTGTAAGCTTTGGGGAACTTCATCCAGGTTGGCGGACTCCATGGCGATGCGAATAATTGCAAATCTGGGTTATAACTCAAAGCTTCCTTGATATAAGGGATCAGATATTTGAAATCTCGTTCGATAGAAAAATGGTCCATGGCCACATCTCCGTCTACTTCGTTGTGGCTATACCACTGCTCTGCATAATCACTCGCGCCGATCGGCAGGCGACAGATCGTGAACCGATGTTCCCCTTCCGGGTGGAACAGGGAATGCATGACTTCGTGTCGCTGCTCGTCACTTAAATGGGCCAAAGCCAAATAACCAAGCTCATTGAAGCAACCACCGAACCCTTCAACAAGCTGATGCTGTTCACCGGTTAATTTTAAGTTAGCGCTTTCATTGGTGACTGAAAAAGATAACTGGTTCCACGGCTCTGTAGGTGTAGTCGAAAATCCGTTAAACGTAAATGTCATATGATGATCCTCCTCGTAGGCTGGTGAGTAATCCTCTTGATTACGTTTAGTATACCAACTTCCACTGCAAAAGCAGATGTGCTAATCCGTGCAATATTTACCCTAATCCAAGGTGGTTCGTTTGGAAATGAATCATTATGGAGTGGGAGGGAGTGGCTCACTACACCCATAACACTTATGTTGGCCACAATTAAGGGCTCATCATATAGTTAGCGCGATATACCCTATTCCTCAGAATACAGAAAAAATCCCCGCTAACAATGCAGCGGGGATATGGTTATTTGTTTTCAAAGATCAGAATCGTTTTACTCTTGGCGATATATCCAACGGTTGTATGAAGCTTCTCTGAAATAAATCGAATGGGAACATAGGCATTGCCATCCTTCATTAACAGCGGAGCATCATTCATGATGAGTTCATCGTTAATGGTAACCTGCTTGTTGCTTACGCCCCAGCGAATGGTTTGATCCTCTTGGGTAATGACTGCTTCGCGTGTACCGCTGTTCCAGTTCACACGAGCATTTAAATGCTCGGATACAAAGCGAAGAGGCACATACGTCCGGCCTTCATTAATAAAAGGAGCTGCATCAAGTTCGTACGCACGGTCGCCCACATATGCCGTGGCAGATCCTTCGATCAGGCGTTGAAAACGCCCCTGCGGCGTACGCTTCTGCTCTCTGACATTCATCTCGTTCAGTAATTGCATCGTATGACTGCCACTTGTCACATCCAGATAATTGTTATGTACAGTAAGCCCGGCAGTAGCCGTCTCTGTCATCACATTTGATGTGCTTAAGGACATAGAAGTGGAAGCAGAGATGTTGTCTACGCTTTGTACTTCTGAGTTATCGGGTGTGAAGGATAATTCCGAGATTGGTGTTAGATCCCATATCCGGTTATTGGATAACTTCAAGACGTTAAGTTTGGTTAACTCGCGCAACGGCTCCAGATTATAGATCTGATTGGACTCCGCATTCAGCTCCGTTAAGTTTGTTAATGTTGCGATGTCACTCAGTTGCTGGATTTGGTTACCCGAGATATCCAGTTTCCGCAATTCTGTCATGTGGCTCAGGGGTGCCAGGCGAGATATATGGTTACCTGCCACATTCAGCTCATGCATGGTATCTGGCAACTCTGTGAGAGCATCAAGTGCCGAAATATGATTGTTCGCCACATTCAATTGCGTCAACTGAGTCTGTTCCGCAAGTGGTGTAAGATCGGTTATATCATTATTTGAGATTTCGAGCCATTTCAGCGAATGCAGCTCTGTTAGAGCATTTAGGCTTAAAATCTGATTGCCGCTGGCATGCAGTGTATGTAGTCTGGGAAATTCTCGCACAACGTCAATGGAGGATATCGAATTGTTACTGATATATAGACGTCCCAGTTGCTGTAATGCAGCAAGAGGCTGAATGGTTGTAATGTAATTGTTTCGGACGTCAATCTCGCGAAGCTCCGTCAGGTGTTCCAGTGGTGTGAGATCGGTAATTTCATTACCGTACAGACGCAAATGGGTCAAATTCACGGCATGTTCCAGCCCGGAAAGACTTTGAATGCCTGCATTGCTCAGATCCACCACACGAAGCTGCTTCAGATCTTTAGATGTGAGGTGTTCACCTACAGGAATATTTAAAATTAGCTTGAGTCCTTCCTCTAGCGCAGAATCTTTAATGAGGGAATGATCCGAATCCGTGGTGGTGTATGCCATCGCTTGCCCCGCCGTACCTATACTTAGAATACATATCAACAATACAAGTGTGATTCTCTTCATTACATGCCTTCCCTCCAAATCATAACGTCTCTAGCTTATTAACCCATCTTGGGATTATAGGAACAGTAATTTTATAACGTTTATTTATCTATACTTTTATTCTATATGACAAGGGCCATGCCCTGCACTTTTTCAGCATAACTTTGTGTAAATTATAAAAATTTGCATGGTGATCAACATATTTGCATCACACCTGTATTCAACCTCTTGATGAAAAGGGTAAGGATGTACAGAGGTTATATGCGGAGAGGGAGATGTATCGATGAGGAAAGCAATGATCATTAGCAATCCGTCGTCAGGCAAGGAAAAAGCAGAGCATTATGTATCCCAGGTTCGGTCTATTCTGGAAGCCAGTCAATATGCAGTAGTGGTGAACGAAACAGCCGGGGAAGGCGATGCTACCCATTACGGTCTACATGCCTGCAAAGATGGATGTGATCTGGTCATCTCGATCGGGGGAGATGGCACATTACATGAGACGATTAATGGTATGCTGGACCAGGAACATCGTCCTCTTTTAGGTATCGTTCCACTGGGAACGGTGAATGATTTTGCAAGGGCGTTACATATCTCTCTTGACCCGGAGGAAGCGATCGAGCAGTTACGTTCGGAACAGACCCGGTTGGTCGATCTCGGCATGGTGAATGGGCGACTGTTTGCCAATGTGGTGGCTGCCGGCTCCTTGGCGGAGGCGTTATTCTCTGTTTCGTCCGAGGAAAAATCAAAGCTGGGATCATTCGCTTATCTGAAAGAAGGATTGAAGGATCTGGTAAACACACCGGCAAACGTTCTGAAGATCGAATATGACGGGCAATTCTGGGAAGGAGAGTCACCGCTTTTTGTGGCGGCCCTTACTAACTCGGTCGGAGGATTCGAAAAATTGTCACCGGATGCAGAGGTAGACGACGGACTGATTCACTGCTTTGTGATTCAAAATATCGGTGTATTCAACAGCGTGACCTTAGGCACTTCTTTGTTCTTCGGCAATCTGAAGGACCATAAGGACGTGCACTATTTTACAGCCAAAGAAGTTCATGTTCGCTCGGACGAAACCATTCGTACGAATGTGGATGGAGAGGAAGGCCCTGCTTTACCGGTTGATATCCGTGTATTGCCTGGTTATATGAAGGTGATCGTGCCGGAAAAAGATTAACGATTACTGCCCAAGGCTGGGCGGTATTGCTTATAACAAATCATTTCTCCATATAAATGTGGGGAAAGTCTATTGAAACCGATTGCAGATATATGTCACAATCATAGACGGAAGACAGGCATGGACATGCATATATGGATATGTATCAGGGTCTCATGCACACAAACTATTTTTGAATATGGAGGGGAAACATCTTGAGAACCATTAAACTGGGCAGCAGTGCACTCGATGTGCCTGTAGTTGCTGTAGGCTGTATGCGAATCAATTCATTAGACAGTAAGGACGCGGAGCATTTTGTACGTTCTGCTATGGAAATAGGCGCGAATTTCTTCGATCACGCTGATATTTACGGCACAGGAACATGTGAGGAGATTTTCGCCGATGCTGTGCAGATGAATCCCCAGGTTCGTGAAAATTTGATTCTTCAATCCAAATGCGGCATTCGCAAGGGTATGTTTGATTTCTCCAAAGAGCATATCCTGAATTCGGTGGATGGCATTCTGCAACGTCTAAGAACAGAATATCTGGATGTGTTGCTCTTGCACCGCCCGGATGCACTTGTTGAACCGGAGGAAGTAGCTGAAGCATTCGATCAATTGGAGCGTGAGGGAAAAGTGCGCCACTTCGGCGTATCCAACCAGAATCCGAACCAGATCGCATTGCTCAAAAAATATGTCAAACAACCTCTGGTAGCCAACCAGCTGCAGATGAGTATTACCAACACGACGATGATCGATAGCGGCATCAACGTGAATATGGAGAATGACGCTGCGGTGAACAGAGATGGCAGCATTCTGGATTACTGCCGTCTGCATGATATTACCATTCAACCGTGGTCTCCGTTCCAATACGGATTCTTCGAGGGTGTCTTCCTTGGCAATGAGAAATTCCCGGAATTGAATGCAAAGATCGATGAGATCGCTGCGAAGTATGACGTGAGCAATACGACCATTGCGATTGCGTGGTTGCTTCGTCACCCTGCCAAGATGCAACCTGTGACAGGCACAATGAATATTGGACGTCTGCAAGATTGTGTGAAAGCAGGTGAGGTTCACCTCACTCGTCCAGAGTGGTATGAAATCTATCGTGCTGCAGGGAATGTACTGCCTTAGGTCACATTAGATTGAGTATGGAATAACACCGTGAAATACGCTGAATGCGTAATGATATTTGGACAAATGACACGAGCCTGTCTGGCTCGTGTTTTTTTGTGCAGTTGGGTCTTGGAAGAACAGACCATTTCGATATAAAATATAGATACATATTTTATCGCTCTAAAAGGATTAAAATGTAATTAATACAAATTAGTTGAAATTATTTCATTGTAATGCAAGTATATATTACATATAATTACTTTTGCATGTACCTGTAATCTCGCTTTTTGTGTTTTTATTTTGGAGGGTGGTGTTCCCTTGAAGCCGACAACAACCACGATACGCGATCATTTAGCAAGCTATCTGAAGCGTGAACAGATGTCGATCAGTTTATTTTCAGAGCTGTCCGGAATTAATTCTGGCACACTCAGCAACATTTTGAATAAGAATCGACCTATCTCCATGCAGCAGCTGGACCGTATTACGGTAGCTATGAAGCTTGCAGCGGGCCATTTCTATGAGTTGTATATTGATGAGTGCTTTGTGCACGCAACGCCGGATTGGCGGAGGTTAGGCCCTTTTCTGCATCGATGTGCTGAACTGGATAAGCTGGACTGTATCGAAGAGGTCGTTCGTCTGATGATGGATAATCTTTCGTATATCCCGATGTTATTTGATGTGGCGGAGGAGTTCTATCATGCTGGTAAATGGAAACCGGCAACTCTCTTATATGAAACAATCGCTGAAAGTGAGAAGATGCAACATTCCGAGCGGCTTGCGCTCTGTCAGTATCGTCTGTTCAAGCTCGGACTGTCGAATGATCAGCAGCGGAATGTTATTATTGCGGCTCAATTTGAATATTATGTGGATCGACTGGATGAACGCTATCAACTGGATGCATTAAATGAATTGATTAATGCGTTCGCCTCACTTCATCGGTGGAGTAAGGTGCAGGAGTTATCAGAGAAACTGCGGGTGAAGGCAACCATTCACTATGAATTGAATGGGAGAAAGAAAGCGGAAGAAACGAAACGACCTATCATTTTTTATGTTATGTATGCTTATTTGGCATCGGGAAGTGCGTATTTCCATTTAGACAACTATGAGATGGCCCTCAAATATGTTTCGTTATACACCGATTCCTCTTGGGTCAAAGGTCCGGATCATGAAGAAATGGTTGTTATTCAACAATTTCAGGAATGGGCTGAAGGGAATCGTTATATATATCAATTAATGGCTGGACAGTTCGAAATTCTTCCTCAGTATCTGGCCTACATTTCAACAAAAGAGAACGAGATCTTTCCTGCGCTATGTGATATTGTTACTGCGGCGAATCGATACGATATGGATATCGATGATGTGTTAGAAGAGTATGCACCGCATTTTACTTATCAGGAGCAACGGAACCGAATTGGAAAAGTCAGCAAGCAGGTTACGGATGATCGTTACGTCCGATTATTGGCTGGATTGGGCAAGTATTATCTGAAGAGGGATCACTTTGCACAAGGTTTAAATTTTGTTCTGGATAGCTTAAGATTTGCTATTGAAATTAGTGATGGACGAGGTATGCTTAGAAGTGTCGGACTATTCGAACAATACAGGGATTACGCGTCCGATACTGCTATACAGCAATACAAAATCTTGATTGGTGAGGTGCAAAAAATCAATGAAGAAAAAACTGGCTTTGCTGATAGTTACTTGTAGTATCGCGGTGAACATCCTGCCGACCGTTACCGGGCCATCTCCAGTCAAGGAAGATACCCCTCCTCCAATCTACCGAACGAATGATCACGGTTTAGGGACATAAGCCTGAGCCACAGAACGCTTCTGAATAACTCAGAGGCGTTCTTTTTTGTATGTATAAACGGTTCAGTAACGCATAGAAGAGCATATCTGTCATACCCTCATTAAACTACCGATTGGCATAATAAGCTAAAATATGACAAAAGGAGGGGGTGCTATGGATCGTATGGAATTAAAATCACAGATCGAAGACGCGAGACAACAGCTACATCAGATACAACTGCAATATGGCAGTCTGCTTCATCCTGAAGTGATCAGACAATCCGTAGTCCTTGACGCTCTCCTGAACCAATATAACCGAATCCGTGTGGAGAAGTTGATCAATTAACAAGGGTCTATTTACATTTATGTTCTTGTATACTATAGTTAGTTACATGAGTAACTAACCGACTAACTAATTAAGAAAAGAAAAAATTGACCCCCATATAAGACACACGCAAATCATTATTATGTATGAAAGTTGGAAACAGATGAAATCGACCTTGGATGAATCCCAGCCTATTTTTCATCAGATCGCCATGATGATCATGGATGATATTGTGGAAGGCAGATTGAGAGTGGAGGAGCAGGTTCCCTCGACGAATGAACTTTCACGCTTTTACAATATTAATCCGGCTACGGCGCGAAAGGGGCTACAGGAGTTGGTAGACAAAGGCATCATATACAAACAGCGAGGTGTGGGAATGTTTGTTGCCAAAGGAGCCAGGGAAGCCTTGCTTGTTGAACGAAAGCGACATTTTTACGAAGAATACATCAAACCTTTACTTGAAGAAGCCAGACGTATTCGGATGGATGAGGACATGATTATTGATCTGATTCGCGGTAAGAAGGATAAGGAGAGTGAAATATGATTCATGTGGAGCAGGTATGTTACAGCTATCAAAAGAGTAAGCCCTCTATTCTGAACAGTGTCACCCTGCATGAGAATGAACCTGTAATTGGTGCAATTTGGGGAAGGAACGGTGCTGGTAAAACGACGCTAATGAGTCTGCTCGCCGGACACAACCGCCCTGACAGTGGCACCATTCAAATTATGGGTCAGGACCCGTACAATAATCTGTCTGCTCAAGGGCATCTATGTTATATCCAGGAGAATCATCCGCTCGGTAAAAACTGGACAATGAATGATCTGGTCAGCATCGGATCACATTTCCATTCACAATGGGATCAACAACTTGCCAAGCGGCTCATCGATGTTTTTGAACTGCCGTCCAAACAGAAAATGAGTAAATTTTCGAAGGGCATGAAGACAGCCGCTCAAATAATTCTGGGGCTGTGCAGTAACGCCAGTGTGACGATTATGGATGAGCCTACGAATGGACTCGATGCCGAGAAACGAAAACTTTTCTATGAAGCATTATTGGAAACGTATGAAGATAACCCTCGTCTGGTTCTGATATCAACACATCATATCGAAGAGGTACAGCCTTTGTGTGAAACCCTGATTGTGGTACATCAAGGTAAAGTGTTATATCATCACCCCATGGAGGAGATGCGCGAACGTGGAGTTCTTCTAACAGGGTTAATTCAAGATGTGGAGATAGCCTCTGCAGGTGCTAATATTATTGATTCTGCTCGTATGGGTACAACCGGCAAAGTGATGATTGATGATATGTATTCGAAGGAATGGGTAGCCAAGGCTCAACATCATGGGCTTTCCATTGAAAAAGCAACGCTCCAGGATTATCTGGTGAATGTAACGCGGAAGGAGGAGGTGAGAGCATGAATGCAGTAAAAGGAACGAATCGGCTAATTTTAGATGACATGCGTTTATATATGCTGATCTTTACATCCATTGCGCTTGGGTTGACAGCAGTCTATGTCGCGATTGGTTTTCTGTTTCATGTCAGTTATGCCTCACAATTATTTGGGCCGATGTATGGAGGGATCTGTACTTTTGCCATTGCGGGTCTAATCACACTCTACCCGGTGGCCATTGGTATGGGCAGTACACGGATTCAATTCATGAAATCTTTCTATATGATGGGAGCCTGTATGGTTGTGGGCACGATGATCATTCTGCATGTGATCTATGGGGTTGTTCATCTGCTGAATGTCGGGGGATGGCTACAGGTCACGTTGTATCAACCGGGAATGCTCTATTCTTCGAGTTATCTTGTGTTCCCATACCTGTGGATTGACATGATGCTGGGGCTCTTGGTACTCGGTCTATCTGTTTTCTTGACGGTTTGCTGTATTCGGCTGGGCCTGCGTAATTTCCTGATTCTGTTGTTTGGCTTTGGTCTGGTGCTGTCGCTGGTGGTTGCATTTGGAGATATGAGACAATTCACGCTCTGGATTGCCTATCAAAATCGAATGCTCGTATTTACGGTGCTGGGTGTAATCGGTGGCGCGCTGCTTCTGTCCACCTATCCCATGATGAAGCATGCTCCGTTGGTACGCAAAGGCAGCAAAGACTAACTGTGATGAATTACAGAGTTTAAGCCGTTAGGGGAACGCAAATGAGGATGTTCAGTAATAATCACACCAGTAATTAGACACGAGGGATAAGAAAAACACGAGGACGTATGCTCGCCTCGTGTTTTTCTTTGTCGTCTCTTATGGGTTGTACTTTAATCTAAGCGTGAGCTTGCGGTTTGAATCCTTCCTCTTCAAGATACTCGCCAGCCTCGCCGCGTGATTCAAAAGCCATCTCCAGCTCCGAATCAGCATATACACACCACATATCATTGTCATATTTTAAAGTAAGTGTGTGTCCCTCTTCATTGATCCAGATACCACCGCTTGATGACAGGATAACCGGGGCAGATTCTTTAGGGGGGGGTACGTTCTCAGTCACTTCAACTGCGTCTGGATTATGAGACATCGCTTCGAGTGTTGCATCCAGCAATGTACGCAGATCTGCTTCGGAGTAATCACGGACATTGACGAACCCTTTTGCATCCGTCTCGTAGTTTGGCAATAACCCTGCATAGATATAACCGTTACCGTTCGGGTGAATATGGAGTGCTACAATTTTTTTCTCGTAGGCACTGTCCTCGTAGTGGAAGTTCACACGACCCAGAGAAACATTTTTGCGCTGCAGCTGTGGGTACGACTCCAGAATTTCAAGCTTTTGTTCAACGTTAAGCATATGTGCCTCCTGTTACTGTTAGGTAGTGGGATTATACCACAGGTGAAGGCTGGAAACATCCTATCTTCTGTCCGTGCAAGACGGCGTGGTATGAACACACCTCATCAGTATAATCCTTATGCTCCTGTTAAAATACGTTGCCCAAGTGCTTTCAGGTTCTCCATAACTTGCAGATAAGGATAAGGCCCGTAGCTGATTCGTGCTACCCCTAGTGTTGCCAAATGTCTGAGTGAAGGTTCGTTGGAGGTTACCATCACGTTGACGGGGATTGGCGAACGGTCACATAGTTCCTGAATCCAATGCTGATCCTGTAAACCTGGAATGAATATACCGTTTGCCCCTGCTTCCGCATATGCCTCGGACCGTGCAATTGCTTCGTTAACTAACACTTCATTATGTTTCTCAGGAACTTGTTGTAGAAATAGATCGGTGCGTGCATTGATAAAAAGGGGAATGCCTGCCTCACTTGCAGCTTCGCGAGCAACGGATAATCTCAGACATTGTTCTGTGACACTGTATAAGCCTTCACCATGTGGTAACTGGTCCTCGATATTAATGCCAACTGCCCCATGTTCAATAATTTGCAACACGTTTTGCTTCACTTCTGACACGGACCTGCCATACCCTCCCTCTATATCGATGGTTACAGGCAGATCTACGCTCTTTGTAATACGTGAAAGATTAGCAAGCACCAATTGGAACGGAAGGGCTTCACCATCCTGTTCCCCATGAGCAGCGGCAACAGACCAGCTTCCTGTAGCAATAGCTTTGGCACCTGTAGATTGAATGGTCTGCGCGCTCCCAGCATCCCACACGTTCACCAGTAAGAGTGGTTGTCCCTTCACATGATATTGATGAAATTGTTCAGCTTTTTCTTTCTGTGTGCAATGGTTGTTTTTCATTTTGGCTCACTTCCTTTATAGAAATAGATAAGGTGCTGTTACTGAAAATTCCTACTGTAATGACATCTGTCTCTCGTGCTGAAGCAGCCAATTTTTCCGTGTCAGTCCACCTCCATATCCGCCCAATTCACCACTTGCGTTAATCACACGGTGACAAGGAATAACAATAGCTAGCTGATTTGCCCCGTTCGCTTGGGCTACGGCCCGGCATGCAGAAGGTTTTCCAAGGGCTTTTGCGATCTCCTGATAAGATCTCGTTTCCCCGGCCGGAATGGCTAATAACGCATCCCATACCCGCTTCTGAAATGGTGTTCCTAAACAGAACAATGCCGTGTCGAAAGTTGTCCTTTTGCCGTCGAAATATTCATTTAATTCCCGTTCAATGGATCGAATAGGTGCTGTTGTGCCAGGTACAATCGCAGATTTGGTGCGCTTGCGCAGGCGTTCCACCTCGCGTTCCAGCCCTCGGCGATCAATGAATTCGAGTAAATATAAAGCTTGCTCATCCGCTACAGCCATCATGGGGCCAAGTCTGGTATCGATCCAGGCTGCCCTTAATACCCGTTCGTTATCTACATGTGTAGGTGCAGCTCCCATAATCCTTGAAAAGGCATCCCGGAATCCACTGCTGGATTCATATCCGGTGGAGAGTTGGCTATCAATGACAGTGCGCCCTGAACGAATATGTTTCAGTGCTAGTCCCATACGCCGTGCGCGAGCGTATTCGACAAAGGTCATCCCGAATCTTTTTTTGAACTGACGGCGAGCAGTAGATTCATCAATGGATAGTGCCCTGAAATCGTGCCCCTTCCAGCGTTTTTCCGGCTCCTTCTCGACAGCCTCCACCAACATGCGAACCACATCCGAAACTTGATTGGGATGAGATAAAGGACGGCATCGCTGGCATGGACGAAATGACGCAAGCAGGGCTTGCTGAGCGGTCTCATAAAATTCGCAGTTCTCAAATTTAGGTTTCCGAGCCGGGCAGGTGGGACGACAGAATACCCCCGTTGTTTTAACACCGACATAGAATAAGCCTTCATATTCTGAATCTTTAGCGATCAGTGCCTGGTAATACTGTTCCTTCAGATCTGCAGAGATCATAAACCGCACGTCCTTACTCCAGTAGAATCATAATCTTTCCCTTATTATAGGGCAGAATCACACGTCCCATCGCCGAAAATCAGGCATCTATTCTCGAATTGAAACTTTTGTTCAGTCGGACCGATCATTGTTCAGAATTTGTTTAGAATGAAGTGATAACATAGACCTATGTATACGATTAAAAGCTAGTAATATGTGCCTATTTGGCTTTAGAGAGAGATGAAAATTATGTTGTTAAGTGAAGTTATATAGGCAAGCAAGTTGAAGATTGACGAAAAAGGAAGATAACAATCGGGGGTCAGATGGAAATGAAGTATTCCACGTACAAAAGCATTCATGAACCTGAGCAGGTTCTAAGAACCAAGCCGGAATTCTCATATGAAAAACACGCTTCAAGGCTCTTTCTACGAGATCAGATCACACGCCCGGCGATGATTAAGCTACTCATTACGATGAGCGTATTTATTGCTGGTTGCAGTGTAGTATTCAAGGCATCGGCGGGAGATCAGCCTGTGCTACTGAATGAACAGGTTGTTGTATCTTCGGGAGATACCTTGTGGAGTATATCTCTTGCGAACAAACCGGATCAGATGGATACTCGGGTTTATGTCGAAGCACTGAAAGATACAAATCAGTTGTCACACGGAAACATTCAGACAGGACAAGTGCTGGAGTTACCGCAATTGCAACATTAATTACAAGAATTGATACACGTCTGATTCCCATCTTTTTGTATGAAAACTCATACACTCATCACTGCAAAAGAACAGGTGCAGTCTGGAATTTTAAAATCATTTACATATTATGGAGCTTCATGAGGGACGATATGGTGTAGTGATGAATAAGGTTCTAATCTGTGTGTGAGAAGGATGCAAGAAGAACGAAGGGAGAAGATGGAGTATGAAACAGGGGATCAAGAGATCTGCACTGTATACTGCTGTGTTATGTATGGTCATTGTTATTAGCGCCTGTGGCGCCAAAAATAATAAAGAGTCTGTACAGGAGCATGCTTACCCGCAATCCAAGCAACCGATCGAGGAAGCTGGACAGGGATCTATACCTAATGCAGAGGCCAAAAACAAAAATGATCAGAATAGCGCAAAAGGTGAAGAGGGCAAGATGCAGACGCAGTCTAACGCTGCGGCAATGTCAGAGAATATTGATATTGTCATTGATCAATCGGATAAACCGAGTGAAGGCAACAGCTTTGATTTTGCGATCAAACAAGTGCCCAAAGGTTACAGCCTAACGGAAATGCGCTGGACATCCAACACGGTAACGATTGTGAATACGATGCAGGAAGCGATCGAGCATGGCGGGAACGGAGAAGACGGCTTTTATTTTAGCGGTAATGGACAGTTCTCAGGCTTTATCTATTCGGACGAGATGAAAGGTGAACGCGGAAAAGCCACATTTGTCTTTACCAATGATGAGGGTGACATGCTGATGTCCGAGAAGGAGATTCATTTGAAGTAGACGTAGTTAAGTATAGAAGTGGATGGATTCAACTCCTTCGTTCGTAAAGAACGGGGGAGTTTTATTTTACAACTGGGATTTGCTCATGTGGTATAAAATTTCAAATGCAAGCTATACTAGAGTATTGAATATTGTTTAATTTGATTTAAATTGATTTAACTTGGTTATTGAATTTGAGAGAAGAATGACATAATATAGGAGTGTGAGGTGAAATGATCATGTCTATTACATATAGTGAGAAGAGTCTATTTAACAAAAATTCAAATCAAATTGCTAAGGAACTTGCATTTAGGTTAGGTGATTATGAAAACAGCGTTCTGCTGTTTAAAGTTCTTGCACATTCATTGCGTAATAATGAGACTCTTATGCAAGAGTTAGATGAGGAAATCTTCGAAAACCATGAAGCTTTCCAAAAAGGATTCGAGCAATTGCTACAGCACGCATTAATTGTCGCGACAGATAAGGATACAAAGCTTGTATCCCCCTCAGGGAAAAAAGAAATCGCTGAAGAATATACTCCCAGCCAATTAGCCCAGTTTTTCGGTGTTAGTGTCATGACGATTCACAATTGGCTTAAACAAGGCAGATTCATTGGTGTTCAAAAGGCGGCTGCTAATAAACATAATAAAATAGCAGATGATACAGCCTTTAGGATGACATCAGGGAATGTCGTTACTATTCGTGATGTTGTAGATATGTGGAGAAAACAGGAGAATGAATCTATAACCAAAGAAGAGAACAACTTGGAATATTACACTCGTCAAATCTCGTTTTATGAAGAAAAATACAGTGGTGAATTTGAACAAACGCTCGGGACTAAAAGTGAACTGACATCTGAGGAAGAAACCGATGCTCAAGTTTGGCAACACTTGCTTGGGAGGCAGAGACTTGAGTTTGAAGATAGCGAAAAGTAACTTTAAATTCATAGAGAAAAACTTTTCGGATATCATCTCCGAAATTCGAGAAAATGCAAATGGAATTCGAAGTGATAGAAGGAGTATTAGAAAAACAATCCTATTTCATGATTTCTCCAAATTAATTTGTATTGAGGAATTGGATATGGATCGATGTTTCATCGAGTTATATTGGTATGATTGGTACGATAGCAACAAACAATTGATCATGAAATTCCACGCTCATAAACACCCAGAAGGTACGCATTCTTCTGTAACAAAATATGATCCATTCCATATTCACTCTGCTGATGATGAAAGACATCATAATGAGAAGTTTCATGAATTAAATGATATTCTTGAATTTATTCGATTAAGACAACTGAGTTTGAAACGCTAAATTGTAGCAAGGCCTCCTCCATATCCTTTTTTCAGGGTGATGAGAGAGGCCTTTTGACATATCTGATAACTACATAAATTCAAAGAAATAACGAACGACGTGGAACATGACCGGCGAGGTATAGGTGAGACTGTCGACCCGGCTGAGATAACTTTTTTTGAGTGCATCCGACTTGTTGTCATCCCCGATGAGCAGATCCCGTTTCAGCACAGATACGGTGAGGCTGCCGAAGAATCCGGCAAGGCCGATCAGTGCTCCGATGAACAGGGAAAACTGCCAATCAAATGGTGTCAGGTAGGGATAGATGAAATAGGAGGCCGCCGTCGTGACTAGGAATGCACACACAAATCCTTCCCATGTAATAAAAGGATTCGCTGTAGGCACCACTTTTCGTTTGCCCAGATAAAGAGATACGAGATAGTGCACCACATCATTAAGCTGTGTTAGCACAACGAGGAACAACACCAGTTTCGATCCGTACTCGGGTGAGGCAAACGGAAAATAAGCGAGATGACTTAATCCAAACACCATGAGCATGAGTCCCCACTGGGTGGAGCTGACACTGCGCAGGAATCCGATCGTTCCCTTGTTGATCAGACGTGGCATGGGCAAGACGAGAAATACATAGAGCGGAATAAAGATGATGAACATGCCATACCACCCAATGTATATCCAGTAAAATTGCACCGGGATTGCGAGATACGCCCATAGAAATAGACGGCGGTCGGCTTTGCGGGTGTTACGGATCATGGAGAAGTATTCCTTCAGCGAGAAAAATGCCAGCACCATGAGCGAGATCAGCGAGACGATGGGATTAAAAAGGGTAGCAAGGCAAAAGATGGCCAGCATGCCCCACCAGGTTTTAATTTTTGTTCCAATGCCCGAATAATCCTTGTCTGGCTGCAGTTTGGCAATCACTTTGTACACAATATGTATAACGAGTAGAGCTGCGAAAATCAGAGTTAATGTCAGTAGAGAGCTGTTCATGTACGAAGATCACCTGCTTATTCAATGTAAGATTCCATTATAGGGTACCTATGTTATTATGAAGGAATAGTGCCAACTTGATAAGGGGAAATATGAGGATGACCGATGAACGTTCGATTTATATTTTGCTGACGAATACAGGTACGTTGTTTACAAGAGTCATTCAAACTTACACCAAAGCACCGTATAATCACGCCTCCATCTCGTTCGACCGGGAATTAACGGAATTGTACAGCTTCGGTCGCAAACATCCGAGCAATCCGCTGAACGGTGGGTTTGTGAAGGAAGATATCCAGACAGGGACGTATAGTAAATATCCGAATACGACATGTGTCATCTATGAGCTTCGGGTCTCGGAGCGTGAAGTGGAAAAAATGAAGCGGGTGCTACACATTTTCATTCGTAGCCGCCAGAAATATATGTACAACCTGCTGGGCGTTCTTGGTATTACACTCAAGGAGCCGGTGGAGTTCAGCAACTCCTATTTTTGCTCTCAGTTTGTAGCCGAAATCCTGCAACGCTCAGGCATCAAGCTGTGGAACAAGCTGCCTGCGCTGGTGACCCCGGATGATTTTCGCCAGTGCGAGCAACTGAAGCTGGTGTATGAGGGGAGACTGCGTGAATATCAGGTAAATCCGGACCGTTAACAAGAAGTTTCGCTTAAATTTTTTTTGAAATGATGAATTTTGACGAAAAATATGAAGGAATCCACTCTATTTTCAACTATGGAGTGGATTTTTTTCCTTTTATTATCATTTCTTGTTTAGAATCTGTTTATTGTTGTGTTCTAAACTAGGTCTAAAGATACAAGCATAAGGATCAAACATGAAATGAGAGGAGAGCGAAGCCTTGTTCAGAAAGATAGTAAGTTTTATGTTGGTGGCTATGATGTTGCTTCAGATTGTAAGTCCTGGAGGTGTGGTAAGTGCTCGATCTTACCCATACGAACTTTTAAACATGGAGAGACAAGGGTATGATGATTCCAACCCTGGCGAAAAAATAGCTAATGTTCGTCATTTGCTTGAGGAAGGAGAATTGTTACAGCTGCCTCAAGGTTACGCAGCATTAAGCGAGGATCAAAAGAATGAGATTGCCAGAGGTATGATTATGCTGATTCCACTAGATGTGCAATATAATAGTGACAATCAGGCTGTATATGCATTTAATCTGATTTATAACGTCAGTGTAATACCCGGACAGTTCGAGATTGAGACCTTAGGACCGAAAATGGATCAGGTATACAATTTGCTAGGGAAGTGGTACTCCTATTTCCCCAGTGTCGAGAAGGCAGAATGGACACAAGCTGCATCTCGTTATATGCATCTGAATGGTGCGGATTGGACAATGTTTATTGATAATATATTGCTATACAATATTGTTTTCAAAAACAGTTCTGTTACGATCTACCATAATAGCCAGCTCGCAATGTTATATGAGAAACTTAAGGATTACAAAGAGATAAATAAAGCAACGGATATCAACAGTATGAATGAGGCGATTGACTCACTTTTTGAAATATATACATTTATCAAAAACTACGCAATTTTTAGGCCAGATCTGAACTTACCACCATTTGTTTTTAACATGGGGAAGATGTCTACAATTCAGAATGACGACGAAAAAAATGAACTGGCTCAGTGGATGCTTGATCACAAGCAGGATGGCTATGAAACGGTATCTGATGTGCAAAAAGCATTTGATGAGTTCTTTGAACCAGGACTGAGAAAGTTTAACGAATTAATAAAAACAGCGGATAAAGGCAACGCAAATGACTTTATAATTGATGCTGTTGAACTACTGAGCGATAAAAACTTCATAGCTACGCCTGATTTCAAGCAATTATCCTCAGAGGATCAGAATGATATCGCAGTTTATATGCTTAATTTAGATCCACCAACCAGTGAAGGGTACGCCAATAAAGAGCAAGTTGAATACCTCGTGCAGCTAGCTTTAAAGGCGGTTGAATTCATTCATGACATCGGTGGACCGGATGAAATGAGTTCTCTTGATGAACTATATGCGAAGCAGATGCAACAAGTTAACTATCTGGATCAACCTGCTCCTGACAGTATGTTCTATCAGTTTGTTGGTAAATATTCTGAATTCTCAGGCATTGAAAAACGTATCACAGCGGCTATGCTTGAGCTACAACTTAAAAAGGGTCCGTCGTCTGTATTCAAATTATTAACTTCTCTCGATGATGAAGCAAGGTTCACCCCCTTAATTAACAAGGCGCTGACCACTAATGAAATGTTGGGTTCGATGTTCCAATTGAGACAAATTCAATCGGAGATTGCGGACTACAACAAAAACCTAGAACATCCTAAAATGAGCTTTCCGATAGATGTAGAGAAAATAGATGGAATCAAGAAAGATATACAAAAGTCAAATGCACTGGCAGATCACATGATTGCGGAGCGGCCAGATGGGGGGTACGAATCCTTTGTTCAAATCCAGACCTCATTTGACAAATTTTTCTCCAGTGATAATAACACGGATGTATTGTCTGTCTTGAACGCTGCGAGGAAAAGTGGAAATAAAACAGCCATGCGCGAGGCTATGGAAGATCCGGCTTTAGAAATTAAATTTCCTGACGGCTACGAAAATTTAAACCCACAGGTTAGAGATTTCATTGCAGGATTCTTGATCCAATACGTCAGTGAAGATTACGAGAATAAAAATCAGGTTCAACTCATGATTGAACTTGGCATGTTGGCACAATCTGTTTGGGAACAAACGGAGCTTACTGCTTTGAGCAATAAACTGGATCTACTTGCACAAAAGATGGTAGATATATCAGAGTACTTTAACGACCAAGAAGCAGAAGAGTATGGAAGCATTGGTCAAAAATATTTGAAACTCACTAATAAAGTAGACAAAAATGTTTTTGCTTATAAATATCTGTATTCGATGGCCTATGAAAAGTTGGAAGGACTCTACCAAGGAGATATCGTGGAACCAATGGTAGTGTTAGGGCTTTTGACTGCCCCGTATCAATCTATTGAAAAGGCCACCAAAATTGATCCAATGAGTCAGTGGCTCCAAAGTGCTATGGAAGCTCAAATGGAGGGTGAGGCTTTCTTCGAGAAGTATGCTTTTGATCGTACGGGTGCCCTCGACCTGTCCAAAAGAGCAGAGCTTAGCGTGGAAGATCAAAAGGAATTGGCACAATGGGTACTTGATGAACAAGACAGCTATGAGGATATTGGGAATTTACAATATGTAATTAATCGTTTCTTCACTGCCCCTAATGTAAAAGGGGACGACGTTAAAAACGAAATAACAGGTCTGAATGATACGATGGAAATTTCATTCGATGGCAAACTGAATTGGATTGATCTGGCTTCCATTCAGAAGTTGGATTTTAGCGGTAACAAAACAGTATGGGTTCGTCACAAAGCGTTTAGTGATGAGTTGCCAGGCCGTGCTGTGAAGATTATCTTTACAGCCAACGGTGACAGCGGTAATGGTAATGGTTCCACAACTAACCCGGGCAACAACACAGGTGGTAACGGTGGCGGTGGATCATCTGCACTAGTGACGTCCACACCTGCACCAACGACTAAGCAAGAGCAGATCGTGGTGGATGTGAACGGTGTTGACGGCACAAACTTGACCAAAACCCCAATCACACGTACAACCGAAACCAACGGCACGGTTAAAGATTTGGTGAAAATGACAGATGCGATTGCCAAGGAATCGGTTGAAAAAGCAAAACAATTGGGTAGCAATACAGCACGCATTGTGATTCCAGATACGAAAGATGCCGTGTCCGAGACACGGGTCGAAGTCCCAAAAACAGCTGTCAAAGATCTAAGTGACGGTTCGATGAAACTGGAAATTTCGACCGAAAATGCTGTAATCTCCATTCCAACGAAGTCCATTGCTGGATTCGATCAAGACTTATACTTCCGGTTGGTTCCACTCAAAAAGGAATCCGAGCGCAAAGACTTGGAAGAGCGGGCGAAGAAAGAGCAAGTGATTCAGCAAGTTGCTCCAAATACGAATGTTCGTGTACTGGCTCGTCCGGTTGAGATCGAAACGAACATGCAGAGCCGTGAAGTGACGCTGACATTGCCACTAAGCAACAGCTTGCCAACCGATGTGGCAACTCGTCAGCAGATTCTGGATAACCTGGCTGTGTACATTGAACACAGTGATGGCACGAAAGAACTGTTGCGAGGCAAACTCGTGAAACTGGCTAATAACAGCGAAGGCATTGAGTTTACGGTAACCAAGTTCAGTACGTTTACACTGGTTGTCGTCGATGGGCTGAAAGCCTCTCAAAAGACGAATGAGCCATACATCCAAGGTTTCGGTGCCGATTTCCGTCCAGATGCGTTCGTTACACGTGCCCAGATGGCTGCAATGCTGGCTCGTAATCTGCCGGGTGAAACAGCAACAGCTACGGCGGCAGGTACAGCCTTTGCCGATGTAGCCGCAACACATTGGGCAACGAGTGAGATTCAAAAGGCACAAGCTGCAGGTATCATGAACGGTCTCAGTGACACAGCGTTTGCACCAGAAGGTTCGATTACGCGTGCCCAGATGGCAACAATCGCGTACCGCTGGTTGCAGAAACAACAAACGAATGCTGTGACTGCGAGTACTTCAGCAACAGCACCAGAAGCAGCGTCCTTTACGGATGTAGCCGCTGATCTGTGGGCAGCCGATGCCATTGCCTATGTGCAGTCCACTGGTCTGATGACGGGTTACAATGATGGTACATTCAAACCAGACAGCAAGCTGACCCGTGCAGAAGCGGTAAAAGTGCTGAACGTCCTGTTCAAACGTACACCGCTGACGGGAGTGGCCACGCCATCCTTTAGCGACGTGCCAGCAACACACTGGGCCTACACAGATATTGAAGCTGCAGCACAGAAGTAGTTTTTTTAACTAAAAAGATGGAAGCAGAAAACCACCCGAGGGGGTGGTTTTTTGTTTATCTATTGAGATTGAAGTAGCATAGGGACTATGGAAATCATGAATAATGTTTTCACAGTATACTATAACGTAAACGAGCATGAGAGGTGAAGGGATGAAGCTCAATACATCTGTTTCTATTATTGTGGTGATCGCGGTTGCTTTAGGCTTCACACTCGGTTGGTATCTCCATCCGAGCAGTGAACCGGAAAAATGGGAGCCAGATCTGATACATCTTTATCGCGCTGAAGAACAGAAATCAATTAATAAAAAAGAAGATCCGCAACTTTTTGATCAGCTTCTCTCTTTAATCGTATTTGAAAAAGGAGATATGATGTCAGGTGGCAATGCTCCGTTATCAGAAGATGAGGTCAAAGATATAAAAAAGAGTGGCGCCATAGAATATGTCTATAATGAACCAATTACAATACAGATAAACAATGGCAATGACTCTGCAGAAAAAGTGGAATTCACATCGATCCTTTTTCCTGTAGATGATAAGTGGAATGGTGCATGTTACATTCAAACAACGGATTCCAAATATTTGTATTTTGAATCAAGGCCAAGTTTATCTTTTATACTCAGACATATGTAGGTTTCAAAAGAGCTGTCCCCAAAGCCATTCATCGGCTGGGTAAAGCTCTTTGTTGTATATGCTTATTCATAATGGATTGATCTCAATCTCATATCTGCTGCTAAATTTATTCTGCTAAGATCCGACATCTTTAAGTCTATGCTCAACAAGGCTAGTCCTGCTGTTCCGGTATTTCTGATTTTTGTTCATACAGCTTACCCTCTCGCAGCCGATCCACGAATCCTTGAAGCCAGACATAGTATTGCTCTGCATGCTGGAGTTTGTGCAAATCTCGTAATGCCTCTTCCCGTTCTTGTGCAGTTGTATGTTTCGCTAGAATCATGGTTGTCAGGTCAGGGATCACCTCGCGGATGCCTTCCAGCATCACATCCACTTCCCGCTGCAGCTTTAATCCGAAGAAATTTTGAAACGTGCGAAAGAAGTCAGTCTCCGCCACATATTGATCCTGCCGCTCCTTTTTCTCGTCCAGCTTATAGATCATTTGAGACTCGGTTAACGAACGAACGGCATAACTCATGTTGCTTTTACTCATATTCATAGAGGTCTTCATCTCTTCCAGCGTCATCGGACGGTCTTCGAAATACATCACACCATACAATTTACCAAACGTATGATTAACCCCATAGAGATCCATCGTATTGGCAATCGCCTCAATGACTCTCTCCCTCAGTGCAGACCGATCAGGTAACGATAAATGATTCGGGTTCCCAACAATTTCTTTTCCCACAATGTCACCTCGGCAATAGAATAAACGTTTCCACGAACATATTCATATTTTACATGACTCCTTCGAATTTTAACACAACCCCGAAATAGATTTTTCAATTCGAATGTACAATCATTTTTGTACAGAAGATTAAACAAGCCAATATACATCTATAAATTGCCAATTGTTAAAGAAAATTTGGACAATAAGGAGTGGGAGAATTGCGTTTGAAATGTTGGAGGGAGTCGGAGGCGGTTCTATTCACGTTGCCTGCTCTAATCCCGCTGTTGATTTTCTGGCTGGGGCCTCTGGGATACATCGTATATCTCAGTTTTACGGACTGGGACTTCATGAGCCCGGACAAGCTGTTCGTCGGGTTGGATAACTACACGTACCTGCTAACGAACTCTGAATTCTATCGATCTTTGAAAGTGACGCTGTTGTTCGGACTCGGGAGTGTGATCCCTACGATTGTGGGAGGACTTGCACTAGCGATGCTGATGAATAGCAAAATGAAATCATCCGGTATTTTTCGCACATTACTCTTCTCACCATGGGTGACACCAACGGTTGCCGTATCCATCGCTTGGTCATGGATTTTTGAACCGCAAGTGGGACTAGCCAATCTGATGCTGGGCTGGGTAGGAGTATCACCGATCGGATGGCTCCGCGATATGGATTGGGCACTTGTTGCTGTATTGATTGTAACCTTGTGGAAGTCCATTGGTTGGGCGATGGTGTTCTATCTGGTAGCTCTAAGGAATCTGCCTTCCGATCTGCTTGAAGCAGCCTCGATTGACGGGGCGGGAGCTTGGGACAAGTTCAGAAGCATTACGTTGCCGCTGATCTCACCAACGACCTTTTTCCTTTCGATCATTCTGACTATTCAATCGCTACAGGCTTACGACCAGATTAACGTCATGACTCAAGGTGGACCTGCTGGATCAACTCGAACCTTGCTGTATATGTACTATCAGTCTGCTTTTGAATCGTTTAACGTCGGAGAAGCTTCATCGATCGCTGTAGTTATTATTCTGATCTGCGTGCTGTTATCGGGAGTTTCCTTCCTACTTGGCAGACGCCTGGTGCACTACTAATGACAATGACCATGCCCAAAAGTAACACTAGCCAAATGAAGCCCAGAGAGATGCATAAGGCATCCCGTAAAAAAGTAAAAATCAGTGCCATCCTTCGCTATCTGGTGCTAGCTATTATTGCACTTGCCACTGCCTTTCCGTTCTATTGGATGGTCATTAGCGGATTCAAAACAAATGATGAAATCTGGCAGTTCCCGCCGACCTTCTGGCCGGAGACATTTCTGTGGCAGAACTACGTGGATGCCTGGAACGCCGCACCGTTTGCACGGTACATGCTGAACAGCACCGGGGTCGCCATAGCGATCTGTCTGCTCCAGATTGTGAACTCCAGCATGATGGCATATGCCCTGACTCATATGAGATTCCGCCTCAAAGGAACGTTGACCGCCATCATTCTGGTGGGTTACATGATCCCGAGCACAGCCGTATATCTGCCAGGTTACTTGGTGTTAAGTGAGCTGAATCTACTGGATTCCTACACGGGCCTGATCGTATCCAACTGTGTCAGTGTGTTCTCCATTTTCCTGATTCGTCAGGCCTTTATGCAGGTGTCTCATGAACTCGTAGAAGCCGGACAGCTGGACGGGGCATCACACTTCCGCATTCTCTGGACGATTATTGCACCGCTCGTTCGCTCCAGCTTCGCCGTGATGGTGCTGATTACATTCATCGAACAGTACAACAACTATTTCTGGCCAATGCTTATCACCAAAAATCCTGACCTACAGCTGGTATCTGCCGGGCTGCGAAGTTTCTTCGTGGAAGGCGGTGCCTATGGACTGGCTTGGCCGCAGATTATGGCTGCAAGTGCGTTTACCATCGCACCTTTACTTATTCTTTTCGTGTTCACCCAGAAAACGATTATGCAGAGTGTGAACATGACGGCTGGCGTAAACAAGAATTGATATGCTTCACCTTTTGTCTAATAAAGTCACCCAAAAACAGGAGGAACAACAATGAATTGGAGCAAGTCAGGCATGACTTTGAAAAAGAAACTGAACCTGAGCTGGAAAGGTGGCATGTCGCTGGTACTCGCCGCAAGCTTCGCTTTAATAACTGCTTGTGGAACACAAGCCCCGGCAGAATCGAATTCAACAGCGGCTGCTAGCGGCGGCACGGACACTCAGGCCAAAGCGCCGGTGGAGATTGAGTTCTGGTATGGCCTGGGCGGTAACCTGGGCGACAATATGAAGAAGAAAATTGATGCTTTCAACGCTTCGCAGAATGAAGTGGTTGTAAAAGGGATTGTACAAGCTGATTACACGGAGACTGAGCAGAAACTTCAAGCGGCCATTGCGTCCAAGAAAGTGCCTGCTGCCGTTCTGAGTGCCAATATTGACTGGGCCCGCAAAGGTTATTATGCACCTATGGATGAGATGATCGCGGCTGACCCGAACTTCAAAAAAGACGATTTTATTCAAACGTTCCTGGAACAAGGGAATGTAGATGGCAAGCAGTTCTTTTTACCGATGTATGGCACGACGCAAATTATGTACTACCGTATGGATACGTTCAAAGAGAACGGAATTAACCCGGCAAGCCTGACGACATGGGAGAAATTTGCCGAGGCTGCCGCGAAGATGTCCAAGAAAGAAAATGGCAAAACCACTTTCTACGGCTGGGAGCCAATGTGGGGCAGAGATAACATGATCGATGCTGTTATGGGCAAAGGCGGCAAAATTCTGAGTGATGACGGTAAAACGGTGATGATCGACTCCCCTGAATGGATCGAGACATGGGAACTGTTCCGTAAATGGATCAACGAAGACAAAATCATGGGCATTCAATATGGCGGTCAAGGCTGGGAGTATTGGTACAAGACCATTGACGATGTGATGAAAAATAAAGCGGCTGGATACACCGGTTCAAGTGGTGACCAAGGCGATCTGGATTTTAAAATCGTTGCGGCCATGCAACAGCCAGGCTGGGAAGGCATTGGCGAAGGTAAACCTGTAGCGAGTGCAATTCTTGCAGGTATTCCGGCAGCAGCTAGTCCAGAGCAACAACAGGCAGCGTATAAATGGCTGACGTATTTCTCCAAAACCGAGAACACCGCTTCATGGTCGATGAACACAGGTTACATTGCGGTACGCCAATCTGCACAGCAAGACCCAGACTTCAAGAAGTTTAGTGAAGAGCATCCACAGATTACGGTACCATTGCAACAGGCAGCACATGCTTCAGCTCCATTCCGTGATCCAACGGGCGGCAAAATTAACGATGCCCTGAAAGAAGCGGCGGATAAAGTACAGATCAACAATGTTCCTGCAGAGCAGGCGTTAAAGGAAGCTAAAGAAAAAGCACAGAAAGAACTGGATCGCATTGCAAAATAATTCATTGTAATACATGAAGTTTGCATCCTCTCTCATGTATAAGCTTTAGTGCCTAAGCAAAAAGGGCGGTACACCACGTACCGCCCTTTCCATTCATTACGATCACAGACAAGGAGTTAGTCCATGCAAGAGAATAGAGTAGACGATAGAACACAGATGCAGGTTGAAGCCATTCTGTTTGATAAGGATGGGACGTTGCTTGATTTTACAGGCATGTGGGGGTTCTGGACAGGTTGTGTGTTGAATGATTTCAGAGAACAACTGCTTATTCGTGGTCTAGAGATGGATGAAGCCGATCTTCCAAAGATCTGGGGCACGTTTCACGATGAACAGGGACGGATGAACGGTTATGATGTCCGGGGTCCGCTCGCCATGGGTACGATGGATGAAGTATATGCCGTGCTGACGTGGCATGGATATCGTGCAGGACTAAGCTGGGCAGAAGCCAAAATGATCGTAAGAGCATGCCTCGCACAGGCCGAGGAAGCGATGGAGGTACATCGTCCGGCGCATCCGCTGCCCGGTGTAAGAGAGTTTTTGGAGCAGTCACGGAATCAGGGGTTGAAAATGGGCGTAGTGACAGCCGATGAAACGGCAAATGCAGTCAAACATCTGCAATGGATGGGGCTGGAGGATTACTTTGACATCGTCATTGGCACAGATCTGGTGGACCGCGGTAAACCGTTTCCTGACATGTTGCTACTTGCTTGTGAGCGACTCGGTGTACAGGCGCAGCAGGTCATGGTGATTGGGGACACGGACGGGGATATGGAGATGGCAAGAGCTGCTGGAGCAGGCTACAAGATTGGCATTGGTGAGTCTGGGAAAATACAACTGGCGGATCGCACAATCCAGACGTTCCATGAATTACTCTCCGGTGGGTTAGGCCGATGACGAGTAGTCAGACTTATCTGGGCTGGGTGTTGCTGGCACTTGCCATTGCTCTGGAACTGAGTGCCACGATATTACTTAAAGTGTCGGATGGTTTCTCCAGATTGTGGCCTTCCGTGATGATGTTTGTGTGTTACGCCGCAAGCTTCACCTTTCTGAATTATGCCGTTAAGTATATGCCGCTGGCTGTGGTCTATGCGATCTGGTCAGGCGTGGGGATCACGATGATTGGCGTGGTGGGGCATTATTTCTTTGGTGAACGACTGCGGCTGACGTCGATGGTATGGATCGGTTTTATTTTGATAGGCATTATTGGACTGAAATGGAGTGATTCGTAATGAGTACTACTGAGCAGCCACTGGCTACCTTCCAGGTGATCACGGATACACATGTACGGGACGAGGCAGATCATATTCATAACCGGCATCTGGAGCAGGCGCTTGCAGATATAGCTTCGTTTAGCGATGGAAGCAGTGGCATTATGCATGTGGGTGATGTAACCGACCGCGGGTTGCCGAGCGAGTATCGGGAATGGCAGCGAATCTGGGAGCAAAATGCGGAGAAGTTGCCGGAGATACGTTTCACGGTGGGTAATCATGATATTGGTGCAGTCATCTGGCAGAAGCCTCCCCTGGTTTTGCTTGAGATGAATGAAGGTCAGGTAGCGGAGATCCTGGAGCGAGATGCGGAGTTAGAGCATCCGGTGAAACAGACTGCGGAGGAGTCAGCGGCGCTGATTCAGCAACTGGCTGGCAACCAATTCGTGCTACCAGGGCAGACCGCACATGAAGGGGAAATTCACGCAGACATATCCGCTAGAGCCGAAACCATTACCGTCGCGGGATTATGGCATCGGCGTTTGATTGATTTTGAAGTGGCGACAGGAATGAAGGGAACGTACCACGATCATTGGATCGATGGATATCATTACATCTTTCTCGGTACGGAGCAGCCGCATCCTAAGGACTGTGAGATGTCGTCTAAACAACTGGAATGGCTGGATGCGAAGCTGGGTGAACAGGCTATGCCAGATCATCCCATTTTTATCTTTATCCATCAGCCGTTAATGGACACCGTTGCGGGATCGCTTCAGGCACAAGGCTGGTATGGCGTGAATCAGGATGCTGAATTGAAAGCCGTGCTTGCCAAGTACCCACAAGCGATTCTGTTTTCCGGGCATACGCATTGGCAGCTGAAAGCACCGCATACGATGTATGATGGTGCAGGCCACATGCCAACCATGTTTAATGCCTCCTCTGTTGCCTATCTATGGACGGATGAGGATGAACATTTGGAAGGTAGCGAAGGGTTGCATGTAGAGATTTACAAGGATCGAGTCGTTGTGAAAGGGCGGGACTTCACTGCCGGGAAATGGGTTGAAGGCGCTGACTATACAGTGCGATATCCAGTAGTGGAGCGTTAATCATCATTTTTTGTGAAAAGAGGACGATTGATATAATCGTAATTGAAGCAGAGTTGTGTATATACATGACTCTGTTTTTGTCTCAATTTTCACTGCAATTTCATCAATATTAAATATTGTATTTTTTGGGATATACAAGGTATTATTAACATATCCTTTTTGGGGAATGAAATAACTGTTTTGGTAAGGGGATGGCTTACCTTGAGGCATACGAACTGGAATTTATATAGAAAATGGATGTTACCTGTGATTATATCTGTGTTAGGCATTATTATTTTTAATACTTTTAATTTTCTACTCAAAAGCATAGTTGCTCTTGCTGAAAAATTTTATAGTACGGGATATACATTCGGAGAATTTTTAGATCGAATTTCTTAATCCAACTCAAAAGAGGGCATGACCCAATGTATTCATCTGGGCAAAGTTGTAAATGGGTATGCCGAAGATTTATACTCAAATATATACACATGGTTAGCCCTCATTAAGCTCTAATCATGGTTACCAATGAATGTATTTAATCACGGAGAGGATGTAGAAGCGGAATGCGAGAACTTCAGGTTCAAACGAAATATGGTACGGTTCAAGGCGAGCTTTTACACGGTGCAAGTGTATGGAAGGGGATTCCGTATGCGAAGCCGCCAGTAGGAGAGCTGCGTTTCCGAGCTCCGGTACAGCCCGAGTCATGGGAAGGAATCAGACAGGCGACCGAATTCGGGCCTGAGAATATACAACCGCGTCGGGATTCAGAGTGGATGGGCGGGCAGAAGCCGCCAGAGTCAGAAGATAGTCTGTATCTGAACATCTGGGCACCCGAAAAAGAAAACAGTCAGCCTCTTCCCGTTATGGTCTGGATTCACGGGGGATCGTTCGTAACCGGATCAGGCAGTCTGCCTGTATACGATGGCACACAACTAGCCGTTCGTGGCGATGTTATCGTGGTGACGATTAACTATCGTCTGGGGCCGCTAGGATTCCTGCATATGGCTCCGCTGGGTGATTCCTATGTATCCAATGCAGGCCTGCTGGATCAGGTAGCTGCGCTGCAATGGGTGAAAGATAACATTACTGCCTTCGGCGGTGATCCGGGTCAGGTTACGGTGTTCGGCGAATCAGCAGGTAGTATGAGTATTGCCGCATTAATGGCGATGCCAGCAGCCAAAGGGCTGTTCCAACGTGCCATCATGGAGAGTGGTGCTTCGCAGCTCATGCCGTCTGAGCAAGCTTCGGCTTTGCGTGAGGGCATGTTGAAGGTTCTTGGTGTGGACCGAGACAACCTAGCTAAGCTGAACAGCATTCCGGTAGAGCAGATTATGGCGGCAGCAGAAACGGTGAAGCAGCAGAGCGGAGCAGGCATGGCCTTGTTGTTCCAACCTGTGCTCGATGGTGAGACTTTGCCTCAAATACCACTTCAGGCTGTTAGTGAGGGTTTCGCACAGGATGTCTCTGTACTTATCGGCACAACACTGCATGAGGGATCGTTATTTATTCAGCCGGATGTACCATTCTCGAACGAAATTGATATGGTGCAGGGTGTCGACTTCATGACGCCGGATCTGGAGAATCGCGCTGCTATCGCGGATAGTTATCCGAAGACAGCGGATGGACAAGCTCAAGTCATGACGGATATGTTCTTCTGGCGGTCAGCACTACAGTATGCATCTGCACAGCAGAAGCATGCCCCGGTGTGGATGTACCGTTTTGACTGGGTGATGCCGGAGCATCCCCTTCTGAAAAGAGCGATCCACAGCATTGAGATGTTCTTTGTATTTAACACGCTGGATGCGCTGAAATTCATGAAGGCTGTGCCGGATGAAGCGGCTAAAATGCTTGCTCTCAAGGTACAGGATGCCTGGATTTCCTTCGCGAAAAACGGCAAGCCGGAGACAGCAGGAATCGAATGGCCTGAATATCGTGAGGATCGGGCGACACTCATTTTCAACCATGAGATCGAGGTTGTACATGACCCGGAGGCTTCCAAACGCGAACTGCTTGGGGTTAAGTAAGGCATCCTTCATTTCACAAGTCTGATGTTATGCAGAGAGTTCAACAACTTTACAGATTTCAGTATTAATTTCGATATCAGATTCGGTATCCGAAAATTCAAAGGCGGCCTCATGGATTCACCATGAAAGGCCGCTTTTTTGCCTATGTGATCGTCCCTGTAAGAGAGAGTACACTTGATTTATTATTTACGCGAGGCTCGCGTACGGGAGACTTCGTCGAAGTAGAAGGAACGTTTTCCACCCGAGAATATCACGACCAACACATGGATAAACAGGATGATATACACGAGAAAGTACACCATGCTGATACCGAGCGAAATCCAGACGAGATAAGGCTGAATGACATCATCTCGATAGTTAGGGTATGCATATTTACTTACCAGGTGAATAACCGTTAACAGAAGCCACGGAGCATAGATAGCAATCAATCGTTTCAATAGTGTTGAAAGCGTCGGAGTACCCGTTTGACGATCGACATATCGGAACCGGAGAACGGCAGAGCCTGGTGTAACTCCGCTTTGAACCCATGGGATAAAGAACAGAACAATAACCATCGCCGTGGACGTATTTAGTACATCCTGGATATCGTTGGACAAGGTGAAGATTGACATGAGATTGGCGATAATCACCACCACAATACCATCGATCAGTAGTGCAAGTAACTGTGGCACAGGATAGACGCGGTTTTGCTCCACGATTTGCTCACTCTTGGCTTGAATACTCTCACGTGACGGGAACAAAGCCAACACCAGCGGGGCTGCGAAGAATCCAATCACTGCACCGGAGGTGTTCAGCATCAGATCATCCACATCGAACAGCCGGTAAGGACAACTGAAATATCCGTATAACCCGGTGAGTTGGGTGACTTCGAAAAATAAGGAAAGCCCGAAACCAGCGACGAAGGCATGTTTCCAGAACGCCCTCTTTTGCCAGAAATACCGGATATATACCCCCAGTGGCATGAGCAGTAATACATTGAACAGCACTTGCAGGAAAGCTCGGCCCTTAATCATGTTGATCCACGTAGAGGGTTGAGACCAGATGATCGGTGTTTCCCTCATAATGTCTTTCACGAACATAAAGGGTTGAAGGTTGTAATAAACCGCATTCGCTGCGTGGCCAGCACAGTTATTTCGAGTCGCGGGAAGCGGCAGGATCACAAGGCAGTAAGCAGCCATGAGGAAGAAAATAAAAGAAAAGCTGACGGCAAACCGGGACCAGCTAAAGAAGCCGTCTTTGCGATAACCATAGATTAACCAAGGTAGCAGCAGGAACATGGAGGCTATAACAAAGATGATAAACGCGGTCTGAATGGGGAAAACATAGGATGACATAAGCAGAAACTCCTTTGGCATGGAAATATAAGCAGAGGACAATGTCCGTAAGGTTTATAAAATGATTTCGTTACACTGTTTGGATACTTATATATTAAGCGGATTTCCTTAAAGCAAGGGTAGAATCAAGTTTAAATTTGGTTTAAATTCGGTGTAGGTGGAACCTTCCATATAAGTTAAACCGTGTTGCAGTGATCCATCGTATGGAACAAACGGCCCAAATCCCGTATACTTGCATGTAAGCCAATTTTAGAATGGAGAGTTTAATACATATGTCTACTTTGCCTAATTGTCCGAAATGTAATTCGGAATATACGTACGAGGACGGAAATTTGCTCGTTTGCCCGGAATGTGCGCATGAATGGTCTTTGGAAGCAGATCAAGGGGACGCTGAGGAATCCAAAGTTGTGCGTGATGCCAATGGAAATGTACTGAATGATGGGGATACCGTTACGGTCATCAAAGACCTCAAGGTGAAAGGCAGCTCACTCGTCGTGAAACAAGGAACCAAAGTGAAGAATATTCGTCTGATCGATGGAGATCACGATATTGATTGCAAGATCGATAGCTTGGGCGCGATGAAGTTGAAGTCCGAATTTGTGAAAAAGATCTAGGCTGCTGTCGTTCAGGGACTGCACTGTACGTGAGTTCAAATATACTTGTCTTCATCCATGAAGAACGTTCATTTCTGCATTGCTGTGGAAGTGAACGTTCTTTTTTGGCTGTGAAGAGAGAAGAAGAATGAACCTTTGAATGAACGGCTTTGTCTATAGATTTGAAAAGGCTGATGCAGAGAAAGGAGGAGAATTGTTTGACTGAAAAAGAACTGTTCGAAATGTACAACAAAGATGTGTACCGGACGTGTTACTACATGCTCCATCATGCGCAGAATGCGGAAGATGTATGCCACGACGTTTTTATTACCGTCTTCCGTCAGGATTGGAGGAAGGTAGATTACATGAAAACATGGCTGATGAAAATCACAGTGAATCACTGCCTTAATTTTATGAAAAGAGAGCATGCATCCAAGCAACGGGAAAAAAGGCTTTTTATGCTCACGCCGCAACGAACGGTTGATCCGGTTGACGAGGTGGCTCAGCATGCGGAGGAATCGGATCTCTGGGAACAATGGGTTCAGGAGTTGCCTGAGAAAATACGTTCAGCCATTCTGCTACGCTATATGAACGAATTCAGTTTATCGGAAACGGCCGAAACGCTGGAAGTTCCGCTGGGTACGGTGAAATCAAGAATATATAAGGGAATTCGTCTGCTGAGGAAAAAATGGGAGAAGGCCAGCAAACAATATCAGAAAGGGGAAGTGTACAGTGAAACATACAGAAAAAAGATTGTCTCATCATCTGAAAAATGATGCGGATATCCATTATCCCGATTTTAATGCCATGTGGGATCAGATCCAAAAGGATCAAGAACGTTGCCCTGAGCTTCATGCTTCAGCGAGGAAAGAAAATGTACGTCGGAACCTGAGATGGAAAAAAACCACACTGATCGGAACAGCTGCCGTTGTTCTTATGGCGACACCTGTATATGCAGCAGTCCACTATGACTGGTTTGACCTGTTGGATCACCGGAGTGGTATCCGGAATGCGCTGCAAAATGGACTTGGACAGAAACTGAATCAATCGGTGACAGTCGGCGGGGTAACATTAACACTCGATACTGCCTTTACTGATGATAATCGTACCGTTATTTTGTATACCTTGAACCCCGGTAAGTACAAAGGGGATACGGTAAGATTCCCTTCGATCGGCCTTAGGGATGAGACGGGGAAGCAAATCGAAGGCAGGTATTATCATGATTTTGATCAGGCGAACGGAGTATACAAAGGTTATTTTGAAACGGAGTGGACACCGTCAGCAAAAGAGGCCAATGTTGATTTCACAGTAAGTGGAGTCCAGGTATTGGCTCCCGAAGAACAGGCAATTAACCTGGATCTTTCCCAGCGGCAGTCACAAGGGTTTGATATCCATAAAGACGGCTTGGGTAAACTTGCAGTGAGTGTATTCAACGAGAAAAATAATCAAGTGATGCTGTCTACATCGTTAACTTTTGACCAATCTGATGTCCGTGAGTATGCTTATCCTTTTTTAAAGATTTATGATCAGAAAGGACAGACATTAGATTCGGTTGCACCGAGTATAAGCGGTAAGCCAGGAGCGCATGGTGAATATATATCAGAACAGTTCTATAACCTGGACACGTTAGAGCAACAAGCCTCATCTTATGTACTCGCGTATCATAAAGAAGAAGGTAGAATGGATCAGCCCCTGAATATCGGTATACGATTAGATAAAACGGAGATGCTTAGCGGCACGAGCAAAAGAGTGTTGGATCTCCCTCTGGGCCAGCAATCGGAAGGGGTACTCGTGAAGGAGACCATCATTACGCCGACACAAATCCGGGTGATTCTTGCTCAGGATCGATCCATCTTGCAACTGCCCTATTTGAAATATGATCTGGATGTGAATGGTACCCGGTTGGAAGGTGCCGTATGGCCGTCAGATACTTCAAACCAAATGGAATTGCGCTTTGAAGTAAACCCAGGTCTGAAGATCAATCCGGATACCCCAATGACTCTGTATGCCCATCATCAAGTCCAATATATTGAGGGTGAGTTCGAGCCGGTTACTTTACCTGTAATTGGTGAGAAGCCACAAGTTGTGGATTCAAAGCTTGGCGGTTATACAATCCATTGGACATATTACCTTAAGGACGGGGATTTGTACGTGGAGAGGTATAGTGATGATCCCCATTTCGGGGGGATGAATCAGACCTTTATGCTCTTAAAGGGTGAACGAAGCTATGGTATGCCGACCAAGACCCAGTTTGCAGGCGACGGAGATAATCAGGGCATTGATCGGTATGAGAAGTATACATCGGATACGGCCGTTGTATATCCATGGATGTACAGTATAGAAGAACCGGAAGCTAAAATAGCTGTACCATTAGTGGAAAAGAAGCAAAAGTAGAAGGATTGTTATAATTAGACATGTATTCTATAGGTGAGAGAAGCATGGTGGTACATCCCAATTTAGAGTTGACAGTAAATATTTAGGAGATCTATACTTGGAGAAATTAAATAAGCAAACGCAATGATCAGGAGTATTAAGGTATATGGCGTGGTTCAGAGAACTGTCAATTCGGTGAGAGACAGTCCAGCCAGTCCCCAACTCACCTGTGAGAGGCAGGATCGAATGAGTTTTACGTAGATTCTGACGGGTAACCTCCGTCATCAGGTCATGAGATGTTATGGAAGGATAGGTTGTTATAATCCTGTCTATGAACAAAAAGAGTGGTACCGCGAAGGTCAGACCTGTCGCCTCTTAGCTGAGGCGGCAGGTCTTTTTGATGTTCTGTCAAGCTTAATTCCAGAGAAAAGGGCAGGTGCACAAGAGATGGATAGAGATCGAGAGCGCATTATTCAATATTATTCCGGATTTGATGAGTGGGGCAGGCTGGAGCGTGAACCCATCGAATTCATCATTAACATGCATTATATTCGCGAACATCTTCCGCCAAGCGGTCTGATTCTGGATAACGGTGCAGGGCCGGGGAAATATGCGATGGAACTCGCCAAACGGGGATACCAGGTTACGTTATCGGATCTTACACCTTCATCCGTAGAACAAGCACGAGAAAAGGCCGAAGCGTTTGGGCTGACGCAGCAGTTTGAGGGATTTCATGTATTGGATGCGACTCATCTGAACGGGATTGCCGATGAAACCTATGATGCGGTGCTTATGCTGGGGCCGCTGTATCATCTGCAACAGGAAGAAGCGCGGGAGGCGGCAGTGCGTGAACTTTATCGGGTAACAAAGCCGGGAGGCGTTGTATTTGTGGCGGTACAGACCCGGATGCGGATGAGTATCAACTCACTGCAATCGCCGCATCATTGGAGGCCCAATGACAGCATGGATGCGATCCGGTCTTTTGTAGAAAAAGGCACATTTGATCATCAGGATCAGGGCCGTTTTACGGGAGCATACTATTTTCATGTGCAGGATGTTGTGCCGTTCATGGAACAGCACAGCTTCGAGACTGTTCAGCTGGTTGGTTCCTCCAGCCTTAAAGCAATGATCACGGATGAACAGGAGCACTATTGGAAGGAACGGGGCGAGGAGCAAGAACTGCTTCAATACTTGATTGAGGTGGCCAAAGATCCTTCCATTCTGGGAATCTCGTCTCATCTGCTGTATGTCGGAAGGAAGTTGTAGAAGAAAAGTACCCTCTGGAAACAGAGGGTACTTGTATTTTTGCTCAAAATAGTCCAATATAAAGGTATATAACAAAAGGTGATCTACTTACAATAGGTTAGATGAACGACGGATCGCTTCATACACAGGGAGGAACATATCATGGAAATCGGAATTAGTACATTCGTGGAAACAAACCCGGATGTTAATACAGGAGAAGTAATTAGCCATGCACAGCGTATTCGTGATGTTGTGGAAGAAATCGTTTTGGCAGATCAAGTGGGTCTGGATGTGTACGGTGTAGGGGAGCATCATCGTTCGGACTATGCGGCTTCATCCCCGGCAGTCATTCTTGCGGCGGCAGCTTCGCAGACGAAAAACATTCGCTTGACCAGTGCGGTAACCGTGTTGTCATCGGATGATCCAGTACGTGTGTTTCAGGACTTTGCGACATTGGACGGTATTTCAAATGGACGTGCGGAGATTATGGCAGGGCGTGGCTCATTCATCGAGTCCTTCCCATTGTTCGGCTATGATCTGGGCGACTATGATGAATTGTTCGACGAGAAATTGGATCTGCTTCTGAAACTGACGGAGTCGGAAAAAGTAACCTGGTCAGGCAAACATCGCCCTTCCTTCAACAACCTGGGCATCTATCCGCGTCCAGTGCAGGAGAAGCTTCCGGTCTGGATTGGCAGCGGCGGTAATCAGGAATCGGTTGTCCGTGCAGGTCTGCTCGGATTGCCGCTGGTGCTTGCCATTATCGGTGGTCGTCCAAAACAATTCGCACCTCTGGTGGAGCTGTACAAAAAAGCAGCCGCACATGCCGGACACGACGCTTCCAAGTTAACCGTTGCTTCCCACTCTCACGGCTTTGTTGCCGATACAACCGATGATGCGGTAGAGAAGTTTTTCCGCCCTGCGCAAGCGGTAATGAACCAGCTGGGACGCGAACGCGGATGGGGACATTATGGCAGAGAAACATTTGATGCGGCACGTAGCCTGGAAGGTGCATTGTACGTAGGGGATGTGGACACCGTCGCTGAGAAAATCATCTATCTGCGCAAAGAAGTGGGCATCACCCGTTTCATGTTGCATACACCACTGGGTACACAGCCGCATGATGAGGTTATGCACGCGATCGAACTACTGGGCAAAGAAGTAGCGCCGAAAGTTCGTGAGGAAATTGCACGCTGGGAAGCGGAGAATCAGGAAGCACGCTAAGCCGGCTGTAGATGATAAAAATGATCTGAATTGATCTATTCATGTACACCGAAGTAGAGTAGCAAAAGAAAAAGGAGCCTGTCCTAAGCGTATTACGTACGCGAGCGGACAGGCTTCTTTTACGTTTATCTTTAACCGTTTCTACATGCACCAATCTTGTGTTTATCCATTCGCAGATTTGTTCACAAGAGAGCCTATAACCATCGATAACGTATGATCATAGAGGGTTTTGGCAGCTTCTTCGTTTTCAATATGTCCTCCCAGGTACAGATGTATCACACCATGTAAGGGAGCCCAGATCATGCGCACCGCAAGCAGGGGATCTTGCACCTGAATCATTCCTTGTTCAATGGATAATTCAACTAACCCAGACACCTGCTTCAGTGCAGTGGCTGTTCCCTGTAACGTCTCTCCGTCCGGTTTGAATTCGGAAAAAGAACCTCCAAACATCAGCTGATAGAAGCTGGATTGAGAAATGCCGAAGTCCCAGTAGACGTAGGCCAGATCACGAAAATATTGTTCGAACGATGCTTGCCGGGGAACAGCTTCAAAACGCTGGGCCATAACGGAGCATCCCTCTAAATAGAGATGTTTGGCTAACCCTTCTTTTTTGCCAAAAAGGTTATATATGATCTTGGTGGAGCATTCCATGCGTTCAGCTACGCGGCGTACCGTGACGGCTTCCGGTCCATGCTCTTGTAATAAAGCCGCAGCGGCATGCACAATATTTTGCCGAAGATTATCCGAGTGCTGCAGCCTTGCTTCCTGAAAGGTTGTTACCGTATGTGCAGATTCCGCGGAACCCGAATGTGTATCCTTCATTGATTTCATCCTCATAACCGTATTGTTGTTAAACAGAAACTGCGACGCTTCCTTTGCTTATGGTCATTCTACTGTTTTACGCCAGATCACGTCAATTGAATTGGATTCTTGAAAGTAAGCACTACATTCTGAAGTCGAGTTAAACAGATTGTATTTGACAGGATCATGAATAGTGGTTACGATGGTTCTATATAGAAACATTGTTTCCAATAGAAAACGTGTGTTCATATTCATGCAAAGGGTGGATGAGAAATGATAAAACAACATCAATGGGCACTTATTACAGGAGCTTCTTCAGGAATAGGTGAAGTTTTTGCACTCGAAATGGCTTCGAAGGGTAACCATGTTGTGCTAGTAGCAAGAACGGAGTCTAAGCTGGAACAATTGGCAGAACGAATCAAACGTACATATCAAGTAAGGGCAGAAGTGATCGTATCGGATCTCTCCGAATTAGACGCGCCACAGAAGGTACATGAGGAATGCCAGACACGGGGAATACAGATTGATATCCTGATCAATAACGCTGGATTCGCTACTCATGGATACTTTGAACAATTGCCTGGTTCCCGGCAACAGGATGAGATTATGTTGAACGTATTAGCTTTGACAAACATGACGCATCTTTTCTTGCCAAGCATGTTAGAGAAGGAGAATGGCACGGTTATTAACGTGGCTTCGACGGCAGCTTTCCAACCCGATCCGTTTATGGCGGTGTACGGGGCGACAAAGGCATTTGTACTTTCTTTTACAGAGGCGTTATATGAAGAAAATTGGAAGCGTGGGGTTCAATTTTTGGCACTATGTCCGGGTTCAACCGAGACGCCGTTCTTTGATGTGGTAGGTGCTAGTGAAGCTTCTGTAGGCAAACGGGATACACCTGAGCATGTTGTGGCCGTGGCCATGAGGGCGCTGGAGAAAGGCAAGCCATATGCAGTACCAGGAGCCCGAAATTACTGGACAGCACAGTTCTCCCGCCTCATGCCACGCAAGTCCATGCTGCGAATTGTAGGCAGCATGTTAAGACCACGATTCTAAGATTGCAAGTTAAAGCTACAAGCCTGAATTAAGCATAGAAGATGAACATTTTAGGCCAGAATGTCTTTGGCCCGAGCTTCCTTGATCCAGCTTGGAAATTCATTGAGCAGACGATCGTACAATTCTTCATCGCTGATTTTCGAGATGTCGTCCAGTGCGAAGAAGTTAGCGTTATCAATGAAACGCCCTTCCATATCATCGAGATTTTCCAAAACACCGTAATTAGCTCTACCCAAACCAACGAATTGCCAGAACAGATTTTTGGTTGAGCTTTCGGTAATCAATCGCTTGATTTTTCCTTTTTGACTAACCCCGCCATCGCTAAAAAAGATAATATACGTTGGAATCTTTACATTGGGTTCCTCGATGGTGTACTTATGAATGACATCTTGCATTACAGGAGGTTCGTTATTAGTACCTCCTTTGCTACCCAGCTTATATGTACGTTCAATATAATTCTCGAAATCTTTGGCGGTAACGCTAGGGGCACGTAAGAAGTCTTTGGCGAAGAATCATACGTCTAATTCTCCGTTATCATCCAATGCGGATGCAATCGCCAGTATCCGCTCAAAGGCTTCTTGCACGATGCCTTTACGATACAGATGGTACATGGAGCCTGATGCATCGAATACAACGGCAACACGTGCCTGAATAGGTTCAACCTTTTTCTTTTGGAGAGACAGGGTTACTTTATGCTTGAGCAGATCGATTTTGGTCAAGTTCAGTGGTGGAGGGCTCGGGACTGATTCAGCAACAGGTGCTGTGGTTTGGGAAGAGGCTGCTGCCACTTCAGCTTGTGCTGTGAGCAGAGCTTGTTCGGCTTCCGAGGCTTGGTTACTTTCAATCTCTACCCCGAAGGATTCTGCCAGGGGCTGTAATCCACCAAAGAAACCACGTCCGATGGTCCGAACTTTGAATCCGTCACGATACTTGTAAATTTCAATGAAAATAAGCGCTGTTTCTGCTGTGGCCTGCGTAATCTCATACGTAATCTGCTGGGAACCGGCTTGAACAACCGCCTGGCATGTATGAACATCGGCGAATGTATGTCCCGCATCAAGTGTAGCCGTGAACACACATTTTTCTAATGAGGTTTGCCGCAATTTATGCGTGTCCAGTACAAAAGTAGACTGCCATTCCTCTATCTGTTGCAAACGAACGCTGTTATGCGGGTCAGCCTCCTGATTGTAAAATACAAAATAGTCGTCCGATGGAACTTTTCCTGCTTCGTTTACCATGAAACAGCTAACATCCAGGGCAGAGGGGGCGGATGTGCACTTGATCGTCACCTGAAGCTGAGCGCATTCGTTGATGTTGGTATTCTGGCCTGTGTTTAATTGTATAAACGAATCTGTCATAGTCGGCTGCGCCTCTTTTCTCCAAAATAGTGGTGGAAAACAAACAGTAACAAGATAGATTCTGAACCATATGTTTCCACAAGTCAATGATTTCAGATATGCGCCTAGCCCTCCTCTGACTCGTACTTTTCCCGATGATTTTTCATCATTTTCACGTAGTCGGGATCTTTCTTCGCTACCTCCCACTGCGCTTTGAAAATGGCTGCTGCTTCCGCCTTCACCGGATCGTTCTGATAAGGCAGGATCGAGCCATCCTGCTTCGAATATTTGCGCCCGCCTTTATGATTGGTATAACGTCTCGCCCGAGTGTATCCCATCTGTAAAAACTTGCGAGCCATATCCATGCCAATGAAATCCCCCTTTTTCTTATACTGCAAAAATAGTTCATAGATCTTCTTCGATGACTCTGTCGCAATCTCAGGTGTTTTGAACCGCCAGTGCGGCAGAATCTCGCTTTTGTAGGGTTCCACCATGAGCACCCCTTGCTCGCCCCGGCCAACGGTATATAATTCAGGCTGCTTGCGCAGATCGAGTTCCTCGTAATTAAGACTGTAGTCAAATTTTTTCATCGGGATATCCTCCTTAGGAAATGGTTCGTTTACGCTCCCCACATGATCGTTGTAGGGTGACGTTATTGTGCCCTTTTTCCTTTTTACCCCGATTCTGATGTAACATGCGCGGTTAATGGGGAATAATAGAAGGAAATGTCAGGAGGGATAACGCGATGGGCATGTCGGGTAGATATGTGGTAGTAACCGATGAGTTGTTGAATTCCATTCAATCGGGAGAGGTTAGTGTGCATGATTGTCAGGTTGATCTGGATATTGATAAAACGTGGCAGATGCTACAGTTGACGTTGAATGGTAACCTCGTAGATGGAGAACCTCCGCTAAGTTATGTTGTGCCGCTCGCTAGTCAACAGTATTTGGGGAACTATTCGGATATGGATCTATTCTTGATTAATAACAAGCAGGTTCTTGAGGCTTATATGGCATTGGAGCAACTTACCCCTGAGGATGTGAGGACGCGTTTCAGCTTGGACAAGATGCTTGCTGAAGGGGTATATCCCGTAATGGAAGGTTGGGACGAAGAAGAGACTTTTCAGGAGATCGTGCAAACGATTGATCAGATACAGGCTTTGTTTCAAGTGACCGTAGAGAACGGCAACGGGATTATCTTTTACGTGTTCTGAAAGGGCTCTTTCTAAAGGGATGAATTCCGGTCTGTGTGCAATCATGGTTTGGAACAATGTTTGATTCATATGCCATCCGGTTATTGATACACACAAGGCAGTGCCTTGATGATATTCTGCTGAAGAGAGGGAGAGCGATTATGACACAAAATCAGAACGAAGAGAACAAAGCAATTCAAGACGATGAACCGGATCAATTCGAGACCCCTGTAACACCGGCAGATGAAGTGAAAGAGGAAGAGTCTGCGGAGGATCAGGAGCAGGAATAGTCTGAAAATATTACATGAAACAGCATGTTCCCACGCGCATGTTATGACATATGAGTGATAGAAGAACCAGAAGGCCGGACGTGTTCCGGCCTATTTGGCCTATTTTTATGCGTATCCGTTTACATTGCTTCCAAGTGCCCTCATAATATGGAATGAACCATATTTTGCTAAGGGGGAGATCCCAATTATGAGCCGAAAGTTAAGACAATGGATGGCAGTACCGCTTGTCCTGTTACTGGTTATTCTTACAGGTTGTCAGGCCGTGGGCGGAGTAGATGTTGGCCAAGCCATGGTCAATAACACCAATGTAAAATCCGGTGAAACCAAACAATCCATGCATATTAACATAGAACCGGACAAACAATTCGCAACCGACGAAGACCTCGAAATGATTAAACGAATCAATTCCATTTCACTCAACATTGATCATGCCAAGATGAAGGACGCCAACACGGCATCGCTCAAAGGATCAGTGAGCATCGAAGGAACGAAATTGCCTTTCCATCTGTCTATGGACAAGTCGGGCATGACCATCGATGTCGATGGAGCTCAGAAACCGGTTTACATATCTCTGGATACACTTGGGGGAGCAGAGACAATGCTTCTTCCTATAGATACAAAAGAGTTGGAGAAACAGATGCAAGAGCTTTCTCCAAAGGTATTAACTTTTGTCATGAAACATCTGTCCAATCCGAAAAACATATCCGTTACTCCTGTTCAGGAAGCCGTAAATGGTGAAACATTGTCTCTAAACAAGCTGCATATGGAGATTAACGGTGAAGAGCTGCTTGCGATGGTTAAGCCGTTCCTGACAAGTATCTCTAAGGATGAGCAAGGTCTCAAACAGTTGATTGGAGACTTGTATGATGTGCTGTACCCTGTTTTTGAAAGTTATATGGGCTTGGAAGGTATAGAAGGAGAAGGTATGGAAGACGATGAAATGACTTCTATCTTGCCAAAATCGAAGGAAGAAGCAGTTACATCCATCTATGCCATGATCAAAGAAGGTTTGGACAGCATTCTGGTGAATTATGATCAGGAACTGAACAACCTGCTGAAAGATACACCGGAGCTGAAAACAGTATTTGGCCCTGAAACCAAATTGAATATGGACTTCTTCCTGGATAGTAAACTCGATATTCGCAAACAAAAGATGTCTTTGAAGGTGGCTGTGCCTGCATCAGAAGACTTGCCAGTGCGTTCTGTAACGGTTAGCGCAGACAGTGAGCTATGGAATATCGGCGGCGCGGTCACTGTCGATGAAGTGGATGCTTCCCGTGGTGTGATGGAACTAACCGAAGGGGAAGTTACACCAGGTCAGGTGCTTAGAAATTTTGATTCGAATTCATTCGTCTATCAATTCCTGAAGAATGAGATGAAAATTTCAACAAAAAGCATCTTCCTTCATCCGGGTGAAGAAAATGGAGCAATAACGGTCAAAAATACAACCTTTGTGCCACTTCGGTATCTGTCCGAGCAATTGGATGCAGAAGTGAAATGGACGAAAGGCTCGAAACAGATCGTTGTCATTGACGACATCACTGGAGATGAGATCGTACTGACGGTAGATTCTCCGAAAGCAACCGTTGCGGGGCAAGAAGTCACGATGGTGGAATCCGCCTTTGTTGGCAAAAACGGCAAGACTTATGTGCCGCTTCGTTTCATGGCAGAATCACTTGGAGCCACGATTGAAAAAGAACAAGATACAGGCTGGATTTTCATTGATCGTCCATAATACAATGTGAATCGTTATAAACGATGCGTGAATTGAAAGGGGATTTCAGAGAATGCCAGATTTCTCGTAATGATGTAGAAAAGAACAAGGCGCAAAAATTCCGTTAGACCAACACGGGATACGTCTGTCCTTTTTGACCCATTACGAGGAGCTTCGGCGTTTGATCTGAAAGGATGAAACGACAAGGGAGTACCTCTATTGGAGGTGCTCCTTTTTGTCGTGTCATCACAAAGTAATCCCTTAGAGGTGTTCTATATGAATCATGGTTTTACGATTGTTGCTAATTCAGTAATGTTACGTCCCTTTACCTTGCAAGACCAAGCCGCGCTGGCAACCTTGACACATCAGCCTGAAATTACCGACCTGTTACCCGATTGGAAGATGACAGAAGAGCAATTAAGTGAATTTTTGCAGTTTGTCGTAGGGAGTTATGAACAGTTTGATCCGCAGGATGTACGGATTATGCTTGCGGTAATACATCAGGAGAGTCAGCAGTTGATCGGTTGGTGCGGTGTGTTTCCTAACGATATGCTTGATCCGTCTGATCGTGAGGTAGCTTATGCCATTTCACGCGATCACCGCAACAAAGGTTATATCACTGAGGCGGTACGAGCGTTGACAGCATATCTATTCGAACATACGTCGTTAAACCGGATTGTGGGCATTGTGAAGACATATAACCCGTCTTCTCGCAAAGTGCTGGAGCATACAGGCTTCCAGTATGTGAATCGAAGACTCCTGTCTGATGGGGAGGTCTATGATTATTTTGAACTTCACAGCACGGATTTCAATGGGAAAGCCACTGGGCGGATTAAACCCAAACCATTATCGATAAACCTGCGCCGAGCAGAACACGAAGATGCCATTGTACTGACAGAAATCTGCACACGTGCTTTTGATCATGCCATGCAAGTCTGGGCGAATGGAGAGCAGGACTTGGATAGCAATCTTTGTCCTCCGGGTTATAATGCTGTTCGCTTACATGAGTATGTCATTCGTGAGTGGGACTACTATGTAGTGGAAGCAGATGGCTGTGCAATCGGTGGCGTGAGCATAAATGTGCTTGGAAAGGGAATCGCAAGGTTGGACAGAATCTATATCGACCCTGTCTTCCAAGGGCGCGGAGTAGGCTCACAAGTGATCAGACAGATTGAGGCTGTGTTCCCGCATATCCTGCACTGGAGGCTGGAAACTTCTAGTCGGCAGACGAGTAATCATCACTTCTACGAAAAGCTCGGTTATGTTCGCATGTATGCCTCCGATGCAGAGTACGGTTATGAGAAGAAGATCGTTACCAGGAGCGGGCAGGATGATCCAATTCAGGAGCATGAACATGTTCAAGCCAATTTGGATTCGATGTGGTACAGCTCCAGTACAATGAGGAACAGCCGCATCACCGATTGTAATCTGAGTGGAAGCAAACTAACGAACCTGAATATGACGGAAATGTTGCTTGCAGATTTACGTTTAACAAATACCAAGTTTGAATTCTGTGCTTTGGACGGGGTTCAGTTCCAAGATACACATCTTGGTGACGACCGTGTGCCAATGCAGTGGAGACATTGTGATTTGGGAGGCAGTCGTTTTGTCGACTGTGATCTTTCAGGTGTTGAGCTTGAGGCCTGCCAAGTGTCAGGAATGAAAATTAATGGGATTCCCATCGAGAAATTAATGGAGGCATATGAGTTGTCGAAGCCATGTTAGAGTCTAATTTGAAAAGGGTATTGAAATATGGATGATCTAAAAAATCATTAGGAGGTCTATACCATGACAGAACGGTTCACCAATAAAGTGGTCTTGATTACAGGAGGTGGCTCGGGGCTTGGCCGGGCGGCTGCAGTAGAGGTCGCGCGAGAAGGGGCAAAGCTATCTCTGGTGGATGTTAACATGAAGGCACTGGAGGAGACCAAGCGGGTAATTTCGGAAGAAGTGAACGGAGCTGAGTTTCTGTTGATCGAGGGAGACGTAGCCAATGAGGAAGCGGTTAAGAACTATGTTCGGGATACCATGGTCAAGTTTGGGCGCATCGATGCCTTTTTCAACAACGCGGGTATTGAGGGCAAGCAGAACCTGATCGAAAACTATGAAACCGAGATGTTCAACAAGGTAATCGACATTAATTTAAAAGGTGTATTTTATGGCTTGAAACACGTGTTGCCTGTGATGAAAAAGCAAGGCGAAGGCTTTATCGTCAACACCTCCTCCGTGGGTGGTATTCGCGCTGTGCCTAATCAGATCGCTTATGGGGCAAGTAAACATGCCGTTGCAGGCATGACCAAGGATGCTGCGATTGAATATGCAGAGCATGGTATTAGCATCAATGCAGTAGCTCCAGGAGCCATTTTGACAGACATGGTTATCGGTTCATTCAAACAGATTAACCCAAATGACTGGGAGTCGGCGTCCAAAGAGTTTGTAAAGGACAACCCGGCCAAACGTCTGGGTGATCCCAAGGAAGTCGGACGTTTGGTCGCATTCCTGCTGTCCGGTGAATCGCCATTTATCAACGGAGCCATCATTCCGATTGACGGTGCACAATCTGCCAAGTACTAAATCAGTCAGGATAAGATCATGAAAACATAAATGTGCCCTTACAAGCCATATTAGTGCTTGGAAGGGCATATTTTGTTGTTTAGATTTCATCGAATGACATTTTTACTGAATCCGGTGCTGCCAGCCGTATAACCCATCCTCTGATAAAATGCATGCGCGGCTTCACGATCCGCACGATTGCCGCTGTTTAGCGACAGAGAGTCCGCCTGCTGTTCGGCCGCCCACTGCTCAGCTGCGAGTAGAAGCTGACGGCCGATACCGGAGCTGCGGTAATGCTCATGAACAACCAGTGCCATGATGCGGCAATGTCTGCCGTTCTTTTCATATGAATAGGATGTCTGCATGCCAATCAGTCCCACTACACGTCCGCGCACTTCGGCTACCAACGTTGTAAAATTGGCATCAGCAGCGATATGAGCGTATCTTTCCTGCATCTCGGCGTAGGTTGTGGGGTATCCCAGTTGATCCATGAGAATAACCATGTCCTGTACATCCTGTTTGGTGCTATGCCGAATATTTACATCGAGACTCATACACGCGACAACTCCCCGGAACGTTGTTTAAGAGACAGATCAATGATGGTGTCGAGCAACTTGGCAAAAGAAATCCCGGCAGCGGCTGCGCTTTTGGGCAGCAGACTGTTCCGTGTAAGCCCCGGTAAGGTGTTTACCTCCAGCACGTAAGGCACTCCATCCCGAATGAGCATATCCACCCTGGCGTAGACACTGCATTTGAGTACGTTGTAACAAGTTAGCGCTGCGGCTTCTACGCGCTGATGCAGCTCAGAAGGTAATTGCACGACCTGCTCATCCGCACCGTTATCATCATATTTAGCTGCATAATCAAAAAAGGCAGCATTGGCACGAATCGAGATCACGGGTAGCATTTTACCGTCTACAATGGCGCAGGTAATCTCTTCACCCTCAATATATTGCTCAATCATTACACTGTTATCCCAGGCAAGAGCAGCTTCTACTGCTGCAGGCAGGGCTGATGGCTCATGAACGATCTGTGTTCCAATGCTGGAGCCGCCTGAGTTGGGTTTAACTACGACAGGGTACGTTAAGTGCTGGACAGCCACAGAGGACAGATCTTGCATTCGATTCACTTGAAGCCAGTCTCCGGTGAGTACCCCTGCTTGCCGCATGAGCTGTTTGGACATGTCCTTATCCATGCATACGCTACTTGCAAGTACGCCGCAACCTGTATAGGGAATGCCTAGGGATTCAAGCGTGCCTTGCACCGTGCCGTCTTCTCCGTATTTTCCGTGCAGGGCAAGCAAGGCTACATCAATTCCATCCGATTTATCGATCAAATCGCGTTTGGAATTCAGCTCAATCGGTATGATCTCGTATTTACTTCTGTCCAGATTCGCAATCATCTCCTGTCCGGTGAGCAGGGATATATCCCGCTCTGAAGATGTACCGCCCATAATAACGCCGACTCTCATGTGAAAATCCTCCTTAATGTTATTAAATCAATTCATCATGCTCGCAACGGTTTCCCCGATGATACGGATGCCTTTGCGGATGTTCTCGTCACTGACTCTGGAGAATCCAAGCCGCATGGTGTGAAGCCCTTGACCAGGCTCCAGATAAAAGGTATCTCCAGGAGTAAAGGTTACCCCGTTTACTTTACAGGCAGCTAGCAACTCTCTTGTTCGCACTTCTGGTGGAAACTGCACAAACAGATGCAAACCGCCTGCTCCGGATATTTGACACATCGGCAGATGCCGTTTTAGACAATGCACAGCGAGTTCATATTTTCGCTTGTACTCTGTACGAGCCCGTTTTAGATATTTTTCAAAATTGCCGTTGCTTAAATATTGATATAACAGAGACTGATCCAGAGTAGACGTATGAATACTGCGCGCCCGCTTCATGCTTTCCAGATAATCGATCAATGTAGCATCCGCGATAATCCAGCCCACACGCAGTCCGGGAAACAATACTTTGGAGAAGCTGCCGAGATAGACAAGGCCGTTACCCTTACCCATACTGGCGATCAAGGGTGAGACATGGGAGCCGGAATAACGAAGCTCTTCGTTAAATCCATCCTCAATAATCGGAACTTGATATGCGTTCATTAAACGTATAATTTCAGTTCGTTTTGCAGGCGAAGTCACGATTCCGGTCGGGTTGTGATATGAGGGCACAAGATATGCCAGATCATATGCACTTCCAGCCAGTTGTTGCTCTAGCTGCTTCAGATCCAGGCCATCCGGTTCCATATCGATACCGGTTAGCTGAAACTGGTGCAACTTCAGGTTTTTGATCGCCGTGTGATGTGTAGGATTCTCACAGAGTGCTTTGCCGCTCTTCTTGCGCAATGCTCCAAGTACCAGGTCAAAACCCTCCGTAAACCCGTTCGTAATCAAAATATCCTTACCTGTAAGGTCGACCCCTTTGTTTTCCATGTAGTTCATCAAATAATTCATGAGCGGTTTGTATCCTTGGGCGTAGCCGTAATTAAGTAAAACTTCTCCTTCAAGTGACATGCGATCCAGGAAGGCCCGTTTCACATTTTGAAGATCAAACAGTTTTTCATCCGGCGCGATGCTGGTAAAGGAAATTTCGCCGCGCTCGGCTCCTGAGCCATGTTTCATCAGATCATATTGCTCTGCCTGAATTGCATAATCGCTAACCTCCGCCGTCCAATCTAGTTGCCAATGGATTGCATTGGTCTGCTGCGTTTCAATAAGTGTGCTGACGTAGTTACCCTTACCTTTGAGCGCATAGATCAACCCTTCCTCTTCAAGCTCTGCGTAGGCGAGCAGAATGGTGCTTCGGCTTACCTTCATTAACGTGCTCATTTCACGGGTTGAAGGCAGTTTCTGATTAGGTTGCAAACCGCCTTTTAACATTAACCGTTTCAAATAATCTTTGACTTGTATATATACAGGGCGGTCCTCCGTCAATTGCAGGTCGGAATACATCCCATCACTCCCTCTACTGGTATCTTGCCATATTATAAACCCAGCAGAAAGAACCACGATACCTCTGTTTCGTAGCTAAAGTGGCCTGAGTTGTACGCACAACGGGAAAAAGCCCTGGCTCATATGCCGGGCTGGAGGTGAAACCTGTTCAATTCTATGGGTGTAATACTATTCTGTTCTAGCTACAGTTGCATGTTCTGACTAGTCTCTAGAAATACCTGTCTGTATAATTCTAAGTGGATCGACTTCCTATGCGATATGCTTTGTCTATATTATTCTAATTCTAGATGATAAACTTGATGCTGTATTAAAAAGAAATCTTAAAAGGCTAATTATTGCCACTCAATGCTTGCTGCAATAGGTTTTCGTAAAGATGGTGATTCTACAATCTACTTCAAAGCTACGGTTCTTACTAACTGTACTCTTCTCGTGTGCACGTCACCGAATTCAGTATGAAAAAGATGAAAAATGGTAGGCTCTATAAAACGAGCGTGGATACAAAGACATATGTCTTTGTGCCCAAATTCTTCCTCATACCCCTATAGTACCACTTTGAATCAGGGAAGTTAACCTTTTTTTTGAAATATTTGTCGCAAAAGCGAAAATTCCGTGAATTGTACTTCTTTTAACTCGAAATGGTGTCGGATTATGATATGTGTTAGGATGTATTTCTATAGAATATAAGGAAGTGAAATGGATGATTCAGATTACGGTTCCTACACCAGATGTGACCATTACCAAGCAGGAAAATCCGCAGTTAAGCCACATTTATGGATTTACTGATTTTCACCTGATTACGCGCGAGCAAGGCGGAATTTACATGTTTTATAATGCCGCAGGTGAGTTGTTATTTGTCGGGAAAGCGCGAAAATTAAGACCGCGAATCAAAAAGCATTTTGAAGATACGGTATCTCCAATGAAGAATCACCGCGACGAAGTCACAAAGATTGAAGTTTGTTTGGTAGAAGATCCAATGGATCGTGAAATTTATGAGACCTATATCATTAACACGATGCGGGCGAAGTATAATGTAGACAAAGTTCTATATAAGTAAGTAAACAAGTTTATTTAAGGTGCACAAGCAAGAACGTAAGCTTGAATGCATTTAGGACATATGTCCTAGGTTCGTATGCAGGTGGACAGGATGTGATCCATGGATTGCATCCAACTCCATTCCCTTTGCAAATATAGTTCTACGTAACAAATATAGAAGCTAAAAAGTTCACTTTTCAAGGAAGTAGCACTAGAAAATGGGTTTCACAGATTTACCCAATACATAAGAAGAGGTGATTGTGTTGATCGGTCGTAGCGGTAATCCTACACTTAAGGACAGCACGTTTGAGAACAGAGGATATGGAGGGGATCGGTACCAGAACTACATGACGATTAACGGCACGGTGAACAAAGCGTTCATCACGTTGATCATTTTGCTGGGCAGTGCATTTGCAACCTGGATGATGTTTTTCAAAGGACAAGAAGTGATGCCGCTTGCCTATGGCGGGTTAATTGTCGGTTTTATTTTGGCGCTAATTATTTCGTTTAAACCGGTGGTATCTCCATATCTTGTACCGATATATGCGGTAGCAGAGGGGATGTTCCTGGGTGCACTTTCGGCAAGTTATGAGTCTTTGTACAACGGAATTACGTTACAAGCAGCTTTGCTAACCATGGCGGTGTTTGTTGCCCTGTTAACAGCCTATAAAACGCGGTTAATCAAAGCAACAGAGAACTTCAAGTTAGGCGTAGTGGCTGCAACGGGCGGTATCATGATTATGTATTTGCTTAGCTTTGTGCTCGGTCTGTTCGGCATCACGGTTCCATATCTTCATGAGAACAGCCTGATTGGTATTGGCATCTCGGTTGTGATTGTCATTGTTGCTGCGCTTAATCTGGTACTGGATTTCGACTTTATTGAAGGTGGTGCAGAACAAGGGGCACCCAAGTATATGGAGTGGTACGGTGCCTTCGGGTTGATGGTCACGCTAGTTTGGCTTTACATCGAGATTCTTCGTCTGCTCAGCAAACTGCGGAGCCGCGACTAGAAGCACTGCTCAGCAGTGAGCCGAGCTATAAGATTGTATCTGGTTTGATTGTGTTGCGTTGGTAACTTAAAGGGCTGCGTCAGGTCAATACAATAGACCTGAGCAGCCCTCTTTGAGTTGTTCGGCTTGCGGGCGGTTATTACCGTGGAGAAAGCTGGACCGAAGAGGACATCAAGAGCCGAATTGTTGAACTTCGGTTTGCTCCGCAGGAGCGTTTACATACAGGAGATACTGTGATTGGCTATGCTCCAACTGCTCATCGGTTACATGAGATACATCATGAAGCGAATATGGAGGTAGGTAGTCTGCTCCAACATAACGTGCCAGTGCCTCCAGAGGCCGTAATAGCTCTTCAATCGTGAAGCGGTTGGTTCCGGCTGACTGATAAGATTCAGCTGTACCAAAAGTCGAAACGGCTGCGCCTATCTGTTTTCCTTGCAGCTTGCCCCCGTCAGGCCCATAGGCAAATCCGGCTTGAAGCACGGTGTCGAACCACCACTTCAGAAGTGGCGGGCTACTATACCAATACAACGGGAATTGGAAGATGATGCGTTCATGCTGCTCCAGTAGCAACTGTTCATGGCTTTCATTGATCGTTCCTTTGGGGTACTGGCGGTATAAGTCGTGCACGGTAATATGATCATGCTGCTGTAATTCTTGTACCCAAGCCTGATTAATCCGTGATGAGGCCAGATCGGGATGAGCGACAATAATTAACGTTTTCATAGTTATCTCTCCATTCTGCGGAAAATGTGTTCGCCCTTACATCATAGTCAATTAACTTTATAAAAGTAAGTACGCACTTTTTAGTTCAATACTTACAAAGTAGTAAGTAAGCTGAAAAAGGCAGCCCCGCATGTAAAATGTACCCCTTGTAAAGGACAAATTA
>NZ_JACLIC010000089.1:0-209 GCF_019748695.1 Paenibacillus cucumis (ex Kampfer et al. 2016) | reverse complement strand
GTTTTACCCTATTCCCTTGTGACGAACGTCTTGGACAAATGCAAAACAACTTACTTTGCGTTCGGCTGTTCCATGGTTCGGGCAACCGCCCAAATAAAGCCCATCAGTTCACGTGCTACAGCGGCAATCGCCACATTGGGATGCTTGTGTTTTCCAAAGATCAGACGGCGGTATTTAGCATGTAGCCTGTTCTGCGCTTTCCATGAAAT
>NZ_JACLIC010000088.1:0-294 GCF_019748695.1 Paenibacillus cucumis (ex Kampfer et al. 2016) | reverse complement strand
CGCGCTTGTGGAGACGTTCCGGTGGCGAATCGTTCTTTCGATCGCTGTTATTCCCAGATTTCTTTGTTTCCCTTTCCGAAGGGAGAAATCCGGGAATAAAGGCGAGCGCTTCGCTTCTTCAGAATCGATTTCGCCCCCTCCACTACGTTATGCGCGTTCCCATAAATCGTTTTAAAAACGTAATCTAGCTTTTTCGGGATGAGCAAAATAACACAGGGCGCGCTTGTGGAGACGTTCCGGTGGCGAATCGTTCTTTCGATCGCTGTTATTCTCAGATTTCTTTGTTTCCCTTTC
>NZ_JACLIC010000087.1:0-254 GCF_019748695.1 Paenibacillus cucumis (ex Kampfer et al. 2016) | reverse complement strand
GCTGGTTATCCCCGGATTTCTGATTCTCTCCTTTTCAAGGAGGAAATCCCGTGATAAACGCGCTCGCTTCGCTCCTTTTACCGATTCCTTCCCTCCGCTGGCTTCCCTCCCTCTTTTTTTCCAAAGGAGATGGAACAAACTTGCGAGGGGTGGGGCAGGGGGATAAAAGCTGGAAGTCTGTTCGTCGAGGAAAAGAGTATCGAGGGCGCTGGACGCTCCGGGATGGATCGGTGTCGGGCGCTGGTTATCCCCGG
>NZ_JACLIC010000086.1:0-351 GCF_019748695.1 Paenibacillus cucumis (ex Kampfer et al. 2016) | reverse complement strand
GCCGCGGGTGTAGGCGCGTGGAGCGAGCTGATCAGTGCAACAACATTACTGAACACGCCTGTTCTGAAAGCAACATCGGAAGAAACAGCAATCAACCTGACATGGGTAGCGATTGCCAATGCAACGAAGTACGAAATAGAAGCGGACGGCGCAGTCGTAGCTACGGTGGAAGAACCAAGCTATAGTCATACCTCCCTGTTGCCAGGCACAGCACATAAATATCGTGTTCGTGCATTAACGGAAACCAATACAAGTGCATGGACAGCCGTTCTAACACAGAGCACGATTCCTGCATCCGTCAGTGGTCTGGCGATTAACACCGTGACCAATGCAGCCATTGCGTTAAAATGG
>NZ_JACLIC010000085.1:0-3347 GCF_019748695.1 Paenibacillus cucumis (ex Kampfer et al. 2016) | reverse complement strand
AATAACTATAAATTATTTGGAGATAACTCTCTATAAAAAGATTGGAGTGGGATATATGACATTTTACAACAGAGTGCAGGAAACTAGAGATATAGTTAAGATTATGGAAGATAAGAAAAGTTGGAACAAGATTATTTTACTTTATAGTCCAAGCGGTGTTGGAAAAAGCGGTCTTGTTCAAAAGTTATTTAATGAAGAATTTAAAGATTATTTATCCTTTAGAGTAAAAGTAAGTCGAAGTTCACCAGATACAATTGAGAATCTATGTTATATAAATAGGCTTTATAAAGAGATATCCGAATTAGCTAAAAATGAAGCCCAATCAATTCCTACCCCAGAAGGCCATGCTCTTAAGAATCTTAAGGGAATAGCCCTATTCTTTTATAATTTTTTGAGAAATAAGGTGGGGATCGAAAATGAGAACAAGCTTTATGAGTCTTCTGAGGATATTGGTATTACCAGAAAAAAAGATTATCTAATTCATGTGTTAAGTACACAAACTTTCTTTATATCCATTGAGAATATACAAAACATAGACACTCAGTCTATTGAAATACTTTCAGATATCTTAAAGAAAGTATCTAATTTAAAATTAATCTTCGAATATACTAGTGAAATTGAAGACTATAAAGATGTTTCGACATCTGTAGTTCGCTTCATGGAACAATTGGATTTAGACAAAAATACTTCATATGAATGTTATGAAATCAAAAAAATGGATTTCATCGAAGCGAAAAAGCTAATTCCTCCTACAGCCTTAATTACTGACTTAGAAAAGGTTAAGGAAATATACGATAACGGATATGGGAATTTACAAAGAATGAAGCTTCTAACATCAGATATACCAAGTGAAAATAGCCCTATACAGTATTCGCTTGAAAAATTAGATTCCAGCGAGAGATACGTCGTTAATACTGTCTATCTCAATGAAGGTAAAATTGATTCTACTCTCCTTGTGCAACTTCTAACAAATGAACAAGATCAATTTTTACTCTTCACCCAACAAAAAGTTGCTGAAATTTTAAAAAAATTAGAGCAGAAATACATAATTTCTACAATATCAAATGAAATTGAAATTTCCCATGATTCAATTATTTTAGAATTGGAAAGACAGAGCCATAATCCTACATTAGCTGCTGCATATCGTCTCTTGACAAACTATTACAACAAATCAAGAAATGAGATGCGTGACAACAATGTAGCAACTGAGAAATTATTCATGCTGTATCTTAAATTCCATGATGAATCTATCATTGGCATTTTGAAAGAAATTAAAGAAATGATAATACAACAAAAATATCCCCAAAGAATATTATCCAAATTAGTCTACTTACGTGATAAATTATTAGACAAAAATAATCCAAATATTAGAATTAGTGATGAAATCTCACTCGCTTTACTTGAAGTTTCATATCAGATGGAATTAGGACAGTTTGCCGAAGAATCACTAAATATAATTTACAATAAAGCTAATCCTCTTCATAGAGCCTACTATGTAGGCCTAAAGGTATTAAATAATAACAATTCTGAGACTCAAGATGAAGTTCAGCAATTAATTCAAGATGAAGTCCAGGGAAGCCAATGTCGCTTAACAATGGAATTAATGCTACTTTCATCTATGATGGAGACTAAAGGCTTACATGAATCAAAAGTTTTTGCTCAAAAAATGCTCTCAGTAAAAAGTTACGAGAAATATATGGAATATGCATTTCTTTTGAGAAACTATGCTGAACTTGTTGAATCCACAGAAAGCTTAAAATTATATAATAAATGTTTAGAAATATTTGATTCCTTTAATCGAAAAGATCTCCAAGCGCAAATATATATATCTATAGCAATGTGCCATTCATATTTAGGAGAACTAGATGCTGCCAAAGAAGATCTCGAAATGGCAGTAGAATTGAGCGAAGGAAAAGTAAAAGAAAATATGATATTAAATAATTATGCAGTAATAGACATGCTCTCGGGAAATTTTACGGAACCAGTTCTAAAGAACTTGAAGGACGCTTTACTCTTAACCTCAAATCCTTATGAAAAAATCATTGTTAAATGTAACCTTCTGGTTTTCTACACAGTAAAAAAGGATTACACAATTGCTCACGAACTATGCAGAGAGATCGAACAATCAGAGTTTGAAAATTACAAATATGAAGAGTTTTTACACATCGTATATTCAAACTTGTCCTTTTATTATCAAGAGATAAATAACCCCAACCAACTAATTTACTCCAAAGAAATAAGTGAATTGCAATCTGTGAGAGCGGAAAATTTGAACCCATATGTTACTCCAAATACACCCTATCGTCTTGATTTTTTAGGGTATTGGAATATTGAAGTTAGCAGAGATTTGCAGCATTAATGATTAGTGACTCAAACATCTCCTCAAACAATAAGTTATTTTGTGCAAAAACATGATAAAAAGCACAGTCTTTACCCAGAAAACAATCTGGAGATAATTCAATAAGATAAAACTCATCATTACTAATGCGGCCATCAACACGCATAAACTCAATTTTATCGAAAGACTTGAACAATGTAATCATTTTTTCTTTCACACTAGTTGGTATCAAATTACTAGTTAGAAAATCAACAGAAGAATCATCAATTTTCTTAGTTTCATATCCCCAAATTTCTCGTTTAAAAAATGTTGTTTCATCAATTTTTAACTGTGCTTCTCCTGAAAGAATAATCTTGTTTTTGTTTCCGAAAATTGAGTATTCGACTTCATATCCTTCAATATATTCTTCAACTATAATTGGAATATTATGAAAAACAAAAAGTTTATTTATTAAATCTTCAGCCTCGTTATATGAATAGACCAAATTATTATTTGAAATGCCAGTCGACCCACCTCCATAATTTGGTTTTATTACAAGAGGAAGATTCAAAGTAGGGAGATATTTAAGAATACTATCATTAAGTTTACGAACTAGAAAACCTTTAGGGACAGAAATCCCAAATTCTTTCGCATATAATTTTGATAAATGTTTATCATTGCATAATGAATGTGTGAAAGAATCTCCTCCCACGTATTTTAAGTTGTTAGCTTCACAAATGGCTGGTAAAAGGCTTTTAGAGTTGGGAGAGTTCTCACCGAATCTCATGGGGAATATAATATCATCCTTATGTTGAGGAATATTCGTTGTAAATAGTTCTAGATCAGTGTAATGAATAACTTTCTTGCATATTTTATTGAGAGCGTCGATTATGCTTTCCGTTGAAGAAGCATTATTTCCTTCAAGGTCTTTTCTAGACAAGTCTGCAAAGTTATATTCTTTTTTTTCATCTGTGATAAGAACTATGTTATGATCAATCACTACAAAACCTCCAAATAATTTATAGTTATT
>NZ_JACLIC010000084.1:0-1184 GCF_019748695.1 Paenibacillus cucumis (ex Kampfer et al. 2016) | reverse complement strand
TGGAGCTAGAATAAAAAGTGGACAACCGTTAACGGACGGAAGGATAATAAGGCTAACGGAGGTGTGTCCACATGGGAGAACAACGGCAACGATACAATGAAGAATTCAAGAAACAAACGGTAAAATTTATTCAAGAACAGACCAAGACACTCGGAGACTTGGCAGAAGAACTCAACATTCCAAAAAGTACATTACACCAGTGGATGGGCAAGTATCGTGAACTTAAACATGAGCCCGTAGCTAGCGTAGATCGAGTGAAAGAACTGGAAGCAGAGCTTAAAGAAATGCGCCGGTTACTTCAAGAGAAAGAGCATACGCTTGCGGACACGCAAGAGGAACTGGCTATTGTAAAAAAAGCAGTGCACATCTTCAGCAAACCAAAGAATTAAGATTTCAGTTTGTGGAAGACCATCGCTCCCTGTTTTCTTTGGAGAAGATGTGCACTCTGTTACACGTGTCACGGAGCGGATATTACAAGTGGCGGATGGATCTAACAAGTAAGCAACAGCGCCGGAGAACTGAAATCATGAAGCGTATTCGGTTTCATTTCTACGACCACCAGAAGCGGTGTGGAAGTCCGAAAATTACGTATGCGCTCCATCTGGAAGGATACAAAATCTCTTCCCGTACCGTCAGTATATACATGCGTCAAATGAATCTTCGTTCCGTGCACAGTCCTCGGTATCGTGTCCAGACGACGGATTCTAACCATCATCATCCCATTGCACCAAATACGCTGAACCAGCAATTTCAAACGTCCAAACCGAACACCGCATGGGTCACCGATATCACCTACATTCCCTGCCGTGGAGGCCGGTTATATCTCGCCAGTGTTCTGGATTTGTGTAAGCGTGAGATTGTGGGCTGGCGCCTGTACAACCATATGGAAACGAGCTTGGTGTTAGATGCATTGAAAGATGCTTACCAGGCCAAATGCCCCGCTCCAGGATTGCTCCATCACTCGGATCGTGGCTCACAGTACACCTCAAAAGAATACGTGGAGCAACTGAAATCGTATGGTATGGAGCTCAGTATGAGCCGCCGAGGAAACTGTTACGATAACGCATGTATCGAGTCTTGGCACAGTATTTTGAAGAAGGAACTCATTTACTGTAACCCTCGTTTTAAGAATCCAGAAGAGGCGTATAACGCCATTTACCAGTACATTGAGTTCTATTACAACC
>NZ_JACLIC010000083.1:0-298 GCF_019748695.1 Paenibacillus cucumis (ex Kampfer et al. 2016) | reverse complement strand
CCTCCGACCGCGGGTTGTTCCCCGGTTTTTCTGATTCGTTTTGGCCCGCGCTGCGGTCAAAACCCGGGAACAAAGGCGGACGCTTCGCTCCTTCGTGAACCATTCCACCCCTCCGCTTAATCCTGCGGCGCTATTTTTTAAAGGCCTAAACCCTTTGCGTTGCTCGGCGGGTAGTAAAAGCGATGGCCTCGGGTGATCGCTTCGGTGTGGATGGTTCCTCCGGCCGCTTGTTGTTCCCCGGTTTTCTGATTCGTTTTGGCCCGCGTTGCGGTCAAAACCCGGGAACAAAGGCGGACGC
>NZ_JACLIC010000082.1:0-209 GCF_019748695.1 Paenibacillus cucumis (ex Kampfer et al. 2016) | reverse complement strand
AATGGAACGACTTTTGGCTTTGCGCAAGCAAACCAAGGGAAGTGACAGCTCGAACACGAGCGCAATGGTTAAGCTACTAAGAGCACACGGAGGATGCCTAGGCGCTAGGAGCCGATGAAGGACGTGGCGAACAACGAAACTGCCTCGGGGAGCTGTAAGCAAGCTTTGATCCGGGGATGTCCGAATGGGGAAACCCAGCTGGGGTAATA
>NZ_JACLIC010000081.1:0-340 GCF_019748695.1 Paenibacillus cucumis (ex Kampfer et al. 2016) | reverse complement strand
TTGAACCCAGCCACATCGTATGACTTCCGCCTCGTGGTCACTGGCGGTACGAATGCCGGCACATCGAATGTGGTCTCGAACATCACGACGGACAATGCACCGAGCTTGCCGCTCACGGACTTCGCCAATACGGCGAAAACGAGTACAAGTGCAAGCTTTAGCTGGACAGCAGCGAGCGGAGCAACCGGAATCGTGATCGAACAATCCCCAGCAGGTGCGAATACATGGACAACGGCACAAACAAGTGGAACGATTGCGGCCAACGCCACAAGTGCAACCGTAACAGGATTGAACCCAGCCACATCGTATGACTTCCGCCTCGTGGTCACTGGCGGTACGA
>NZ_JACLIC010000080.1:0-239 GCF_019748695.1 Paenibacillus cucumis (ex Kampfer et al. 2016) | reverse complement strand
GGCGCAAGCATTACGGGAGCAACGGGGGCCACTGGCGTAGGGTTAAGTGGCATCGTGGCGTTTGATCCAGCAGTAGCCCCGACATATCCAGCCAGTCAAGTGGTAACGTTCAATGGTAGCACGTATATCACGAATGTGGCTTCCCCAACGGGCACGCCAGGCACCTCGCCGGATTATACGTTGATTGCAAGTGCAGGGGCACAGGTGTAACTGGTGCGACCGGTATTGCCGGAGAGACC
>NZ_JACLIC010000008.1:0-25616 GCF_019748695.1 Paenibacillus cucumis (ex Kampfer et al. 2016) | reverse complement strand
GTTCGAATCCCTCTCTCTCCGCCATAATTCTTTTTTAGTGAGGCCCGTTGGTCAAGGGGTTAAGACACCTCCCTTTCACGGAGGTAACAGGGGTTCGAATCCCCTACGGGTCATAGTTATTTTAATAACTAAAGAGTGGGATGAGAATCCCAAAGATGGAGGCTTAGCTCAGCTGGGAGAGCATCTGCCTTACAAGCAGAGGGTCGGGGGTTCGATCCCCTCAGCCTCCACCATATATTTTTTTAAATGACGCGGGGTGGAGCAGCCCGGTAGCTCGTCGGGCTCATAACCCGAAGGCCGCAGGTTCAAATCCTGCCCCCGCAATTGTAGCTTTCCTAACCGAAAGTGATCTGGAACCGTGGTGTAGTTGGCCTAACATGCCTGCCTGTCACGCAGGAGATCGCGGGTTCGAATCCCGTCGGTTCCGCCATTTTAATACTTTACACCGCGCCGGTGTAGCTCAACTGGTAGAGCAACTGACTTGTAATCAGTAGGTTGGGGGTTCAAGTCCTCTCGCCGGCACCATTTTAGTATTTTGCAATTAGAGGTTTATAAGTTGTATAATATAAGCTCTGATGGTAATACTAAAAACTCATGCTTTAATGTTTGATTTTATGGCGATCGTGGCGAAGTGGTTAACGCACCGGTTTGTGGATCCGGCACTCGGGGGTTCAATTCCCCTCGATCGCCCCATAGTTTTCTTTATTGGGGATTAGCCAAGCGGTAAGGCAACGGACTTTGACTCCGTCATGCATAGGTTCAAATCCTATATCCCCAGCCATTTACTATGAGTCATTAGCTCAGTTGGTAGAGCACCTGACTTTTAATCAGGGTGTCGAAGGTTCGAATCCTTCATGACTCACTTTCATATTATGCGGTCGTGGCGGAATTGGCAGACGCGCACGGTTCAGGTCCGTGTGGGCTAACCCCCCGTGGAGGTTCGAGTCCTCTCGACCGCACCATATATTTTGCGGAAGTGGCTCAGCGGTAGAGCATCGCCTTGCCAAGGCGAGGGTCGCGGGTTCGATTCCCGTCTTCCGCTCCAATATATGCGCCCTTAGCTCAGCTGGATAGAGCGTTTGACTACGAATCAAAAGGCCGGGAGTTCGAATCTCTCAGGGCGCGCCATTATTTCCTTTATATCGGGATGTAGCTCAGCTTGGTAGAGCACCTGGTTTGGGACCAGGGGGTCGCATGTTCAAATCGTGTCATCCCGATTTTTCGTTTATGCGGGTGTAGTTCAATGGTAGAACTTTAGCCTTCCAAGCTAATAGCGTGGGTTCGATTCCCATCACCCGCTTACGATTCAAAGAGTTCTTGCATAATGCAAGAACTCTTTTTTATTGTTTAGTTTTAGTGTTGTAGAGTATACATAGTTTATATATATGCCCCGGAAAAAGAACATTTGTCTTGTGAAAGCTAATTTTTAAATTATCGGATAAATATGATGAAAATTAAAAGCTCCTCCTGCTTCTATCTAAAGAAGCAGGAGGAGTTTTTGTTTCTACTGCATATCGCTTTACATTAATACCGTTCCAGGATGGTCTGTGTTTTCAGACCATCAGCAGGGATCAACCAGTTTTTGTTTTGAAGCAATTGTAGTAATTGGTTACGTAGACCAGATACGGTTGCTGCGTCATCTGTTTTAAATGAAACCTCGACGATATTTTCAATACCCGTACCTGCTGCATTGCGGATCGGCCATACTTCCAGGGTAAGCTCCTGACCGTTCCATGTACCTTCATACCGTTGGAAGGTGATTGGGCCATAGGCACGGGCCTGTGTAAGTTGTTGTTTGCCCCAGTTGGAGGCAGACCAGTTTTTTAATTTACCGGGAAGCTTGTCCAATAGCAGATCCAAGGCATCCTTTTCGGAAGGCAACTGTGTGCCAGTTGTTTTGGTGTCTACTTTTTTCGTGTTGGAGAAGCTCAGTGTTTGTTTACCATATCCCCAGTCAATTTCAGCCTCGTAGTTATCATCTGATGAATCGAAGCCTTCCTGATTTGCAAGTGTCAGTGCAACATTGATATCCCCGTTAATGACAGGATAACGCTTCTTGTAGGTTAATTCGAAGTTGTTTTTATCATCCTTTTTGCGAAAACGGACGTTCCAACCTTGGGCATCCAATCCGAGAGCATTGGTGTCAAAGTACTCCACATTGATATTTCGTGATGTAGCGTTCAGCCCTAGGGTCTGGATGACCTCACTGCGTGGTGTTCCATTGGCGTTTAACACAAGCTCCGGCTTGGCGAGGAACTTCACTTCATAAGCGGGAACGGCATTGGCAGCGGCTGAAGCCTGCGGCGTATCCAGAAATGTTAGTCCACTTCCCAGGGTGACGATGCTGAGCATCAACGAGGCGGTTACTTTTTTCCACTTTTTCAAAACCAATCACTCTCCTAATCTGGATTAACGTACAGACCCCACTTTACCGTGCAAGTTTCTGAATACGATTAACGGGAAGCGCACATTACGTTAACCTTGCATAGATTTCATGAATGGCCCGCGATAGTTTATATAGGTTCAACCGATAGGATGATGTAGTAAAGGCTGTGTGTTCATGACTTCGTGCAGGACTTCGATGAACCGATTGACCTGAACAGAAGGGTGGCGATCCTTGTTATGAACGGTATAAATATGGCGTGGTGCCTGCTCCCCCGGAATGGGAAGCACCTGAATAAGACCCTGCTGTTCCTCCCACTGAACGGCCATCCGCGACATGAAGGAGATGTGACCGCCAAGTAACACAAGCTGTTTGATCGCTTCCAGGGAATCCATCTCCACGGTGCTCCGCAGCCGGATATCGTGCTGTACAAGCCAGTGGTTGGTCAGCCTTCGCGTACTGGACTCATCACCGTGTAAAGCAAAAGGCACCTGTGCAATATCCTCAGGATGCAACGATTCTTTCTGAGTCAGCCCATGTTGCGGAGAGCAGATGAGCACAAGATCGTCCTCACATAACGTTTCGGCGTGTAATACCGACCCAACAAAAGGTTCGGATGAGATGATGCCCAGATCAAGCTGATGCCGGATGACCATCTCGCGGATAACCGGGGCTGGTTTGACAGACAACAACATCCGAATACCCGGAAACTCTTGAGAAAACGTATGAAGCATCGCGGGTAGCAGATAGGTAGCTGGAACATAACTTGCTCCAATATGGAGCGTACCCCGGTACAGGCTGTCGTATTCCTTGACGACGCGGCGGGCCTCCTGGGTTAGGGCATTGATTTTGACACTATAATGAAGCAAGGCTTGTCCAGCTTCGGTCAGAAATGTTTTTCCACTGCGAGATTCGAATAAACGAACCCCCATCTCTTCCTCCAGTGACTTCATATGAAACGTAACCGTTGGTTGCTTGATGCCCAGAATCTCGGCCACACTTGTCATATGATGATATTTGTCGATCAGTTCAACAATTTGTAATTTGATCAGGTTCATGTTTCTCCCACACTCCTCTGTTCTACAACTTCGCGGTATGTATAATAATCCGATTCCTACAAGGAAAGCACATAGAAAATTCTATGAAAGATCATACCGTGTCTATCTATAGATTTAATCTATGAACATCAACAGAATTCATCTAAAAAGTTAATTCTCATTTTACAAACATAACAAACAACTCTCGAAAGCGAGCGTTAGACTGAAAACAGTACAAGAGCAGTTTAAAGGGGATAAGCTCAAGCAGAGCAATATAAACGAGATAAGCTAAGCTAAGCTAAGCCAGAGCAACAGCAACAGCAACAGAAGAAATCGAAATAACGGAGAAACACAATAACAGAGTAAAACAAGAGAGTAGTTCAAGGGATACGCAATAAAAGTTTAGTAAAGAGGACAGGCAGGGGTGCTTATGAAACTGGAGTTAACAGGAATTCAAAAATCATTTCATCAAACGCCTGCACTATTGCCCACGGATCTGACGCTTGAACACGGAAAATTCACCACTTTGCTTGGCCCTTCGGGTTGCGGCAAAACGACGTTGCTCCGCATGATTGCCGGACTGGAACAGCCGGATGCGGGGGAGATTCGTGCGGATGGGGAGTACTTCTACTCTACAGCAAAGCGGATTGATACACCGACACACAAGCGTAATCTGGGCATGGTGTTTCAGGATTTTGCATTATGGCCGCATATGACGGTATATGAAAATGTAGCTTTTGGCTTGAAAGCAGGCAAACAGAAGGCTGATCTGCGGCAAAAGGTGAATGAAGCACTTGGCATGGTTCGCCTGCAAGGCATGGAAGATCGGTATCCTCATCAGCTGTCGGGTGGACAGCAGCAGCGGGTTGCTTTTGCCAGGGCGGTAGCGGTGAAGCCGGGTGTTATCTTGTTTGATGAGCCGCTGAGTGCACTGGATGCTGTGCTGCGAGAAGAGATGCGGATTGAGATGATGTCACTGGTACGCGATATGGGACTCACTGCCCTGTATGTGACACATGATCAGATTGAGGCCATGTCGATGTCAGATGAGATCGTGGTGATGCAGAAGGGGCGGATTTTGCAAAAAGGTACCCCGGAAACGATCTACTCTGCGCCAAGTGACTCTTATGTCGCATCGTTTATCGGAAAGTCCAATTGGCTTACGCCAAACGAATCCATGGTTCGGCCGGAATATGTCACCTGGAACAAAACAAGCCACGATGATCTGGGCTACCCCGGAATTATTCTCAGCGTCAGCTATGTGGGAGAACGCTACGAGGTACGTGTGCAGATGGAAGGACTGGGCGTGTGGACAGCATATGCGAATCATAGATTAAGCGTTGGAGAGAAAGTTCAGCTCTATGTATCGCCGGAACGAATCTGCCGAATGCATGATGCGCAGAGCCAGGAGGGCAGTCCAAAGCCGGGTATGAAACATGATATGAAGCCGAATGCTAGTGTTAAACAGCGAGAAGTGATCGCCGTAGCTCGATAGATAGCGACTTACAGTGAACTACAGCGACAAGCTTTCTCAAAACGCGAAGCATAATGCAATAAAGACAATAACAGAAAAAATAAAGAAGATATGATCGAAGAAATGGAAGCAAACACTTGCAGTTTTACTCTAATTCGAAACTAAGGGAGCTGGAATGGACATGTTCAGTATGAAATCAAGTAAAAAGAGTGCAACACTTTTATTAACAGCAGTGATGAGTCTGAGTCTATTCGGATGTAGCACGGGGAATACAACGACTGGAAACACAGCACAGCCCGCAGGGGAAGGAAATGCAGCAGCGGCAGCGGAAGCGCCGAACAAAGCAGCAGGCGGCAAACTGGTATTGTACAGTGCAGGTCCACAGAAGCTGGCAGACAATATCGTGAATGGATTTACAGCGAAGACAGGCATTGAGGTCGAGATGTTCCAGGGAACGACGGGTAAAATTTTGGCTCGTATGGAGGCGGAAAAAGCCAATCCGGTAGCAGATGTCGTTATTCTGGCTTCCTTGCCTTCGGCACAAGCTCTGAAAGCGGATGGACTCACATTGCCATATCCGGAAGCCGCGAATGCGGACAAGCTGAATAAGGAATGGTCGGATGCAGACGGAAATTATTTTAGCAGTAGTGCATCTGCACTGGGCATCGTGTATAACAGCAAACTGGTGGCAACGCCGCCTACAAGCTGGGCTGAACTCGCAACATCCGCATGGAAAGATAAAGTGAATATTCCTGATCCGACCCTATCTGGCTCCGCACTTGATTTCATTACAGGTTACCTGAGCGCCAATGGTGAAAAAGGATGGAATCTGCTGGACGCCTACAAAGCGAACGGTGTAGCGATGGCAGGAGCGAATCAGGAAGCCCTTGACCCGGTGATTACGGGTGCGAAAAGCATTGTGGCAGCAGGTGTAGACTATATGGCTTATTCCGCCAAAGCCAAAGGGGAACCGCTGGATATCGTATACCCTGAAGAGGGTACAGTGATCAGCCCAAGACCGGCGGCCATTCTGAAATCCAGCCCTAACGTAGAGAATGCCAAAGCATTTATCGACTATCTATTGTCGGATGAAGCACAGAAGCTGGTTACAGATGCATACCTGATTCCAGGACGTGAAGATATCGAAGCAACCAACCGTGCCAACGTGAAGGATATTCCGCAACTGAAAGTGGATTGGAACTGGATGAGCGAGCATGGTGATGAAACCGCAGCACGTTTCTCCGAAACCTTTAAATAAGTGAACGCAAATACAGAAACGGTGGACAACAGGTGATGCTGCTGTCTTGATGTGGAAAGTCATGTGAGGTGAGCGTAGTGAAACCTGTTGTAACAGATAACAACCGTATTTTTCGGAGAGTGGGGGTGGTGTTGGCCCTCTTTCTGCTGACAATTAGCATTGGGATGCCCTTGTTACTCATTTTCTGGCAAAGTGTGTACCCGAACGGGCAATGGGATTGGATGGCGCCTTTGCGTACGATTACGGGGCATCATCTATCCGGTGTGTTACTGAATTCCGTGTGGCTGGGCATCTGCGTGGTGGCGATGACAACACTACTGGCGTTACCGCTTGCCTGGATGATGTCCAAAACCCGAATGGGAGAGCATCGCTGGGTGGATGTCATCCTGATGATTCCGTTCATGACCCCGCCGTATATCGGCTCGATGGGATGGATTCTATTTATGCAAAAAGGGGGATACCTCCAGCAATGGATACCCTCCTCTGCGAACTGGACGGAGCTGTTCTTCAGCTTCTGGGGCATGGTGATGATCATGAGTCTGCACTTGTTCCCCTTCCTCTACTTGCTGCTACGGGATGCGTTAATCCGCATCGGCGGTAATTTGGAAGAAGCGGGAGCCGTGCACGGTGGGCGTGCCGGATACCGATTCAGACGGATTATTTTACCCTTATTGTTGTCATCTTACGGGATGGGAATTATGCTTGTTTTTGTCAAAACGATTGCGGAGTTTGGTACACCCGCGACCTTCGGGCGCAAAATCGGCTACTATGTGATGACTTCAGAGATTCACAAATACATCTCCAGCTGGCCGATCGACTTCGGTAAGGCGACTTCACTGGCATCGGTGTTGCTGTCCGTCTGTCTGGTTATGTGGTACATGCAGTCAGCAATCAGCCGGAAGTTCACATATCGGTTGGTAGGCGGTAAAGGACAACGCTCGAAGCGCTATTCTTTGCGGGGGTGGGCAGGATGGTTATGTGGTGCATATCTTGCCATCTTGCTCATTCTATCCATCGGCATCCCGTATTTCTCGATCATAGCGGCATCTACGATGAAGCTACGGGGAGTAGGACTTGCGCTGGACAATCTGACATTGGAGCACTACCGGGAATTGTTATCCTGGGGTTCAGTAAGCATGAAGGCGATCGGAAACAGTCTCGGATTATCTCTGGCAGCTTCTACGGTGGCAGTAATCATAGGTACGGGGTTTGCGTTGGCGATTGGCAAGTCATCTTCGTTCATGCAGCGGGTCATCGACTTGTTCAGTCTGCTACCAAACACGGTACCGGGAATTGTTATGGTAGTTGGTCTGATTCTGTTCTGGAACTCGCCTTGGATGCCCGTTACGCTGTACAACACGTATGGGATGGTGGTGCTTACGTATGTTGTGCTGTTCCTGCCATATACCGTGCAATATGTAAAATCAAGCTTTACCCAGATCGATGGCACGTTGTTTCAGGCGGGTCAGGTGTTTGGCGGTAAGCCGCTGTACATTCTGCGGCGCATCCTTGTTCCGCTGATCCTGCCCGGTATGCTGGCGGGCTGGATGATGACCTTTACGATTGCGACCCGAGAATTGGTCGGCTCGCTTCTGATTCTTCCGCCGTCGATGCAGACGTCGGCGACGTATATTTTTGCCCAGTTTGAACAGGGTCAGGTGTCACTTGGTATGGCGATGGCTGTAGTAACCGTCGGCATGACCGTACTGATGCTGCTTGGGATTGAAATGCTGAATTCAAAGAGAAAGTGGAATGCTTCATGATCAAACTGAATGTATGGGGCGGTGCGGGCGAGCACGGACGTTCTGCCTATCTGCTTAGCGGGAGCCGTTACCGGCTGTTGCTTGACTGTGGTGTGAAAAAAGAAGGCAACGGCGAATATCCGCTCATCGAACCGGAGGTTGTGCCACAACTGGATGCAGTGCTGTTATCCCATGCCCATGAGGATCACTCCGTTGCCATCCCGCTACTTTACAAGCTGGGGTATACGGGTGAAGTGTGGACAACACGCGAGACGAAAGAGCAGCTAACAACTTACTTTCGATCATGGCGTAACAATATGGAACGTGCAGGTCAATCTTTGCCCTATGATGAAGTAGATGAAAAACGGATTCGCTATCGATTTTTAGAGGATGAGGCTGAGCGTGAGTACTGGTTTGAATTGTTACCTGGTGTATCGGTCATGTGGGGACGTACTGGACATTTGGCCGGATCAGTCTGGTTTGGGCTGGAAATGGAAGATAAGCGAATACTGTACTCTGGTGATTACACGTTGGAATCTATTCTATTACAGGCAGATGATGTGGCTGACGGATTCAGGCAGGCTGATCTGAAGAGGCAAAGACTGAACGAGGTCATGCCCGTTGCTTCTGTAGTAGGTGGAGCGCAACGTTTGTCTTTGTCCAGCAAAGCATCCGTTACGAGTAGCAGGCAAGTCGTGGAGTATGCTCCTTTGGAAGCGCAAATGCAGGTGACAACACACGAATATCCACACAAAGATCAGTACAACGATCAACAGAAAGATCAACATATAGACCGAAAAGAAGACGGGCATAAGCTACCTATCATCAGACCAGATTTGGCTATTATCGATGCAGCCTACGGAACAGATCGTGATACACAGGCAGACAAGTTACAGCAGCTGGAAAGTGCCATCCAGAATGCTCTTCATCAAGGGGGTAAGGTGCTCTTGCCCATGCCTGCGGTTGGCCGAGGACAGGAACTGATTCTGTGGGCACAACATCGTTTTGCAGATGTACCTTTGATTGTGGAGCAGAGGCTTGTAGATGGCATGAAGCAGTTGCATCGTGCATCTTTTTGGCTTAGAGAGCTGGAAGGTGAAGTCACCGAAAGTGCGCCTGCTCATCGGATTGCAACATTTCTGAGCGGAGAGGGCTGGGAAAGCGTGAGTACACCCGAAGAGCGGACAACGTTGCTTGAAAAATATGAGGCTTCGCTCTGGTTCATTCCGGATGGCATGATGCAGTCTTCACTCGCACGCTGGTATTACGGGATGTGGGCACCTGAAGTGCAAAATCTGATTTTGCTTACGGGACATACTTCTGCCGGTACATTCGCACATCAATTGCTCGAAAGTCCTGAGCAATACGGCACATGCAGGGTGGAAAAGGTCCGATATAAGGTTCATCAAGGATGGCATGATGTGGAGCGGATGTTGAACCGGGTCAATGCCCGGCACAACGTGCTGGTTCATACCGACCTTGCAGAGACAGAGCGGCTGAGACAAGGATTGCTCGCTGGACAATTTCGATCTGGTACGGATATTGATCTGTTATCTCCTGGGGATGAGTTAATTTTTTGAAGAATAGCTTAACGATCATCTCAGTTTTGATTTCGAAAGGATACGGACAAAGAATAGCTTTAACAGCCAGAAAGGCACCTCGTGTGCCTTTTTTGTCGTATGGCTAAACTATTATTTTTTTCAATTTCTAAGGAAGCGTCTGTCCTAAGGGGGATGGCCTGCTCTTACTATTGAACCTGAATATTACCTGATCGAGTTATCACGTGTATTTGATGTGTTCCCTGACCTGTAACCCCTTGTGATATATGTTTATTTTCGTTCATCTGCCGCCATTCAAGAGCAAAAGAACGCCTTCCGCTACGGGATTCGAGTGTCCAACTTACATCAGGTACAGGCTCCGCGATTCTTAGCGATATCTTACCACTGGTGGAGGCAAGGCGAATATCTGAAACAATACGGTCTGCGGTCAGTTCAATGGAGCCGCTAGTTCCATCCACTACCAGACTATTCTGAGGCCGAATGATGTTTACGCTTCCGGACGAACTGTTGATCTGCAGACTCCCCTTATAATGTAGAGGGATTTTGACGACCATGACGGGCTTATTGGCCAAGTTAAAGATGCGAAACAGATGATTGTTGGCTGCGATTCGAATGTGTTGCTGGCTTCGTTCTATTGTGAAAGCAGGTTTACGATCAGGAGCAGTACTGGACACTTCCAACGAATCAAGGTCGGATATGGTTTCTATGGTTACGGGAGTACTGCCATTATCAATAGAAATGACTTTAGCTGTACCAAGCGGCATGGTCTGATTGTCTGTAAAAGGGGCATGAGGCGGATTGCAGGATACCAGAATGAGAAGCATACAAAGCCATACAGGCCAAACTTTTTTCATTAAATCACCTCGTAATAAGAAATGGATTAGGAACAGGGTGTGTTCATCCATCGTACGAGATGACGTTACGTAAGGATCAAGTTTTTTGCATAATGATTAGGAGTTGAAGCTGACGTTACGTCATTTTATATAATAGTCACAAATCAAAAAGGTCTTGTTTTGCAAATAGAAGGAGGTGCGAACATGAAAACTGGGGATGTCCTCATATACAGTTGTGTTATCATCGGGGCAGGCATCGGACTAACCATGGATTATTTATTTCCAGGTGTATTAATCGGGTTAGGTGCTGGTTATCTTCTGAAATATGTGTGGTCTGGAGAACGGAAAAACAAAGATACCTGAGCGAATTGTACAGGATGCCTGAGAGGTGAATGAAGGTTGTATATTCATATTAATGAACTTGCACGTAAGACGGATATTACTGTAAGAACACTGCGGTATTATGATTCAATCGGTCTTTTAAAGCCATCCTCTAAGACTGATGGTGGTCACCGTTTGTATGTAGAGAACGATCTAAAGAAGCTTCAGCAGATTCAGTTTCTCAAAGATTTGGGTTATGCGCTCAAAGATATCCAGGAGATGTTATCGGATGCGTCTTGGAATTGGGAGCATTCTTTGCGTAATCAGCTGAATTACATTGTAGAAGAGCAACAACGGCTGAAATCGATGGAGGTATCGATCAGGGAGATGTTGCACAGCTTAGTGCTGGAGCAGGGAGATCAGCATGAAGCGATCGAAAAGCTGATTCAACTCTCCAAACCCAAAGTAGCCAAGCGACCTTCTTTAAGAGAGGAATTATTTAGTCATGATGAAATGATGATGTGGCGGAAGTTACCACGGATGCGAGCAAACGACCCCCATTCGCTGGAGTGGATTGCACTGCTTGGGCAGCTTAAGAGTCATATGCATGAACCGCCTAAACATGAGAAAGTACAGAACATTATCAGGCGAATGATGGAGAAGCAACGAGAGGACTTCGCAGGGCAGGATGATTTTTTAAACAAACTATGGGAGGCGAGGAAATCGGCTGAAGTTTCCGAAGAGCTTGGCTTTTACCCCTTGGAGCCTGAACTTTTAGATTATATGGAGGCGGCCTATGACATTTTTATAACCAACGAAGGTGGAACAGCTGAATGAATGCTGAAATGTTGCTCTATGTTGGAGGTCTCGCATTTCTGGATATGTTAAGCCCAACACTTCTGGGGGTAACCGTCTATTTGATGGCGTTGGGGCAAAGACAATTCGGTTCGCGATTGGCTGTGTATTTGCTGACCGTTACGGTACTATACTTTCTCCTTGGCTGTATACTCATGCTGGCGATGGAGTTTGTACAAGATTATTTGAGTTCCTTTTTCCATAACAAGATTGCAAGTTGGTCGATATTTATCATTGGTGCGTTGTTGTTTGTGGTAAGCTTCTGGATTAAACCCAGTTCTCGAAAAAATAATCGAATCCATTCTTTACGCTCTACTGGTACTGTGGGAGTAGTCTTAATGGGGTCTACAACGTTTTTGCTGGAAGCAGGCACAGCTTTACCATATTTCGGTGCAGTAGGTCTCATGACGAGTAAGGGGCTCTCATGGTTGGAGTGGTTGCCGATACTAATCAGTTACAATATTTTGATGATTATGCCGTCTGTGCTGATCTATCTGCTGTACACTTGGATCGGGTCATTCATTCAATACCACTTGGAGAAGTTGCATCGTAAGCTGGTTGAACATTCAGACTCTATGCTCTCGTGGGTTATGTGCATAGCTGGACTTATTCTTATTTTCAACGTACTCGATTATTTGTAGCGTTTCGTCTATGTAGTAGAAAGAGCAGATATAAGAGATATGGAGTGCGAGATAAAAGAAGTATATGAAAGTGTAATTAAATTTCACGTTATAATTGACTTGTGAAATTTTGTATCATATACTGATTGAAATATGGACAGGACGGGGCAGGTGGAGCATCCGGTCTAGGGAGGTTGGCATACGTATGGACACACGAGGAGATATCAGCAGTTACCCGATGTGGGCAAAGTACCGTTCTAAACGGGAGCACCTGGTGATTGGATTGATGTCTGGAACGTCGCTGGATGGAACGGATGCGGCACTGGTACATATTCAAACCGATGAGAGCGGAGCAATGCAACGGCTTGATCTTATTGATTTTGTCTGTACACCATATACGAATGAGCTCAGAGAGAAGTTGATTCGCTTATGTTCTCCCGAAACAGCTCGTGTTGATGAGCTGACAACAGCCCATTTCGGTGTATCCGAATGGTACGCACAGAGTGTACAGGAGCTGCTGCAATCCGCTGGTGTCTCAAGCAGCCAAGTCGATGTAATCAGCATGCATGGGCAGACAATCTGGCATGCACCGGTGCCTTCTGCGTTTCCAAGCCCATTGGGTACCGGCAGTATGAAAGTAAGCTCTACACTGCAAATCGGCGAGTGTGCTGTAGTAAGAGAGCGCACCGGGCTGCCCGTTATTGGTAATCTGCGTGCACGTGATATGGCTGCAGGCGGGGAAGGTGCTCCGCTGACGCCCTATGCGGATGCATTAATGTTCCGTAGTGTTACGGAAGGACGTCTGGTGCAGAACATTGGCGGGATCGGCAATGTGACTGTGCTTCCGTCAGGATCATCCGAGACGGAGGTTTCGGCTTTTGACACAGGACCAGGGAATATGGTGATAGATGCACTGGTTCGTCATGCTACCGAAGGGAAGCAGCATTACGATCCTAATGGAAGTATAGCAGCGAAGGGAACCGTGCACCCCGAGCTGGCCGCATACTGCTTGAATGATGAGTACTTTCGTCGACAACCGCCCAAGAGTACCGGACGTGAAGTTTATGGTGCAGATTATGCCAAACGACTTATGGAATTTGCGGCTTTGCATGATCTGTCACTGGAAGATCTGTTAGCTTCCGCAACTTGGCTTACAGCAGAAACAATTGTACGGGCCGTTGAGGATTTTGTGCTGCCCAAGACGTCAATCTCGGCAATGCTTACCTGCGGCGGGGGGACGTCCAATGACACATTAATGAAGATGATTCGGCTAAGACTTCCAGAATCCATACGTCTGGAGCGTACAGCAGATTACGGTGTTCCGGATGATGCCAGGGAAGCGATGGGGTTTGCGCTGCTTGGACATGAGGCTTTGATGGGCAGAACCAATACACTTCCTCGTGTAACAGGTGCGGCACACGCTGTTATTTCGGGACATCTGACTCTGTAGTGGCCATTGAATTGCCAAGGTAAGCTGTGTCTCCCGTTAGACGTGGCCATAAATATAAGATAAAATGCTTGTACAGATAACAGTACGGAGAGGAGGAGCGGATGGAAGGTATGAAAGGTGGACTTGTACGTTTACGCGCATTACTGGATGATCTGACTCCGTCAGAACGAAAGATCGGAGCCTACATTCTGGAACACCCCCAAGAGACAGTGCAGTCGTCCGTTGCGCAACTGTCTGAACGAAGCGGAGGCAGTCCGGCCGCTATTATCCGGTTGTGCAAATCCCTGGGTGTAACCGGTTTTCAGGAGCTGAAGCTCAAGATAGCGGGGGATTTACAGACCAATGAGCAATTTCAATATACAGAGATTCGTCCTAAAGACTCCATCGAGAGTATTATTCAACATGTGTCTACAAACAATATTCAATCGATCAAGGACACGGTTCATATTTTGGAACCAAGGCTTGTAGATCAGGCGGTTAACATGCTGAATGGAGCCAATCGCATTTTTTTCTACGGCGTGGGGGCGTCTAATTTGATCGCATTGGATGCACATTACAAGTTTATGCGAATTAACCGAACCAGCTTTTCGTTCGCCGATCCACATATGCAGATTTCGTCTGCGACGACGTTGCGTGAGGACGATGTTGTGGTCTGTATCTCTTATTCAGGCGAGACCTCCAATGTGATTTCCTGTTTGAAGCATGCCCGTGAAGGTGGTGCAGGAACAATCAGCATTACCAAGTGGGGCAGTAACACGCTGAGCAGTCTTGCGGATGTTCCTCTTATGATTACGTCGATGGAGAGCGATATTCGCAGTGGAGCTACCTCTTCACGCATTGCACAGCTTAACGTCATTGATATTCTTTATTTGGCTATTGCCAGCCGGGATTATAATCAGTCGGTGCAGTACCTGGAGAAGAGCAGACAAGCGATTCAGGAGCATAAATGAGCAACGAGATTATGATGTGGTTAGAACATAGAAACGTGGAGAATCCCGTACAGTCACATGTACTTGGGATTTTTTTGATGAGGAACTACACTTGTACGCTAGGAAAAATAGAAATAGAGAAGCCAACCGGGCAAGCAAGGCTTCTCTCGTGTAAATAACCATCTCTCAGCGCCGGGAAAGCTCGCCTATACGTACCAAATGACTTGCTGCCCGAGCTTCTTTATCACAACTTCTTTAATACAAACAAGGTGCCGTCCCGATCAGCCTGATCCGGCAATCGCATGACGTACAAAACCGTCTGCATTCTCTAGCCGACGCCCGGCTTCGTCTGCATCGACATCCGCCATCAGCATCACAATGGCTGTTTTGACATGTCCATTTGCTGCGGTAAAGGCTTGTTCAATTTCGTTTTCCTGCGCTCCAGTCGCAAGCTGTATCATGCGTTTTGCCCGGTGTACAAGCTTTTCGTTGGACGGATTCAGATCCACCATGAAATTTCGATATACCTTACCTAAACGGATCATCGCTGTTGTCGTCAGCATGTTCAGAATCATTTTCTGGGCGGTGCCGGCTTTCATGCGAGTCGACCCCATCACAACCTCTGGTCCCATAACCGCTTCAATACTCACATCCGAGATTGCTCTCATAGGTGTACCTGCATTATTGCTCAACCCGATGACTACAGCACCAAGCTGCCTGGCATAATTCATGGCTCCAAGCACATAAGGGGTGCGTCCACTTGCTGCAATACCAACGACAACATCGTTGGCGCGTAGTCCGTGCTGCTTCAAATCCATTCCCCCGGCTTCCTCACTATCTTCTGCGCCTTCTACCGGATCTTTAACTGCCCGAAACCCGCCTGCAATAATGCCCTGCACCATAGAAGGTGGAGTACCATACGTAGGGGGACATTCCGATGCATCGAGAATACCCAGCCTGCCGCTTGTACCTGCACCTACATAAAACAGTCTTCCTCCCGATTGAAAGCTGGTTACGATGTGGTCTGCGGCTTGAGCAATGACTGGAATTAGTGGCTGAATAAGCTCAGCTATGCGGCGATCTTCCCGATTGATGAGTTCCATAATTTCGCCTGAAGGCAGTTGATCCATATCATCTGTCTGTGGGTTAGGCTGTTCCGTTACTAATGAGTTAAGGGTATGATTCATCCGTAAGCCCTCCTTTTTGTTTAGAATGATTTATCCAAGTGGCATTGTAGTCTTGCTAACTGTGCCGCACCCACGGCCGGGACAGGAGCATTTTCCGAGCAGACAACCTGTTGTTGATCGTGCACTTCGGTAAGATGTTGAAGGAATGTATTTCGAAACAGGGAAGAGTAGCGAAATATGGAACCGGAAAGTGCCATAGGAGCCGTGGCAAAAGAAACATGTTGGCGTATGAGCGCTTTAGCGGTATCGGCCAGTTGCTGTGCCTCATCCATCAGAAGGAAACGTGCTACCTCATCCCCTCCAGCAGCGGCTTCTATTGTCAGGCGAGCTATGGAAGCCATACTTGATTTGTTCCAGTCCGCTTGGTATACCACGTACTTTAATTCCGGTGGATGCTTGACTTGCAACTCCTGCAATACGAGTGATGTCAAAATGGTTGTAGGCAAAACGCCATCATGACTCTTCATAACGCTTTGCAGTGCGCGCTGTCCAATTCGATAACCGCTCCCCTCATCTCCGAGTAGATGTCCCCACCCGCCTGCCCGGTTCACTTTACGTGCCGGTGTGATTCCATAGATGATTGAGCCGGTTCCTGAAATGGCAAGCAAACCGTGCGGTTGCCCAAGCGAGGCCATTAGCGCGATTTCTCCCTCCGTGACAACATGGATCGTACAGTTTACATGAATGGAATCAGCCGTGTTTTTCTTGCTTTTCATATAGTCATTAACGTGAGCGGTGATCCACTGTCGCTCCTGATCTTCAGCTATACCTGACATACCGAGACATATACTCTCACAACTAGACAAAAAATCTACATCGGATGAAAATAGAACATCTAAGAGATGAAATAACTCCTTTATAGCTTCGTGAGGCGGCACACTATGTGGATTCGTTGCACCGCCACGAGCTGTTGCCAGAATGTCCCCAGATTCAGAAATGATTGCTGCATCAGTTTTGGTACCGCCTCCATCAATTCCTACATATACTCGCAAGCGTGCTCACCTCGTTAGGGCTTATTTTCTTTTTTTCATAGTATAGAGGCTTAAAACGAAAAAGTAAAATTAAATTTTATGAATAAATTTATTGTTGAATTTTTATTTTACACCTCATATAATGAATTCAATCCACAATTTTGGAAGGAATCGATACGATTGATGTTACATTAATTAACATTAAAGTTTCATTAGTAAAAAACTAGACCTTGCCGAACAGGTCGATCTCCAAGGAGGTGTAGATTTCGGCTCTGTGCCAAGCTGTGAACAGAGGGTTACGAAAGGGAAAGGTAACAGAAGGGCACCAGCAATAGACATTCATAATGGGCGTAGGACAAGAGAAGACGACATGCAAAAGGAGATGAAGGATATGAAAAGGAAGGGTCTTGTTTTGGCAATGGTGTTATTGATGGTCTGGATCACAGCCTGTGGCAACAGTGGTGGAGCAGATTCGAATGATCCAGGTGCGAATGATACGGTGACGGTATGGACATACCCGGTTCATGGCACATACGAGGATGAATTGAAGGGTTTAATTGCTGATTTTAATAAGGAACACCCGAATATTACGGTGAAAACGGAAATGCTCTCCTGGGCTGAGGGGCCCAAGAAATTTGATGTCGCTTTAAACGCGGGAAATCCGCCTGATCTGTACTTCCATAGTGTGGACGTTACGTATGTGAATACCGGACTGGCACTGGAACTGGACAGTTATCTGACCCCTGAGATCAAAGATGACTATCTGCCGGGCACTTTGGAACTGGGGCAGATTCAAGGGAAACAATACGGTCTGCCTCTTTATCAGTTCCAGTGGGCGTGGGGCGGTAACAAACGTATTCTCGATGAAGCGGGCATTGATTGGAAGAGCATCCAGAAGAATGGCTGGACCTGGTCAGAGTTTAACGAAGCCGCGGCCAAGTTGACGAAAACGCTGGATAACGGAAGTAAACAATATGCCTTGGTGACAGATGGTACTTCGCTTGATTTTATCGAAATGCTGTCCCGTAACAACGGCATGATTGATGTGCTGGACGAAACCGGAAAGTTCCAGTGGAACGATGGACGGATTCTGGACACGCTCTCTTTTATCAAAAATTTGATGGATCAGGGTTATATGCCGAAGGAAACGGCAGCACTTGCTCCGGCGAAGCGGACGGACATGTTCTATGCCGGTGAAACGGCAATCATCTCGAAGGCGATTCCTTATTATGATGTCATGATTCAGAACCGCAACAAAGATATTGACGATGGCAAGGTGCAGGGTGAAAAGATTGATTTTGTATTGCTGCCCGTACCGCACAATGATAATCAGCCTGCGGCAACAACGATGGGCGGCGAGGGTTATGTGGCCTTCAAACAGAAGAAAGACAAGGGCGAGCAGCATGCCAAAAATACTTTTCTTGTAATGGAGGCGCTTAGCGGTGCTAAAGCAGGGAACTCGGCTAATGAGCTGGCTCTTCCTTTTGTTAGACAATCGCAAGCTGACTTATTCAAAGGCAAGGAGCTGGGACAGCAGGTAAATCTGGATGCAGCCAGAGAAATGGCCAAACACATCGCGATGCCGGTCGTGCTCAAGCTGGACATTGACAAAGCATCACAGCAAAAGCAATTCAAGGAACAGGTTGTGAAACCAAACATTCAGGCGCTGTTCTCGGGTGAGAAAACCCCGGAGCAGATTGCGGAAGACTTCAAAGGCAAAGGTCAGCAGATGTTCGGGCAATAAATAACTTCGCAGTGATACTTTGATTCGGAGAGGAGGATTCGCCATGCAGACCGCCCTTGCGCCGGAGCCTGCACCCCGGCATTCCCGGGTTGTCCGGTTCTGGCGAGATTACGGGTGGGCGTATTTGTTTATTTTGGCGCCTGTCCTGCTGTTTCTCGTTTTTACAATGTACCCCGTATTAACAGCTCTTGTTATGAGCTTTCAGAAATACAACATCATGAACTCCACGTGGGTGGGATTGGACAATTACGAACGTCTGGTGAAGGACGAAACCTTCTGGAAATCGATTAAAAATACCGTCATTTTTACACTTGGAACAGTACCCGTCAACATCCTGATTACATTTGTGCTCTCGTATTTTATCTTCCAGATGAAAAGCAAATGGCAGACGTTCTTCAAGGCCACACTTTATCTGCCTGCGGTAGCATCGGGAGTGACGATCTCGATCGTGTGGCTCGCCATTTTTGACCCGACGGATTCGGGACTACTCAATCGCTTCCTGGGCTTTTTCGGCCTTGACCCGGTCATCTGGCTTGGCCAGTCAGGGACAGCCCTCTTTTCTCTAATCTTGATGAATTGGCTTGGTTCCCACGGTGCAGGCATCATTCTGTATCTTGCAGCTATGGGAGGTATCCCTAAATCGCTGTACGAGGCTGCCGATATCGATCATGCGAGCGGATGGACACAATTCAGCAAGATCACATGGCCCCTTTTGAAACCAACGACGCTCTACTTGCTTGTGACTGGCGTCATTACGTCCTTTCAAGTGTTTATTTCCGTATACCTGATGACCCAAGGCGGGCCTAACTTTGCGACCACTACGATTGCTTATTTAATCTATGAGACGGCCTTTAAGTTTTACGAGTTTGGATTAGCCTCGGCACAATCCTTTGTACTGGCAGTCATCATTATTGTCATCTCCGTGATTCAATTCAAATATTTCTCCAGTGATATCGAGTATTAATTAGGGCTTTCATTAGGCATCCGGGGGTGAATACACGTATGAATTCAACACGAAAAAAGATGTTGCTTGTTATAGCGTCTGTTTTGCTCGCTGGCTGGGCACTGATTACGATTATTCCGATGTACTGGATGCTCGTCGGATCGGTGCAAGACACAACGATGTCAGCTTCGTTTAAGCCACAGATGATACCCGAGCAGTTGTCCATGTCGCCGTATGAACGTTTTTTTGCCAAAACGGATGCATGGCGCTGGCTCTATAACTCGCTGCTGATCTCCATTATATTGACAGTCACCAATGTGTTCTTTGCTTCGCTGGCAGGATATGCATTTGCTAAATTAAAATTTCCGGGCAGCCAGGCCGTGTTCTGGGTGCTGCTTGGAACCATGATGATTCCTGCACAGGTGACGCTGATTCCACTCTACATTTTGATGGTCAACGTATTTGATCTGGGAGACACGTACACAGCGATTATCCTTCCCGCAGCAGTCAGTGTGGGCAATATCTTTCTGATGAAACAATTTATGTCCACCTTGCCGACGTCACTCATTCACGCGGCTCGAATCGATGCGTGCAGTGAGTTCGGCATCTTCTGGAAAGTGATTCTGCCTATGGCAAAGCCAGGCATCGCGGTGCTGGCGATTTTCACTTTTGTCGCCTCATGGAATGAATTTTTCTGGCCTTTCCTGATCACCAATTCGAATGAAATGCGGACGGTACAGGTTGGACTCGCATCCTTTGTTTTTGCTGAATCCACCGACTTCGGTGCCATGATGGCTGGAGCTACAATTGGTGCATTGCCGATGATCATTCTGTTCTTCTCATTGCAACGTTATTTCTTGCAAGGCATCACGATTGGAGCCGTGAAGGGATAACCACTGCAACCTATGCAGTTACAACAGGTGACAATGTAAAAGGGGGATTAACCTATGGCACGCGTGGAGTTTCGCCAAGTGCGCAAAGAGTTCAAAGACGACCATAAAGGAACGTTCACGGCGGTCGCCGGTTCGGACTTTGTAATAGAAGATAAGGAATTTGTCGTGTTTGTTGGGCCTTCGGGATGCGGTAAAACAACCTCACTGCGAATGATCGCAGGGCTTGAGAAACAGACCAGTGGGGACATCGTCATCGGGAATCGCATTGTGAATGATCTGCATCCCAAGGATCGGGATATCGCGATGGTCTTTCAGGATTATGCCTTGTATCCTCATATGACCATTCGGGAGAATCTGTCCTTCGGTCTGAAAAATCTGAAGAAACCCAAAGCCTATATTGATGAGCAAGTACAGAATGCTGCTTCAATCCTTGGCCTGGAAGCTATGCTGGAACGTAAGCCTCGCGAATTGTCCGGAGGACAGCGCCAGCGTGTCGCCGTGGGACGAGCGATTGTGCGTGATCCACAGGTTTTTCTGTTCGATGAGCCGCTCTCAAACCTCGATGCCAAGCTGCGTGTGCAGATGCGTGTAGAGCTTGGCGAGCTGCATAAAAGGCTGGGCGCTACAATCGTTTATGTTACACATGATCAGGTCGAGGCTATGACGCTTGGCGAGCGCATTGTAGTGATGAATCATGGGGATATTCAACAGGTCGCATCACCGAAAGAGCTCTATGCAAGTCCGCGCAATATGTTTGTCGCCGGTTTTATCGGCTCGCCTGCAATGAACTTCATTGATGCTCACATCGAAGGTACGCAAGTGAAGGTGGAGGGTACATCGTTCACGTTACCAGCGGATGTGCTAGAGCGCTTAAACAGCTATCAGGGCAAACGAGTCATCCTTGGACTGCGTCCAGAGCATATTTTTGGTGATGATGTGGCACCCAATGTTCCGCAAGATCACATGCTTCAAGCACGTGTTCAGGTGGTGGAGCATCTGGGTTCGGAAAATTTGCTCTACTTCCGTCTCGGAAGCCGGACGGTGACAGCCAAGGTTCATCCTGAGACCCATGCATATGTGGGTATGGATAAGACCTTTGTGCTAGATATGCGCAAAGCGCATTTTTTTGACCCGGAGACGGAGATGGCGATCGGACGGGAATAGAAGATCCGTCATGATGGAGAGCGTAATCAAACTCTTAACGAATAACGGCTTTCACAAATTACAGGGAGGAGAGCTTTTATGCGTAAACTGAGCGAAGTGGTGGTCAAGTCAGGGGTAGAGATCTACCGGGATATTATTCCGGTGGCGCTGTTCAGTGCGGGCAGCTCCGTGCTGCTCATTCCGATTCTCATGTTTGCGCCGATACCGGTGGCCGTGCTGCTACTTGCCATCATCTATATGCCGCTCTTGTTCGGTGTCTGTTACGCAGTGCATCATCGGCTGGAGCGGAAAGAGCGCCGAAACGCGCTGCGTGATATATGGGAAGGTACGTTGAGGGGGCTGCTTCCGGGCGGTGTGACGGGGCTGTTGGTTGCACTGCTCGGTTTCATCCTCTGGTCAACCTGGTGGTATTACGGAGGGAAAGGCAACATGACGGGCATGGCAGTAGGCATGTTTCAGACGTTTTTTGTCATATTGGCGTTCATCTCACAGTTTTACACTTGGCAGCTTATGTTGCAAAAAGGAATGGGCTTCCTGCAGGCGATGGGAGAGAGCGTGAAGTTGTTCTTCCGTTATCCGGGGTATACGATTGCGGCCTGCTTCCAAGTGGTGTGCCTTAGCGCGCTGCTTATGCTGACGGTTGTGGGATTCGGAGCGTTGTTTGCAGGTATGTTTGCCATCTATCAGCATAAGGCCACAAGTAATCTGATTGAACCTGAAGAGGAGCCTGAATTGTCTCGTGGTAATGATCATCAGCAAGCCGGTTGGGTAAGCGAAGGTCATGTATCATGAGGGTGAAAACAGGAGCGGATGTGCTGGCTGAGGGAGCTTCACATCCCTGGTTAACTGGTGGCGCACGAATCGGTTTGGTGACGAATCCGACGGGCATCACAGCAGACTTTGTCTCCACGGTGGATGTATGTGCAGGCTTGGTGGATGCCAAGTTGACGGCTTTGTTTGCATGTGAGCATGGGCTGTCCGGAGAGCTGCAGGCAGGTATTCCTTTTCCAGACTCGGAACACTCCCGTTATGGCATTCCGGTATACAGCTTGTACGGTATACATAAAAAGCCGCAGCCTTACATGCTGGCTGATGTGGATACGGTTCTTTTTGATATTCAGGATGTGGGTGTGAGGTATTATACGTATGCTTCGACGTTAATTGAGATGATGGAGGCCTGTGGCGAGTCGGGAAAACGTCTATTAGTGCTGGATCGACCCAATCCGCTTGGCGGTATGGAGGTGGAGGGTGGTTTACTCAAGGCCGGGTTTGAATCCTTCGTAGGAGCCTGGGCTACATCCATTCGTACCGGGATGACGATGGGGGAACTGGCTTTGCTTGTCAACGCCGAGCATCATGTGCCCTGTGAGTTAGACGTCATAGCGATGGAGGGCTGGCGGCGAAGCATGACTTTTACGGAGACGGGGCTGCCTTGGATGATGCCTTCGCCTAATATGCCAACGGTAGATACCGTGCGTTCTTATGCGGGAACGTGCCTATTGGAAGGTACGAATGTATCGGAAGGTCGAGGCACGACAAGGCCATTTGAATGGCTGGGTGCCCCGTGGATCGATGGCCAACAGCTAGCAGATGCGATGCGGTCTCATGGATTGGACGGGGTGTATTTCCACCCGGTGTATATGACACCGGCCTTTTCCAAACATGCAGGAGAACGATGTGGGGGTGTAAGGCTCTTTGTCACAGAAGAAAAGGAATTCCGTTCCGTGGAGACAGGTTTGTTGCTTTTGCATGAGATAGCCGTTCGATACCCCGAACAGTTCGAGTGGCTTGAACCTCCGCGTAAGGGCTCCCGATATTTTATTGACTTACTTACTGGAGGGAGAGAGGTTCGCGAGATCATTGGAGACGGTAGTAGTTTATTTCGTTTAATGGCAGCTTGGCGTGAACAGGAGAAGATGTGGCAGGAACGCCGCAGACCCTATTTGCTATACGATGAATGACGGGCTTAATGGGCAGATAGGGATGAATGAAGAGTAGCGTGACAGACAGGGATGCTGCTCTTTGGCACGAGGGTCGTGAGGTTCATGGGAGGAGGAGACGTAATGCTAATGCGTAGCTTGAAGGACAGGGTGAAGCAAAGAATCGGACAGATGAGCTTAAGGGATAAGATCGGGCAGATGCTGTTATGCGGATTTCATGGAACAGAGCCGGAAGGCGGGATAGAGAAGCTGCTTGGAGATTACCCGATTGGCGGTATCGTTTATTTTGCAAGGAATGTGGTTTCGCCTGAGCAGGTAGAGCGGCTATCCGGCGGTTTGCAGAACATTGCGCAAGCAAGTGGCAATGTACCTCTCTGGATTGCTATTGACCAGGAAGGCGGCATGGTGGCTCGAATTACAGAGGGGATTGCACTTATGCCTGGACAGATGGCCATTGCTGCGGCCGGATCGGTGCAAGATGCTTATGCAGCGGCACGGATCAGTGGAGCGGAGCTACAATCGATGGGCATCAACATGAATTTTGCACCCGTACTCGACGTGAACAACAATGCGAGCAACCCGGTCATTGGCGTGCGTTCCTTCGGGGAATCCGCGGAAAAGGTAGCTGACTTCGGTGCGGCCTCCATTGCTGGATTTCAGCAAGCGGGTATAGCTGCAACCGCCAAACATTTTCCCGGCCATGGAGACACGGATACGGATTCCCATCTGGATCTTCCTGTGATTACACATGACAGAACAAGGGTGGATCAGGTAGAGCTTTTGCCATTTCGTGCAGCCATTGCAGAGGGTGTAGACGCAATGATGTCTGCTCACATTTATTTTCCGGCACTGGAGCCAGAACGTCTGCCGGTGACATTATCTCATTCTGTTTTGACCGGACTGCTGCGTAAGGAGCTTGGATATGAGGGTATGATCTTGACTGACTGTATGGAGATGAAGGCGATCGCTACTCACTACGGCACCGTCGATGCGGCGGTGATGGCGGTTGAAGCTGGAGCAGATATGGTACTGATCAGTCATACGGCACAGTTACAGGTGGAAGCTTTTGAAGCATTGATGAATGCGGTGAAAAGTGGACGTATCAGTGAGCGGCGGATTGATGAATCTGTTAAACGTCTGTTGACATATAAAATGAAGCGTGGGCTGATGAATGTGGAGATGGGGCTGGAGAGCGACACGGCAGTGGAGATGTCTGTCAGTATGAGCGGGATATCTGGTGTGGATGATATCTATGCGACCCCGGCGGTTGTTCACAATTCCATAAATTCCATGAATGTAAATCAGCCAGTTGCAGTTCCGTTTCAACGTAATAGTCCACCGCATCAGGAGGTAGCTCAGCGAATCAGTGAGAAGAGCATTACATTAATTCGGGATGCACAGCATATGTTGCCGCTAAAACAAGAGCGAACACTTGTCATTACGGTTGCCGCAGAAGTGACAAGCATTGCGGATGAACAGTTGGATGGTGGGGCAACACTCGGAGCGGCTTTGTCAGCTCAAGGTTTGGAAGTAGTGGATATGAGGGTAGCAGCGGATGAAATTGCGCTATCCTCGGCTCGTTTGCTTCAAGCCGCAGAAGCGGTGGATGTTGGGCAGATCGTGATCGGCACTCATAATGCAGGCAGCCCTTCCGGTGACCCGCAATGCCGGTTGATCGGCTGGCTTCAGCAACTTGGCAAACCACTGGCTGTAACCGCACTTCGCAGCCCGTACGACCTACAGAAGTTGCCGGATGTGCAGACTTATATCGCGGCATATGAGAGCCGGCCTCTCGCGATGAGTAGTGCAGCGAAAGCGATGATGGGACAGATCCCGTTCAAGGGCGAGCTTCCTGTCACGATTGATTAAATAGATGCAATTCTATATATGACGCAATCTGACGGGACTTGACGTAGCTGAAACTGAACCTTTAAGGATATGAGGGATGAGCTGGTGTCTCGTCACATAGCCGGAATAACAAACGATGTATGAGAATAACAAAAGGGACGAGGCTGTTCATGCTTCGTCCCTTTGCGTGTTGCATACTCTTATTATTGTACATGCAGAAAGCATTATTAATGGGATAACCCAAACCGTAACCGGTTCTAGTGACCACGCCTGATGATATTTGGTTCATTTTCGTGGATTCTAAAATCTAACGATCTCCAGAAACGTTATTTGGGTGATATTAGCAGGTTTTATATTCTAACGATCACAGGAAAGCTTATTTAGAGAAATAGATACGAAATTGGGCGTTGAGCATGTGTTTTTAGAGAAATAACGGTTCAACCCCTTAATATTGGACACTAGCTA
>NZ_JACLIC010000079.1:0-467 GCF_019748695.1 Paenibacillus cucumis (ex Kampfer et al. 2016) | reverse complement strand
GGTATGCGGTGAACGGTACGGAAACAGGACGAATACCCATCGGTGAGGCACTGCCTCAGGTACAGGTACGAATTGTAGATAAAGACGGACGTTTACAGGGCGAAGGCGTGCCCGGGGAACTATGCATTGCGGGGCGCGGAGTAGCGCGAGGGTATCGCAACCTGCCCGAATTAACGGCGGAGCGCTTCATCACGGGAGCGTTGGGAGAACGGTATTACCGAACCGGAGACCTGGCGCGCTGGTTACCCGATGGCAGCCTCGGTTACCTGGGACGGATGGACCGGCAGGTGAAAATCCGGGGGTACCGGATCGAACTGGGTGAAGTGGAGTCGGTGCTGCTGGAATTGCCGGAGATCGAAGAGTCGGCCGCGGAGGTGCGGGAAGACACCCTGTATGGCTACTACGTATCGAGCAAAGAGGTGGAGGAAGCCGAGGTACGGAGGCACTTGCGCGTGAAATTGCCAGAC
>NZ_JACLIC010000078.1:0-850 GCF_019748695.1 Paenibacillus cucumis (ex Kampfer et al. 2016) | reverse complement strand
TGCCGATCTACGCCCCCTGTCAGCTCCAGGGCTACCGGCATGTTATAGCCCAGCGAGTCCTGATCCAGCTGATGCAGGACGAGCATCCGTTGCTGCGAAGAAGTGAGGGGATACGTTTCCCGCGGCTCGGCGGTTTCAATCCTCTCGTAACGCAGTTTTGCGGCTTGACGGATGTATACGGCTTGTTGCTCCACCGTGGATGCGCGAAACACCTCGTTCAAGGGCATGTCCACCCCCAAATGCTGATGCATTCTAAAAATGAGGCGTGTCGCTTTTAAGGAATGACCACCCAGATCAAAGAAAGAATCCTGAATTCCAACACGTTCTACCCCCAGCACTTCTTGCCAGATTTCTACCAGCTTAAGCTCAATTTCATCTCGTGGTGTTACATACGCGCTTTCCTCCACACCGCTTGGCTCTGGGAGCACACTCTGGTTTATTTTTCCGTTTGGCGTCAGCGGCAATCGTTCAAGCCAGATAAAGTACGCGGGTACCATATAGCTCGGCACCTTATAACTCATATATTCTTTTAGCTCTTCCGCAACCACTTCAGACTCACCCGATACATACGCACACAGATATTTTTGTCCCTCGTGATCCTCGCGGGCAATAACAGCCACTTCCCGAATTGCCGGATGACTGAGCAGTACTGCTTCTAATTCACCCGTCTCAATACGGTAACCTCGAATTTTAACTTGATGATCCATTCGTCCAAGATACTCCAGGTTTCCATCAGGCATCCATCGGACAAGATCTCCTGTCCGGTACATCCGCTCTCCAGGTTCATACGGATTATCGACAAATCGCTCAGCTGTCAACTCCGGACGATTTACGTATCCACGAGCCACAC
>NZ_JACLIC010000077.1:0-454 GCF_019748695.1 Paenibacillus cucumis (ex Kampfer et al. 2016) | reverse complement strand
TCCGTTGCTGCGAAGAAGTGAGGGGATACGTTTCCCGCGGCTCAGACAACGGGATTTCTTCATAATCCCCACTTCCACCACCGGCGGCCTGAACTGCCGCCGCGGTCTCCTGAATGGTCGGGGACCCAAAAAATTGCCGAATGGCCATCTCTACCCCAAACGTTTGATTAATCTTCCCTAACATCGTGATTACTTTTAAGGAGTTCCCCCCCAGTTCAAAAAAGTTTTCACCGCGCCCGATCCGTTCCATGGACAGGGCTTCCTTCCAAATTTCCGCAATGGCAGCCTCCACTTGGTTGTAGGGGAGCTCTTCGGAGTGAATGGCCTCCCGCTGCGGGATCGGAAGTGCGCTACGATCAATCTTGCCACTGGATGTCCGGGGTAGCTCCTGCAATCTCATCACCTGGCTCGGTACCATGAAGTCTGGCAATTTCACGCGCAAGTGCCTCCGTAC
>NZ_JACLIC010000076.1:0-218 GCF_019748695.1 Paenibacillus cucumis (ex Kampfer et al. 2016) | reverse complement strand
ATGGCTCAATCCGAACGCAACAGTAACGTGAATGACCGTGAGCGTACTGCAAGCAGCAGCTATGCCAGCGAAAGTCGCGGCATGCTGGATCTGGGTCTGAACGCGAAAGCGGAAGGAGAGAGTGCAACAATGGCTCAATCCGAACGCAACAGTAACGTGAACGACCGTGAGCGTACTGCAAGCAGCAGCTATGCCAGCGAAAGTCGCGGCATGCTGGA
>NZ_JACLIC010000075.1:0-327 GCF_019748695.1 Paenibacillus cucumis (ex Kampfer et al. 2016) | reverse complement strand
TGTCCGAATGGGGAAACCCAGCTGGGGTAATATCCAGTTACTCATAACTGAATACATAGGTTATGTAGAGGCATACCAGGGGAACTGAAACATCTAAGTACCCTGAGGAAGAGAAAACAATAGTGATTCCGTCAGTAGCGGCGAGCGAACGCGGAGAAGCCCAAACCAAAGAGCTTGCTCTTTGGGGTTGTGGGACGTCTCACATGGAGTTACAAAGGAACCGGTTAAGCGAAGAGGTCTGGAAAGGCCCGCCAAAGAAGGTAAAAGCCCTGTAATTGAAAGTCTGTTCCCTCCGAGACGGATCCCGAGTAGTGCGGGGCACGTGAA
>NZ_JACLIC010000074.1:0-359 GCF_019748695.1 Paenibacillus cucumis (ex Kampfer et al. 2016) | reverse complement strand
TGTTCTTTGAAAACTAGATATCGAAACGAAACAAACGCGAATTAGAACATTCCTTTTTAGCTGAACTTGTGTATAACAAGTTTCAATAAAAACGGTAGATAATGCAATTGCGATGGTATCGGGTGGGAGCGACTTTTGGCTTTGGACGTAGTCCAAAACAAGGGGAGCGAGCAAACGAAACCGGAGCATAGGGTTAAGCTACTAAGAGCACACGGAGGATGCCTAGGCGCTAGGAGCCGATGAAGGACGTGGCGAACAACGAAACTGCCTCGGGGAGCTGTAAGCAAGCTTTGATCCGGGGATGTCCGAATGGGGAAACCCAGCTGGGGTAATTTCCAGTTACACCTAACTGAATACAT
>NZ_JACLIC010000073.1:0-298 GCF_019748695.1 Paenibacillus cucumis (ex Kampfer et al. 2016) | reverse complement strand
AATGGAACGACTTTTGGCTTTGCGCAAGCAAACCAAGGGAAGTGACAGCTCGAACACGAGCGACCTGGTTAAGCTACTAAGAGCACACGGAGGATGCCTAGGCGCTAGGAGCCGATGAAGGACGTGGCGAACAACGAAACTGCCTCGGGGAGCTGTAAGCAAGCTTTGATCCGGGGATGTCCGAATGGGGAAACCCAGCTGGGGTAATATCCAGTTACTCTTAACTGAATACATAGGGCAAGTAGAGGCATACCAGGGGAACTGAAACATCTAAGTACCCTGAGGAAGAGAAAACAAT
>NZ_JACLIC010000072.1:0-1081 GCF_019748695.1 Paenibacillus cucumis (ex Kampfer et al. 2016) | reverse complement strand
GACGGATTGTAATATGAAGTGCGACACCTACTGGAAATAAATAAAAAATGGCCCATGGCCGGATTCGTGTAGAATGAAGGTTCCTACACCACATTCACACAAGGAGAATCCACCATGAGCTACACACATCTTAGCATAATTGAGCGCAGCAAGCTAGAAATCCTCCATCGGCAGGGGAGAAGTACCCGAGCGATTGCCAAAGAACTTGGCAGACATCATTCCACCATTAGCCGGGAACTCCGCCGAAATACAGTAGAACACCCCTACGCCGTGGAGAACGCTCAAGAGGGCTATGTCCAGCGCCGTAAGGCCTCCGTTTCCGCAGGGAAGTGGAATTCAGAACTGGCGAGTCGCATTGAAGATAAGCTCCACGCAACCTGGTCTCCAGAGCAGATCGTAGAGCGATTGCGTCAGGAGGGTCAATCCATGGTATGTTTTAAAACGATCTATCGTTGGCTTTATACCGGCCGTCTGGTGAAAGGTGTGCTTGCCATCCTCAGACACAAAGGGAAACGGCAGAAGCCAGCAGAGACACGCGGCAAGTTTGCTGTGGGCAAGCCCATCTCTCAACGTCCGAAAGAGGTTCGTCACCGGGAGACCTTCGGCCATTGGGAACTGGATACGGTGGTTTCAGGTCGTGGGAAAAGCAAGGGCTGCGTAGCCACGTTCATCGAACGAAAGACCCGCTTGTATACCGCGATTCGTATGCCTGATCGTACTGCGTTGTCCATGGAGATTGCCTTTGGAGTAGCGGCTTCGCAGTATCCTGCCCGAGCGTTTCAAACCGCTACCGCGGACCGTGGCAAGGAATTCGCCTGTTACACCAGCCTGGAAGCCGTTCATGGCGTGCAGGTATATTTTGCAGATCCCTATTCCTCCTGGCAACGCGGCTCGAATGAAAATGCCAATGGCCTCCTGCGAGAGTTTTTTCCCAAAGGGACCGATTTTGCCCAAATCACGGATGAGGCTCTAGAAAACGCTCTGGACTTGATCAATCACAGACCACGTAAATGCCTGAGCTGGAGAACCGCTCACGAATCCTTTTCAGAGGAACTGTCGCACTTGGCTTGACAATCCGTCA
>NZ_JACLIC010000071.1:0-492 GCF_019748695.1 Paenibacillus cucumis (ex Kampfer et al. 2016) | reverse complement strand
CTGTCGATCCAGACGCATGATCTGGCGTATGTCCTCTATACCTCGGGTTCCACCGGAAAACCCAAAGGGGTAATGGTGGAGCAGGGACAGGTGATGAACCTGCTGGAGGGCATGCAGGGGAAATACCCGATCGAGCCCGGAGATGCCTATATGCTCAAGACAGCGTATACCTTTGATGTATCGGTGACAGAGCTGTATGGATGGATGCTGGGCGAGGGAGGCAGGATGGTCGTGTTGCCGGAAGGGGCAGAGAAGGATCCGCAAGCGATTACGGCTGCCATCCGGAGCCATGGCGTAACGCATGTGAACTTTGTACCGTCCATGCTGGGGGCCTTTCTGGAGCTGGACGGGGGGAAATCGCAAGGGCTGAAATACGCATTTGCAGCAGGAGAAGAGTTACTGCCAGAAGTGGCGTTACGCTTTCGTCAGCAGCTCCCGGGTGTGCAACTGGTGAATCTGTATGGACCGACGGAAGCCACAGTATATGCGACG
>NZ_JACLIC010000070.1:0-513 GCF_019748695.1 Paenibacillus cucumis (ex Kampfer et al. 2016) | reverse complement strand
CTGTCGATCCAGACGCATGATCTGGCGTATGTTCTCTATACCTCGGGTTCCACCGGAAAACCCAAAGGGGTAATGGTGGAGCAGGGACAGGTGATGAACCTGCTGGAGGGAACACAGGCGAAATACCCGATCGAGCCCGGTGATGCCTATATGCTCAAAACTGCTTATACTTTCGACCCTTCTGTAGCCGAACTGTTTGGATGGATGCTGGGCGAGGGAGGCAGGATGGTCGTATTGCCAGAAGGGGCAGAGAAGGATCCGCAGGCGATCATGGCTGCCGTCCGGAGTTATGGCGTTACGCACATGCATTTTGTATCCTCCATGTTGCGAATTTTCCTGGAACTTGGCGGAGGAAGAACTGAAGGGCTGAAGTATGTGTTCACTGGTGGAGAAGAGCTATTGCCAGAAGTGGCGTTACGCTTTCGTCAGCAGCTCCCGGGTGTGCAACTGGTGAATCTGTATGGACCGACGGAAGCCACAGTATATGCGACGTGGTATGCGGTGAACGGTACG